>JAEXRD010000058.1 GCA_023438245.1 Pseudomonadota bacterium | reverse complement strand
GACGAAAAGCCTCACCAACTGCCTGGTTTTCGCCTCTGAAATTTTCGAGCGGAGGATGTACTTGTTTTGTGGCGCCATTCCTAGGTTCCTACCAGTTCACTGGTGGCTTTCCTAGTCAAGAGCCTTTCCTAAAAAGTTCCGCCCCTCCCCCGAGTTACCCACAAAATAGCCCCGCCGCCCAGCGCCATGACCCCGGCGATGAACAGGAAGCCAGGCGCGTGGCTGCCGGTGGCGTCGCGCACGTAGCCCACGAGCGTCGGACCGACGAAGCCGCCCACGTTGCCCAGGGAATTGATGAGCGCCACGCCCCCGGCTGCGGCGGCCCCGGAGAGCAGGTTCGTGGGGATGGTCCAGAAGGGGCCGAGCATGCCCCAGAGGCCAATGGTGGACAGCGTGAAGCAGGCCAGGCTCCACCACGGGCCGAACAGAGCCGCGGGGGCGGGCCAGAGCGCGAGGACGAAGCCCGTGGCGCTGACGAACAGCGGCCCGGCGGTGTGCCAGCGGCGTTCCCGGGTGGCGTCGGAATGCCGCCCGATGAGCACCATGCCCACCGCCCCGCCCAGGTAGGGGATGGCCGAGAGCAGGCCGACCTTTTCCGGGCCTGCGCCGGGGCCGAGAATTTCGCCGATGAGCGTGGGCATCCACATCACCAGCCCGTACATGCCCACGCACAGCGCGAAATAGGCGATGCTTAAGAGCCACACTCGCCCATCGCGCGCCAGGGCGCCGAGCACGCGCCAGAAGCCCTCGCCGCCATGCGCTGGGGCAGGGGCTTCGGACAGCTCGCGGGCCAGGGCAGCGCGTTCGTCCGGGGCGAGCCAGCGGGCGTCGGCCGGGCCGTCGGGCAGGAATCTCAGCACCGAGAAGCCCAGCAGCACCGCCGGGATGCCCTCCAGCAGGAACATCCAGCGCCAGCCGGAGAGGCCGAGTTGGCCGTGCATGTCCAGCAGCAGGCCGGACAGCGGCCCGCCGATAAGTCCGGCCACGGGCGTGGCGGCCATGAACAGGGCCACGGCCCGGGCGCGGCGGGCTGGCGCGTACCACAGCGTCAGGTAGTAGATGATGCCGGGCAGAAAGCCCGCCTCGGCCACGCCCAAGAGGAAGCGCAGGGTGTGGAAGCTCCACTCCGCGTGCACGGCGGCCATGCCGCAGGCGAAGATGCCCCAGGTGACCATGATGCGGGCGATCCACAGGCGCGCGCCCACGCGGCGCAGGATGAGGTTGCTCGGCACCTCGCACAGCACGTAGCCCGCGAAGAACATGCCCGCGCCCAGGCCGAACACGCCGCTGGAAAAGCCCAGCTCGCGCGTCAGCGAGGGCGCGGCGAAGCTCACGTTCACGCGGTCCAGGTAGGCCACCACGTAGAGCACGAACAGGTACGGCAGAAGCCGCAGGTCGATCTTGCGGCTGAGGGCGTCGGTCGCGGGCATGCCCCCCTCTACCCCAGCCGGGGGGCGATGGGAAGGTGCGGGAGATGCGATGCGGCGGGGCATGCTTTCCGGTGCCGGCCCTTGCCCTGCGCCGGGCGCATGCACTAGAGAAGGCCCAGGGGGAACTGGCAGTGCCGCACACGTCAAACGGAAAAACGCTCCGCGAGCGCGCCGGGGACTACGTCCTCTACGGGGCCGGGGCCGGGCTGGCCTGGGGCCTGGGCAGCTCGCTCTACGTCACGCAGAAGGTCGGCATGAGCCTTGCCAGCACCTGCGCCATGGTCTTTCTCGGCACCGGCTCGGCCATCGTGTACGGGGCCGTGGCCGGACTGCTGGCGGCGCTGGCGGTGTCCGGCGGGCTGGCGCTGCTGCGCCGGGCGAGGGCTGGAAAGGGCGCGTAACGCGCGGGACTCGGGACACGAATCGGACAAAAAAACGGGGCCGGGAGAGCGAATCTCCCGGCCCCGCTGGCGTTGGTCGTGTGGGGTGCGACTTACAGCTTGCAGGCGGTCTTGAGGTCCGCGGCGGCGTCGGTCTTTTCCCAGGTGAACTCGGGCAGCTCGCGGCCGAAGTGGCCGTAGTTGGTGGTCAGCTTGTAGATGGGGCGGCGCAGATCCAGGCGCTTCAGGATGAAGTAGGGGCGCAGGTCGAACACCTCGCGCACGGCCTTGGTCAGCACCGCGTCGTCCACCTGGCCGGTGCCGTGGGTGGTGCAGACCACGCTGACGGGGTCGGCCACGCCGATGGCGTAGGCGATCTGGACCTCGGCCACGTCGCCCAGGCCCGCGGCCACGATGTTCTTGGCCACATACCGGGCCATGTACGCGCCGGAGCGGTCCACCTTGGAGGGGTCCTTGCCGGAGAACGCGCCGCCTCCGTGGGCGCCCATGCCGCCGTAGGTGTCCTGGATGATCTTGCGGCCGGTGAGGCCGCAGTCGCCCACGGGGCCGCCGATGACGAAACGGCCGGTGGGGTTCACGTAGATTTTGAGCTTGTCGTCGATGAGGTTCTCCGGAAGGGTCTTGAAGATCACTTCCTTCTTGATGGCCTCGACGAGGTCGCCGTGGCTGATGGACTCGTCGTGCTGGGCGGAGACCACGACGTTGTCGATGCGCACGGGCTTGCGGTTTTCGTATTCCACGGCCACCTGGGTCTTGCCGTCGGGGCGCAGGAACTTCAGCACGCCGTCCTTGCGCACGCGGGTCAGCCTCTGGGAGAGCTGGTGGGCGTAGTAGATGGGGGCGGGCATGAGGGTGGGGGTCTGGTTGCTGGCGAAGCCGAACATCATGCCCTGGTCGCCCGCGCCCTGGTCCTCGGGCTTGGAGCGGTCAACGCCCTGGGCGATGTCGGCGCTCTGCTTGTCGATGGAGGACATGACCGCGCAGGTGGCGTAGTCGTACCCCATGTCGGAGCTGTTGTAGCCGATTTCCTTCACGGTCTCGCGCACGATGGCGGGCAGGTCCGCGTAGGCGCTGGTGGTGATTTCGCCGGCGATGAAGGCCATGCCGGTGGTGACCAGGGTCTCGCAGGCCACGCGCGAGGCGGGGTCCGGCCCGATGAGGGCGTCGAGGACGGCGTCGGAGATGGCGTCGGCCACCTTGTCCGGGTGCCCCTCGGTGACGGACTCGGACGTGAACATGTAACGGCTCTTCGGTGCGATCATGAAATCCTCCAGTTATATATATCAGGTATGAAACGTATCGTGGGCCGCCTCGGGCCTGTTGGCGGCATCCACGCGAATGACCCTGGGCTTGTGCGCGGCGATCTCGTCGGGCTCAAGCTCAAGGTATGTCGCCAGTATTACTTTCTGCCCGGCCTTGCCCTTGTGCGCGGCGGCCCCGTTGAGGCAGATCTCTCCCGGGGCTCCGGGGATGGCGTAGGTGGTCAGCCGCTCCCCGTTGGCCATGTTGTACACGTCGATGCGTTCATACGGCAGGATCCCCACCCGCTCCAGCAGGGCGGTGTCGATGGAGATGCTGCCTTCGTAGTCCAGGTTCACGCTGGTCAGCGTGGCCCCGTGGATCTTTGCGCTTAAAAACGTACGTCTGGGCACGTGTGCTTACACCTCAAGCAGCATGTTGTCTATAAGCCGGACCTTTCCCACGAACACGGCCACGGCCAGGAGCGTGGGGCCGGAGAGGCCCGCCCCGGCGCTGGCCAGGGTTTCGGGGTGCACCAGCTCGGCGTAGTCGATGCGCGCCCCGGGCAGCTTATCGGCCAGGTGCGCGCGGAAGATAAGGGCCAGCTTTTCGCGGTCGCGCTCGCCGGCGTTGATGGCCGCCTGCACCAGCCCCAGGCCCTGGTGGATGGCCGGGGCGCTCTTGCGCTCGTCGGGCTCCAGGTAGACGTTGCGCGAACTCAGGGCCAGGCCGTCCTCCTCGCGGTGGATGGGCATGCCCACGATGTTCACGCCGAGGTCCAGGTCGCGCACCATGCGGCGGATGATGGCCAGCTGCTGCCAGTCCTTCTGGCCGAACACGGCCACCTCGGGCCGGACGATGCCGAAGAGCTTGGTGACCACGGTGCACACGCCCCGGAAATGGCCGGGGCGCGAGGCTCCGCACAGCACGCCGGAGAGGTCGGGCACCTCCACCCAGGTGGCGTGGTCCGGGTGGTACATGTCCTCGGCCCGGGGGGCGAAGACCAGGTCCACCCCGTGTTCGCGGGCCAGCTCGCAGTCGCGCTCCAGGTTGCGCGGGTAGCGGTCCAGGTCCTCATTGGGGCCGAACTGGGTGGGGTTCACGAACACCGACAGGACCAGGCGGTCGGCCAGGGTGCGGGCCTTGGCGATGAGCGAGAGATGTCCGGCGTGGAGAAAGCCCATGGTGGGCACCAGGGCCACGGAAAGGCCCTTGGCGCGCCATTTCTGGCAGCGCTGCCGCAGGGCCGCGGAATCGTTCAGAACGTCCATATGGTTTGCACTTCCCCCCGTTGGCCCGGTACCTGGGCTTCGGGGACGCCCTCATGGCACGATTCGCCATCATTGTAAATCCATTTCTCCCCCGGCTGGCGCCTGCCACTTGTGCAAGCGTCCGGCTCGGGGTAGGAAAGCCTCCATGCGACCGCCCGCCACCCTCTTTTCCGACAGCTCCGCCAGGCTCACCCGCCAGGATCTCATCGACCTGGAACACGTGCTCAAGGATGCGGTGCACGGCTTCCTGCCGTTCGCGTCCTACAGCCTGTTCTTCCCCAAGGCCGGGCAGGCCGCGCCGCAGCTGCGCTACGACCAGTCCCGCCGCGAGCTGACCCTGCCGCTCATCGCGCCCCAGGCCCTGGGCGGCGAGTGCCTGGGCGTGTTCGTGGCCCGCGGGGTGCGCCTGAAGGCCCCCAAGACCGCGCCCGCCTACCTGCAGGCCCTCGTCACCGGCGTGCTGCAGAGCCTGGCGCTGTACAAGCGCGCCGTCACCGACGGGCTCACCGGGCTTTCCAACCGCGAGCACTTCCTGGCCACGCTGACCCGCGAGATCGAGCTGATCCAGCACTGCCTCTCGGCCACCAGCGGCGGCCGCAGCGACCCGGACATGCAGTGCTACAGCGCCTGCCTGGGCGTCATCCTGCTGGACCTGGACCGCTTCCAGCGCATCAACGAACGCTACGGCTACCAGATGGGCGACCGCATCGTGGCGGAGGTGGGGCGCGTGCTCTCCGAGCTGTGCCCGCGCCATGTCACGGGCGCGCGCATCCACAACGACACCTTCGGCCTGCTGGTGCCCGACGCCAGCCCCAGGGCCTGCCAGGAGCTGGCCGAGCAGGCGCGCCAGGCCCTCTCCGCGCTCACCTTCACCGACGACGTCACCGGCGACCGCATCCACCTCTCGGCCAGCCTGGGCTACGTGAACTACCCCCAGAGCCTGCGCGGCCAGCAGTTCCAGCGCACCCCGCGCGAGCAGGCGCGCATCCTCATGCGCGGGGCCTCCAAGGCCGTGGGCACGGCCAAGGACCACGGCCGGGGCCGTGTCTTCGCCTACCAGGACATCCTGAAGAACGGCGGGCGCATCCTGGAGCTTCTGCCCATGCAGCGGGTCTCCGTGAGCCTGGGCCGCAGCGTGGGGGCCCAGGAGGGCCAGCGCCTGCTGGTCTGGTCGCCCAGCTTCCAGCAGCGCTCCTTCGAGGCCCGGCTCTCCGGCGACGAACGCATCGCCGGGGGCGCGCCCACGCTGTACAAGGGCGAGATCGTGCTCTCCGAGGTGCAGGAGGAGATCGCCTACGGCGAGGTGCTGCACGCGGGCGACCCGGCCTGGGCCCCGGAGCCCGGCGACCGCCTCACGCTCATCCAGGAGCGCGACAGCCTGTTCGAGGCCGAGGGCGGCCAGGGCAAGAGCCAGCCCCGGCGCGACATGCTCAGCGGCCTGTACGCCTACCGCGATTTTCTGGGCTTCTACGCCGGGGCCCGCCAGCGGGCCGAGCGCTTCTGCCTGGTGCTCACCCGCGTGCTGGACGCGCCCGGCGCGCATGAGGACGAGGGCGAGGACGGCGGGGAGCCCGGCTCGCAGCCCGGCTCCCAGCACAGGCCCCGGGCCATCCAGCAGCGCCTGGAGAACGGCGTGCTGCGCGTGGCCGAGCTGGCGGGCAGGATTTTTGCCGAGACGGAGGCGCAAGGGGCCTCCTCCGTGGCCGGTGGCCGCTTCGGCCTGGGCGGGCTGGTGCACTTCCTGCCCGGAGCGGAGACCGCCGCCCTGGAGCCGGCCTGCGCCGAGCTCGCCCGGCGCGCCCGGACCGAGCACGGGCTGGAGCTGGCCGTGGGCATCGCCGGGTATCCGGTGCTGCACTTCGGCAAGCCGGACATGCTGGAATGCGCGCGCAAGGCCCTGGACCACGCCCTGCTGCTGCCCGCCCCGCGCGTGGCCGTGTTCGGCAGCGTGTCGCTCAACGTCTCCGCCGACCGCCTGTTCATGGAGGGCGACCTGTACGCCGCGGTGGAGGAATTCAAGCTTTCCCTGCTGGCCGACCCGGACAACGTGCTGGCGCGCAACTCCCTGGGCATCTGCCACGCCAAGCTGGGCAAGCCGGAGCTGGCCCGCCGCGAGTTCGAGGTTGTGGTCGCCGCCACGCCGGAGGACGTCATGGCCTGGTACAACCTGGGCTGGGCCTGCCAGCGCAGCGGCGAGGAGACCCGCGCCCGCGAGGCCTACGAGCGCTGCCTGGACCTGGACCCCAAGCACGGGTTCAGCCTGGTGCGCCTGGGCGGCCTGGCCGAGGCCGCGGGCGACCTGGACCGGGCCGAGGAGCTGTACCGCCGCACGCTGGAGCTGCCCGGCGGCGAGGCCGCCGCCCTGCGGCCCCTGGCCCGAGTGGCCGTGGCCGCCGGCAGGACCGAGCAGGCCCGCGAGCTTTTGCACCAGGCCCTTACCGTGAACCACAACGACGCCTACGCCCTGAACATGCTGGCCGGACTGTACCTGGAGGGCGGGGAGGACCCGCAGATCGCCGAGGTGCTGTCCCGGCAGGCCGCCGCGCTCATGCCGGAGCGCCAGGACTTCTGGGACGTGCTGGTGCGCGCGCTCAGGGTGCAGGGCAAGGACGAGGAGGCGGTCCGCGCCGCCGTCCGCATGCGTTAGGCCCCCCAAGGGAGAGTGAACATGTTCGATGCCGAAAGCGCGCCCCGGGCCGTGCAGCTTTTGTCCCTGGCCGTAGGGCTCCAGGTCTTCTTCCTCATCGCCCTGTTCTGGCGGGGCATCCTGGGCAAGCCCGCCAAGACCGGCATGCGCCCGCGCTGGCTGTACATCCCGCTGGTGGCGGGCACGCTGCTGGGCATGTGGTACGGGGCCGTGCAGCGCGACCTCGTGTTCGGCCTGGCCCAGTGCCTGGCGCTGTTCCTGGGCGTGTGCGCCCTGCGCAGCCCGCGCCTGGCCCCGCCCGAGGCCAAGAAAAAGGGCGGGAAATGAGCGCGGAGCAGCCGAAAGGCCCGAACGGGCTCAAGCCCGCGCTCAAGGGCCTGGCCCTGCTGTGCGTGCTGGGCGGGCTCATCGCCCTGGGCCGCGCCATGGGGCTGGAAGGCCACCTGGCCGACCGCCAGTGGATGCTGGAGCACGTGCAGGGCCGCGGGCTGGCGGGCTACGCCTTCTTCGTGGGCGTCACCGCGCTGGCCACGGGCCTGGGCCTGCCCCGGCAGATCACGGCCTTCCTGGGCGGCTACGTGTTCGGCGGCCTGCTGGGCGCTCTGCTGGCCACCATCGGGGCCGCGCTGGGCTGCGCGCTGGACTTCACCGTGGCCCGAACCCTGGGCCGCGAGTTCGTGCTGGCGCGCTTCCGCAGGCGCGTGGAGAAGCTCGACGCCTTCCTCAAGACCGGTCCCTTCCGCACCTCGCTGGCCATCCGACTGCTGCCCGTGGGCCATAACCTGCTCACCAGCGTGGCCGCCGGCGTCACCAGCATCCCCGCCGTCCCCTTCATCCTGGGCACGTCGGTGGGCTATGTGCCGCAGCACCTCATCGCCGCGCTGTTCGGCGCGGGCCTGTCCGCCGAATCCGGCCTGGGCCGCGCGCTCTCCGTGGGCACCAGCGTGGTGCTGCTGGCGGGCTCGGCCTGGCTGGGCATGAGCGTCTATCGCTCCTACAAGCGCCAGGGTGTCGATATGGAGGCCGTCGAGGAGGAGTAGGTGGGGGGGCGTTTCGAAACGCGTCCTTTGCCCCCTGGCGTCGTCAGGTTTCGGGCCGGGGCCGGGGCTGTACCGTAAACGTACTATCC
>JAEXRD010000054.1 GCA_023438245.1 Pseudomonadota bacterium | reverse complement strand
GACGAAAAGCCTCACCAACTGCCTGGTTTTCGCCTCTGAAATTTTCGAGCGGAGGATGTACTTGTTTTGTGGCGCCATTCCTAGGTTCCTACCAGTTCACTGGTGGCTTTCCTAGTCAAGAGCCTTTGAAAAAAGTTTCGCCCCTCCCCCGGCTACACCCCGTCTCGCCTCCTACTCCTCGTCCGCGCCCTTGATGCCCAGGGCGTTGATGAGGCTGAGCAGCAGGCCGGGCTTGTCGTGCAGGTCGCTGGACTGCAGGAACATGGTGCGCTGGCGGAAGCGACCGCGCAGGGTGGCCTGGTAGGCCGCGCGGTTCTCCACCAGGGCCGGGTGGTAGGCGTCGTAGTAGCCCGGCAGCAGGGCCTCGATGCTCTTCTGGGTGGGAATCTGCGCGCCGGGCAGGAAGTCCAGGTCTTCCCAGGAAAGCTTGTTGAGCAGGATGGCGCTCTGGATGGTGAGCGAGGTCTTGAGCGGGATGGGCCGCAGGTCCACGTCGCTGGACTTCCAGAACCCGCCGGAGTTGAAGCAGTAGCCCGTGGCCCCGTGGGTGAACACCTTGGTGAAGGCCTGCACGTCGCGCCACAGCTCGTAAACCCGGAAGGGGTTGGCGAAGGGCACGAACACGAGCTTCTGCAGTTCTTCCTCGGGCACGTTCTCGGCGCGGTTGCGGCGGGTCATGAGGCTTGCGCCCATGGCCACGGCCAGGGCCGGGTCGGTGAAGCGCATCACCGGCGGCAGGCAGGAGTCCTTCATCAGCCAGCAGATGGTGTCCGGGAAGCCGCAGCGGTTCACGTAGGCGCCCAGCAGGTCGCGGTCGAACAGGGCGCGACCGTTGGAGTTGCGCAGGTCCTGGCCCAGGGGCAGCACCTTGCCGTCCTTGGCGATGAGCCCGTGGTTCATGACGCTGATGATGTAGCGCCAGTCCTCGTGGCCCAGCGGGCGGGAGTCGGTCTTGTCGAACAGCGTGGGCTCCCACACGCGGCAGACCTTCTGGTCCACGTCGATCTGGAAGGCGTCGTCGTGCAGGACAACTTTCTTGAAGCCCTTGGGCAGGGTGCCGCCGTTGTCGGCGCTGTTGGTGTGCGAGCTTTTGCCCGTGCCGGACAGGCCGAAGAAGGCCACGCTGCGCTTGCCGACCTTCTTGGCCGCGGCCTCCTTGCAGGCGGAGAAGTCGATCTCCTTGATGCCGCCGTGGCAGGCGGCCATGCCTAAGCGCATGCCGCTGGTCCAGGCCAGGGTCAGGGTGCCCTTCTTGCGCTCGCCGAAGTAGCGCATGCCCAGGTTGAAGATGACGTTGGCCTTCTCGTCCACCAGGGCCAGCTGCGGGCCGCCGTGGTTGTGGTAGAAGGGATCGAGGTTGCTCCAGAGGTTGTCGCCGATGACCAGGATGTCCTGGATGGGCAGCCTGGGGCTCTTCTCATACTCCTTGGCCAACTCGTCGTAGGGGGTGAAGTTGGCCAGCCAGTTGAAGATGTTCACCGCGTCGTCCACGCCGCCCACCAGCGTGGCCTTGATCATCAGGTCGCGGTCCAGGCCGAGGATGGCGTGGGCCTTGATGAGCGGGC
This sequence comes from Pseudomonadota bacterium, assembly GCA_023438245.1. Classification (GTDB taxonomy): domain Bacteria; phylum Desulfobacterota; class Desulfovibrionia; order Desulfovibrionales; family Desulfovibrionaceae; genus Humidesulfovibrio. Next base: position 20,030 of record JAEXRD010000054.1, on the reverse strand, counting down.
GCTTCTGGAAGTCGAACATGGCCTCGCGGATGTCGCCCAGCACCTTCTGCTGCTCCGTGGCGGAGAGCGCGTTGTAGAAGCGGCGGGCATTGGCGCTGCGGCCCACGATGCGGCCATGGCAGTTGTTCAGCACCTTGGCCCCGCGCTTCAGGCCCAGGCGCTTGGCCGCGGGGGGGTAGATGGGCATGTCGGTGGCGGCCACGTCGTGCTGCTCGCAGGCCAGCTTGTAGGCCTCGGCGGCGCTGACGGTGCGCACGCGCGGGTCGAGGATCAGCGTCTCGGCGATGGCGCGCAGCGGCGGCATCTTGGACATGTCGGGTCCGTAGAATTCGTGGCTGGACTGGCTGGACATCCGGGTGCTCCTTCATGGGACAGACAGAAGCGCCCGGCGTCGTGGCGTGGATTCGACGGGGCGCGCTCCGGGGACCGGCTCCCGTGCGGGAGGATATCCTCGGACAGATTGGCAGGATAGGGCATGAAGGCGGGAGCGGTCAACGGGGGAAATATCGGGCCGGATTCGTCATTTTCCGCAACCGAGCACGCAGTCCCAAGCCAGGTGGAAGCCCACGGAAAGCCCCAGCGCCGCATATTCTGCGGCCAGCTCGTTGCCCTGGCCCAGGGCCTCGCCGCGCAGTTTGAGCGGCAGCATGAGGGTGTCGGGCCTTTCGGCCAATGTGGGCAATAGGGCCTGCACGAAAAGCAGCAGGGCGCGGGCGCGGGCCATCTGGCCCAGGGCCGGGTGGCGGGGGCCCGCCAGGATGCGCAGGCCCTCGTCCTCGGCCAGGCCCAGGCGCGCCACGGGCACGCGCGCCGCCCACAGGGTCAGCAGGGCGCGGGCCAGGGCCTCCACCGTGGCCTCAAGCGGCCAGGGTTCGTAGTCTCCCGCGCGCCAGAGGTCCGCCAGCTCCGTGCCCTCGGGCACCAGGCAGGGATACAGCCGGGCGAACTCCGGGCCTATCTGGGCGACGATTTCCACGTCGCGGGCCAGGTCCTCCGGGGCGTGGCCGGGCAGGCCGGGCAAAAGCTGGATGCCCAGCGCCAGGCCGCAGTCCAGCACCTGGGCGCAGGCGCGGCGGGCCAAATCGCCGCCATAGCCCCTGCGGCTGGCCGCAAGCGCGGGGTCGTGGAAGGTCTGCACGCCCAACTCGATGAGATCCAGCCCCATCCCCGCCAGGCGCGGCAGAAGCTCCGGGTCGATGGCGTCCGGCCGGGTGGAGCAGCGCACGCGGGCCACCTTGCCGGCGGCGCGCAGTTCTTGCGCCAGTTCCAGCAGCAGGCGCATGTGCCGGGGCGGCAGGCTGGTGAAGGTGCCGCCGTAGAAGGCCAGCTCCACGGGGGACTCGTGGGCCTGCACCTCGCGCCGCACGCGGGCCAGGGTGTCGTCGATGGATTCGGGAGCCTGCCCTGTCTGGGCGCGCTGGTCGCAGTACACGCAGCGCTGCGGGCAGCCCGCGAAGGGCAGGAACACCGGATGCACGGGCAGCCGGGGCGGGCGCGCCGTCTCCGTGGACAGGGGCTCGGGATGTGCGAAGCGCAGCAGCTCGCGGGGTGTTTCGTTCCGCATGCCCGGCACTATGCCGCGCCGCGGGGCGCTGTCAACGCCGCCAGCGCCGCCAGCGCCCTCAGTAGGCCGTCTGGCCCCACATCTCCGGCTCGAAGCGAACCACCTTGTTGCGGCCCTTGCTCTTGGCCTCGTAAAGCGCCACGTCCGCGAACTTGATGACCTTGTACATGGTGTCGCCGTGGTCGGGGAACTCCGCCAGCCCCAGGCTCATGGTCTTGGAGATGTTCTGGCCCTCCGGCAGCGCGAAGGGGGTGCTCTCCACGGCCTGGCGGATCTTCTCGGACACCGTTTCCGCGCCGCCCGGCGTGGGGTCGTGCAGCAGGATCAGGAACTCCTCGCCGCCGAAGCGCACCAGCAGGTCGCTCTCGCGCAGGTTGGCGCGCAGTATGGCCGCCACCTGCTTGAGCACGCTGTCGCCCGCCTGGTGGCCGTGCTGGTCGTTCACCTGCTTGAAGAAGTCCAGGTCGGCCATGATCACCGCCACCCGCCTGCCCTCGCGCTTGCACAGCGACTCCAGCCCCTGGAGGTACTCGTCCAGGAAGCGGCGGTTGTGGCACAGGGTGAGCGGGTCGCGCAGGCTCTGCTCCTTGCTGGCCTCCAGCAGGCGCAGCGAGGACATGACCGGCGCGGTCTCGTCCAGATATTTGCGCAGCATCACCATGCGCTTGCGGCTGGGGTCCCACTCCTGCCGGGGCACCAGGAAGGAGAAGATCGCCCCCACCCGGCCGCCCATGACCATGGGCAGGCAGCAGCGCACGTATTTCGCGGTGTCGCAGTTGAAATAGGGGCAGAGCACCGGGTTGGGGTGGCTGGCAACCTCCTCCGTGCCGCGCCGGGCCCGGCAGAGCATGCTGTTGCCCAGCACCTCGGGGCTGAAGGCCTGGCAGAAGCCGCCCTTGTCCATGACCACCGCCATGCGGTTCTGGCCCTGCAGCACCTCCATCATGGCGTAGGCCGAGAGCCGGAAGTGCGTGCCGAACACGTGGTCGAGCTGGTTGTAGACCTCGGCGATGTTGTTCACGCCCTGCAGGTCGTGGCTGAAGGCCGTGAGCCGGGCCATCTCCTCCAGGTAGCCGGAGACGCGGTCCAGCGAGGGCCTGGCCCCGCCCGGCTGGCCGTGCTGGTTGCGCAGCACCTCGGCCAGCAGGCTGTCCACCCGGCCCAGGAACTCGCTCCACAGGCGCATCATGGTGTTGGTCAGGTTGCGCATCTCGGCCAGCTCGTCGCCGGTGCGCGCGGCGTAGACCGGGCACGCGGTGCAGGAGCCGTAGCGGTTCAGGTGCACGCAGGTGCCGCGCTGCGAGGGCGAAAGCGCCTCGCTGCCGGTCTCCAGGTAGCACACCAGCCGCGGGTTCTTGTAGACCGGGCATTCCTTGTTGCCGCAGGAGAGCACCTCCAGGCAGTGCACATGGTCCTGGTCGAAGCGCAGGGTGAAATCGTTGCGGTGGCTGGCCGAGACCATGGCCCCCATGCGCTCGAGAAAGCGCATGATGCGCTGCACGTTGAACCACAGCACCAGCCACAGGGCCAGCGCGCCGGTCAGGGCCAGGGCCGCGAACTGGGCCGTCTTCACCGCGTTGGCCTGGGCCTGGGCCCCGGCGTTGTACGTGAGCACAAGATGCCCGATCTCGCGGCCCTGGAAATCCATGAGGGGGTACAGGCGGTACAGGAAGTCGTCCGCCCGCCCCTCGGGCCTGCCCTGGTCCAGCACCTTGTCGGCCAGCGCGGCGTCCGCGTCGCCCAGGCTCTTGACCATGATCCAGTTGTCGAACTGGGCGTGCTCCACCGCGCCTTCCCACACGTTCTGCATCTCCTTGTGCAGCACGAAGATCACGCCGTAGTCCTGGGCCAGGGTCAGCTTGGCCAGGGCGTCCTGGATGCTCATGGCGGCCTCCACGCTGCCCACGTGGCGGCCCTGGTGGAACATGGGCGCGATGGTGCGGATCACCGTGCCGCCCTGGCCCAGCTCCAGCCCGGAGAAGGAGGACAGCTCGCGGTTGGCGCGCACCACCATGTTGCGGTACTTGGAAAGGTCGTCGCCGAAGCGGTTCACGTCCCAGGTACGCAGGAGCGAGATGGCCGGCGGGGTGTGGAAGTGAAAGTACAGGCTGGTGTTGCCCGTGGCGATGCGCAGCTTGTCGGAATACGGCAGGATGAAGGATTTGAGGCTCTCGCGGTCGCGCCGGGCCACCGCGCTGGTGATCTCCGGCAGGGTGGCCATGAGGTTCACCGAGGCGTTGAGCCCGTCCATGCGCGAGCGCAGTTCGTCGCGCACCCAGTGCTCCATGAGCTTGAGCCGCGCCGCGCCGCTGCGCTCCAGGTTGGCCGATTTCTGCCAGGCCTCGAAGCCGATGAGCACCCCCATGCCCACCGCCAGCATCAGCCCGGCCACGAACAGGATGCGCATGCGCAGGCCCCACTGGGCGGGCCGCAGGAAATGGGAGAGCGCCCGGTTCGCGCCGAGCCTCCACAGGGGCTTGCCGTCACTGACGGTGGCCCGCCACGCCCCGGACGAGGCCTTGGCGGACTTGGCCGGAGACGCACCCTCGGCGCCGCCCACGGAGAGGTTCTTCATGCTGCCTCCGGAGATAGACTATAGGCCGGACTTATGGGTCATAGGCTATCACTTCGAAAGCCGGTGAAGTCAATACCCCAGGAGGGTTCAGGCACCCAAAATCATTGCGAATACGTAGTTTTTGGCGCCAGGGCCGCGCTCAAGCGGCGGGGGCGGTGCTGCGGTCGTCCACGATCCTGCCGTCCTCGATGCGGATGACGCGCTTGGCCTGCCGGGCCACGCCCTCGTCGTGGGTGACGAGGACGATGGTGCGGCCCTCGGCGTTGATCTCCGCGAACAGGCGCATGATCTCCGCGCTGGTGGCGCTGTCGAGCTGGCCCGTGGGCTCGTCGGCGAGCAGCAGGCCGGGGTCGCAGAGCAGGGCGCGGGCCATGGCCACGCGCTGCTGCTGGCCGCCGGAGAGGTTGGCGGGCTTGAAGTTCACGCGCTCGGCCAGGCCCACGCGGGAGAGCAGGCGCAGGGCCCGCTGGCGCAGCTCGGCCGCGGCCAGCCCGGTGTACATGCCCGGCAGCATGACGTTTTCCAGTGCCGTGGCGTAGGGCACCAGGTAGAAGCTCTGGAACACGAAGCCCAGGGCCGAGCCGCGCAGGGCCGAGCGCTCGTCGTCGCTCATGCCCGCCACGTCGCGCCCGAGCAGCTGGTAGGTGCCGCTGGTGGCGGTGTCCAAGAGGCCCATGAGGTGCAGCAGCGTGCTCTTGCCCGAGCCGGACGTGCCCTGCAGGGCCACGAACTCGCCGGGCTGGATGGTCAGGTCCACATCGGTGAGCACCTGCACGCCCCCCCCTTCGCCCCCTTCAGGGGGTTCATGGGATTCGGGCAGGGGCTTCTTGCCCAGCAGCCGTGCGATGAACCCGGGCCGGGCCTCCGGGGCCAGCACCTGGCGGTACACCTTGCCGATGCCGCGCATCTGGACCACGGGGCCGGACGTGGGGGAAGCCATCTAGCCGCCCTTTTTCGCGCCGCCGGAACCGCCGCCGGGCCTGGGGCCGCCACCCGAACCGGGACCGCCGCCCCCGCCGCCCGGAGGGCCGCCCGGGGGGCCAGACTGAGGGCCGGACTGGCCGCTCTTGGCCTCGCTCTTGGGCTGGCCCGCCAGCACGATCTGCGTGGCCACCTCATCGCCCTCGCTGAGGCCCTCGAGCACCTCGGTGCGCTCCAGGCCGGGCAGGCCCAGCTTGGGCTGCACCTCGCGGGGCTTGGCGGGGTTGGCCGGGTCGGTAACGAAGGCCACCTGGCGGCCGTTCACCCACTTGAGCGCCTGGTTGGGCACGGTGAGCACGTTCTCGCGGGTGTCCACCACCACGCGCACCTGGGTGGTCATCTCCGGCCTGAGCAGCAGGGCCTGCTCGCGGTCCACGTCCACCAGGGCCTTGTAGTACACGATGTTGTCGCGGATCTCCGGCTCCGGGTACACGCGGTCCAGCGTGCCGGTGAACACCTTGTCCGGCTGGGAGTCCACGCGGAACTCCACGGGCAGGCCGGTCTTCACGCGGCCCACGTCGGTCTCGTCCACGTAGATCCACATCTCCAGGCGCGCCGGGTCCAGCACGGTGACGAGATTGGCCACCTGCAGGCCCGCCACGATGGTCTCGCCCTCCTGGGCGGTCACCTGGCTCACCACCCCGTCGATGGGGCTGACGATCTTGGTGTAGGAAATGCGCACATCCAGCGTGGACAGCGCGGCGCGGGCGGCTTGGGCCTCGGCCCGGGCCACCTTGTGGTTCTGCTCGGTCTCGTCCAGGGTGGCCTGGGCCTGCAGCCCGGCCCTGGTCAGCGTTTCGTAGCGGGGCAGGGTCTTGGCCGCGTAGGCCGCCTTGGCCTCGGCCAGCTTGAGCCTTGCCGCGGCCTCCTCGCGCTGGGCGTTGAGCTCGCGGGCGTCGATCTCCGCCACCACCTGGCCGCGCTTCACAGGGTCGCCCACGCGCACGTACACCCGCGAGATGGCGCCCGTGGCCCGCGCGCCGATCTTGACGCTGGCGCCCACCTGGGCCTTGATGATGCCCGTGGCCTCCAGCACGCGGCGCACGCTGCCGCGCTCCACCTTGGCGGTGGCCAGCACCTTGGTTGCCGAGGCCGTGCGGGTCTTGGCGTAGTAGAACCAGCCCCCCCCGGCGAGGATCGCCAGGGCCAGGGCGGCCAAAAGGAGTTTCTTGCGCGTCATGGGACCTGCGGGGGTTGTGCCTGGCCTCTCCGGCGGGGAGTGAAGGCCGAGCCGTGCGTCCTGCCCTGCTTTTACCTACTTCCCGGCCATCTCGTCCACCCATTTTGCCAGCGGCTCCTCCACCAGGCGGCGGATCTCCGCCAGACGGGCCTCGCTTTCGGCCTCGAAGCGCAGCACCAGCGCGGGCTGGGTGTTGGAGGCGCGCACCAGGCCCCAGCCGTCGGGAAACACCAGCCGCGCGCCGTCGTCGCCCTCCAGGGTGTAGGTCTTGGCGAACTCCTCGCGGGCGCGCGCCGCCACCTGGAACTTGATCTCCTCCGGGCAGTCCACGCGCAGCTCGGGGGTGACGAAGGTGCGCGGCCAGCCTCCCGGCAGGGCGGACAGCGGCGCGTCCGAGCGGGAGAGGATCTCCGCCAGCCTGAGCGCGGCGTAGGGCGCGTCGTCGAAGCCGTAGTAGCGGTCGGCGAAGAACATGTGGCCGCTCATCTCCCCGGCCAGGGCGGCGTTCTCGACCAGCAGGCGGTCCTTGATGAGCGAGTGCCCGGTGGCGGACATGATGGCCCGCCCGCCGTGGGCGCGGATGTCGTTGAACAGCAGGTGCGAGCACTTCACGTCGCCGATGATGGCCGCGCCGGGCCTGTCCTCCAGCACATGCCGGGCGAAGAGCGCCAGCAGGCGGTCGCCGTGCACCACCTGGGCGCGCTCGTCCACCACGCCGATGCGGTCGCCGTCGCCGTCCAGGCCGATGCCGCAGGCCGCGCCGGTTTCCAGCACCTTGGCCTTGAGCGCGCCGAGGTTCTTCTCCTCCACCGGGTCGGGGTGGTGGTTGGGAAAGCGCCCGTCGGGCTCGCAGAAAATGGGGATGACCTCGGCCCCGGCGCGGGTGAGCAGCTCGGCGGCCACCAGCCCGGCGGCCCCGTTGCCGCCGTCCAGCACCACCTTCACCGGGCCGTCCAGGCTGACCAGCCGCGACACGGTGTCCAGGTAGCTGGGCACGATGTCGTGCTCGCAGGCCAGGCCCGCGCCCGAAGGATGTTCGCCCCCGCCCATGAGCCGGGCGATCTTTTGTATTTCCTCGGAATGGATGGTGCTTCTGCCGCACCAGACCTTGAAGCCGTTGTACTCGGAAGGGTTGTGGCTGGCGGTGATCATGACCCCGGCCTGGTGGCCCAGGTGGCGGATGGCGAAATAGCACACCGGGGTGGCCACCATGCCCAGGGTCAGCACGTCCACGCCGGTGGAGCACAGGCCCGCCACCAGCCGCTCCTCGAAGCCCCGGGAGGTCAGGCGGCAGTCGCGCCCGACCACGGCCCGGCGCTGCCCGCGCGAGAGGAAATAGGTCCCGCAGGCCCGGCCCAACTCCTCCACCCAGTCCGCGTCGAAATCCCTGCCCACCACGCCCCGGATGTCGTAGGCGCGGAAAACCCGCGAGGTGCCGCCAGCGTTGTTCGTCATGTGCAGTCCTGTTGTACGGTGGTTTGCGCGCCCTTGTTCGGCTCACGGTGACTAGCACAGTCCCGCCGGGGAGGGAAGTCCCGCCTGCCCGGCACCCCCCGGAGCGACTGGGATGCAGGCCATTCCGGGCGACAGTCCCGGCAGGGCCGGTCTCAGATTCGACTTGCACGACTGATACGATATACTTATTTTGCAGTAATTGCATTGACAGCGTCCAAATTTCGTATAACTCCGCCCCAGGCGCATGTGATTCAGCGGCCCTACCCCCCCGCCCTACCGTTCTTCGGAACTGCAATGGAACGGAATGCAGTGTACACACCGTTCGGTTCCAGCTTGACGTCTGGGCGATGCTCCGCATATCATTCCTTCACGATAAGGATTGCGAAGCGCTTGGTGGCCAGTGGCTCAAAGCAGCAATGCGATATAGAACAACAGACGGAGGACATGCCATGGCCAAGTTGAAGAAGAAGTGCGACGAGCGCATGGAGCGCTGGTTCGAGGAAGCCATGGAACGCATCAAGAAGGCCACGGGAGCCCGCACGCAGGTGCAGCTCGCCGAGGTCCTGGACGTTCGCCAGTCGAGCATCTCCGACGCCAAGCGGCGCTGCTCCGTCCCCTCCGATTGGTTCCTGAAGCTCTACCGCAGCCACGGGCTGAACCCGAACTGGCTCTCCGACGGCCACGACCCCGTGTACCTGAACCCGGCCAAGGCCGCCGTGAGCGAGGAGAACCTCCTGCGCGAGGCCCCGGCCAGCTATGGCCGCAGCAACTCCAAGGGCCGCGTGGTGCCCGTTTCCAGCACCGCCGGGGCCGAGCCCGGCGCCGATGCGTGGCAGCCGCTGCCCATCGAGGATCTGAACATCCCCGAGACCTTCTACCGCCCCGGCCTGCTGGTCGTCCGCCTGGACGCCTCGGGCATGGAGCCCGTGCTGCTGCGCGGGGCTTTCGTGGGCATCGACCGCGAGCAGACCCAGCACCCCGACGGCGCGCTGTGCGCCGTGCACTTCCCCCACCAGGGGCTGCTCATCCGCCGCGTGTACTACCAGGACGGCCAGTTCGTGCTGCGCGCCGCCGAGGCCGGGCACGCCGACCTGCACGTTCCCGCCGCCGAGATGGCCGCCCGCACCGTGGGCCGTGTCATCTGGGTGCTCCAGGGCGTCTAGCCTTTTTTCTCCGCCGCCAGGCAGACCCCCCGCCCGCAGGCGGGGGGTCTTTTTTTGCGCACTGCCCCGCCCGCCAAAACCCCCGCCAGCCTCCCCGCGCCCCGCGAATCAGGCCCGCCGCCATGGGCCCGCTTTTTGCTACGTAGTTTGAAACAACAACGAACGAGAGCAAGGAGCCCACCATGACCGCCCGCCAAGCTCAGTCCCAGCCGCTGCCCACGGAGCAGTTCCGCGTGTACGAGGCCACAGACCCCTTCCATTCCGGGCCCTTCCGGCTGGCCCTGCGCCGCTCGCGCGAGGCGGTGCTGCTGGCCGACATGGAATGCGGCCGCAAGCTGCTGCGCCTGGGGCGTCTGGTTTTGCAGACCAGCGACGAGGCCCGGGCCCGGCGCATGGCCCAGGCGCTGTACCTGTAGCCGAGGGTTCGAAAACTGCGCCCCGGGGGCTTGATTTCCGGCCCCGCTCGGGGGACAATCGTCCAGGCTGGCCTGCTCAACGCCAGCAGCACGGAGGTCCCATGCGCATCGTTTTCCCCGCCCGCCCGCTGGCGTTCGCCCTGGCCTTGTCGATACTCCTGGCCCTGCCGCACGCGGCCACGGCCCAGCAGGACGCCCCCGCCGGCCCAGACATCTCCCCCATTCCCGCGCCCGCCGCGCCCCCCGCGACCATGGACGAGGACGCCCCCCCGCCCTTCGTCAAGCGCCCGGCACAGCCCCCCAGGGCGCAGCGCCCGGACCTGACCTTCGCCAAGGGCAAGGCCCCCCTGGAGTTCCGCGGCCTGCCCTGGGGCACCTCGCTGGACAAGGCCAGGGCCCAGCTGCCCGACCTGGACGCCGTGACCAGCCCCCTGCCGCTCAAGGACACCTACGCCCGCAAGGACGAGCTGCTGAAGCTGGGCGAGGCCGACCTGAAGAGCGTGGCCTACTATTTCCCCAAGGGCCGCCTCTCCGGCGTGGGCATCGTGTTCGAGGGCGAGGCCAACTTCTTCCTCATAAAGGAACAGCTCATCCGCCAGTTCGGCCCGGGCCGCCAGATGGGCGACCGCTACGGCTGGACCTGGACGGACTTCTTCGTGGAGATGCGGCTGCGCGGCCAGACCGGCGAGCTGCGCTACACCTACGCGCCATAAGCGGGCCGCGCCCCGGCGGGGGCTGGCCCAGGGGGAGGCGACCATGTCCGCTCAAGCCCACGACCCCGCACCAAGCGTCCCGGCTGCGAGCAAGCCGGGCGCAATCCCGACGCTCATCCATACCCTGTGCATGGCCCTGGCCTGCGGCGCGCTGCTCACCCTGTTCTACGCGGTGCGCTCGTTTCTGGCCGCCCACCCGGACCACGCGGCCGGCCTGGCGGGCAGCGCGGACGCCGCCCTGGCCCTGGGCCTGGCCGCCCTGGTGCTGGCCGGGGCCACGGTCTTCGCCGGGCTGGTGCGGCCGCTGCGCCGGGCCGACTGGATCGTGGGCGAGCTGGCCCAGGCGCTGGACCGCCACCGCCACCGCGACGAACTCACCGGCGCGCTCAACCGCACGGCCTACGACCAGATGATCGTGGGCGCGCTGGAAGGGCTCAAGCGCTACGGCGCGGGGTTCTGCGCCATCATGGCCGAGGCCCGGGGCTTCCAGCGGCTGTGCGAGGAGGCGGGCTTCGAGGCCGGGGACCGCGTCCTGGCCGAGCTGGCCAGGCTGCTGCGCGCCAACCTGCGCAAGGCCGACAGCCTGTTCCGCTGGCGCAGCGGCAGCTTCCTCATCCTGGCGCCGGGCATAACCGAGGGCCAGGCCCGCCTGCTGGCCGCCAAGCTGGAGCGCCTGGCCCAGGAGCGCGAACTGGCCGGGGGGGCGCGCCTACCGCTGGCCCTGGGCGTGGTTCAGGCCGATGCCGGGGACACCCCGGAAAGCTTCGCCACGCGGGCGCTGGCGACGCTGGAGACCGCGGCCAGGCCCTCCGCGGCGGCGGGCTAGCGCACGCCCTGCTCGGCCAGGAAGGGCGCGAACCGCCCGTCCATGCTCTGGATATGGCCCACCAGCCAGGACAGCAGGAAGCCCAGCGCCTGGCAGGCGTTGGCGCTGGTCGGTTCCGCGCCGGAGAGGCGCTCCACCTCGGCCAGGAAGCCCCTGTGCGCCTCGCGGTGGCGGCCCAGCTCCGGGTAGCCGTGCTCGGCCAGCAGGCGCTCCTCGGCCTCGAAGTGGAAGCGCGCGTAGGTGCGCATGCTGTCCAGCCCCTCCACCAGCGCGCTCTGCGCATCGCCCCTGGCCAGCTTGCCCTGCATGGCGTTGATGATCTCGAACAGGTACTGGTGCTGGGCGTCCACCACCTCCACCCCCACCTTCAGGCTCCCGTCCCAGCAGACTATGGCCATGGCTCGCCTCCTTTCCTGGTCATTGCCTGTCCCATAGCCCAGATTCCCCCCTCTGGGGAGGGGGCCAGGCCTTTTTTTGCAGCCAAATACGGAGAACTTTATTTCGGGGATGGCGGGCGAAACCCCACCCCAATCCCTACTAAGTCGCTCTGAATTCCCCTCTCCACATTTCCGTGTACAATTCCGCCACAACGGGCGGGAATAGCTTGTGATCCGTGTCACATAGCCAAGTTTGCCGGTTCAACATACGGATTTCCCGTCATTTTCATTTCCGACCAAAGCAATGTTTTTGGGCCGACCTCCCTTGACGCGACTGGCGGAATCCGCTAGTCACGGGTAAGACAAAATTTCCTACCTGACTGTCGGTATTTGTGCGGGACGCCCTACGGGTTCCGACCGAATTCCGGGATTACTCGTGGAACGGGCTAACCTCTCAACGTACGAGGCAAGGAACAACAACATGGAAAAAGGAAGAGTACTGCTGCTGTCCGCCGGGGCCCTGTTCGCCCTGGCCGTGGTCTCGATCCTGAGCCTGGAGGCGCAGGGGGTCGGGGAGGCGCAGGCGAACGCCGCGGCAAGAGCGGACGTGGTGAAGATCGACGCCATGTCGGCCATGGGCAAGCTGGAGTTGCCCCCCGTGACTTTCCTGCACGACAAGCACACCGCCGCCCTGGAAAAGACGGGCAAGGACTGCGCGTCCTGCCACCCGGTGAAGGACGGCAAGGTGGTGGCCAAGTATAAGCGGGAGAAGGACACCACCTTTGCCGAGGTGAAGGTCATCTACCACAAGAACTGCATCGGCTGCCACGACGACATGGCCAAGAAGGGCCAGAAGACCGGCCCCCTCGACGGCGCCTGCCGTTCCTGCCACGACGCCAAGCCCAAGATCGTGTCCGCGCGTGAGTCCGCCGGATTCACCAACGCGCTGCACTTCCGCCACAGCGAGTCCAAGGAGATCCCCTCGGCCCTGAAGGCCGAGGACGGCGCCGCCGCCAAGGACAACTGCGACCGCTGCCACCACGAGTACAACAAGGACACCAAGAAGACCTTCTACGCCAAGGGCAAGGAAGGCACCTGCCGCGCCTGCCACGAGGCCAAGCCCACCAAGGACGTGCGCAGCATGTCCCAGGCCAGCCACGATTCCTGCGTGAACTGCCACCTGGCCCTGGCCAAGGCCGGCAAGAAGGAGACCGGGCCGGTCCTGTGCTCGGGCTGCCACGGCAAGGAAGCCCAGGAGAAGATCGCGGCCAAGAACAAGGAGGCCGTGGCCAAGGCTCCCGAGGGCGCGCGCCTCATCCGCCGCCAGGGCATGCCCGACATGACCCTGGTCTCCATCGAGAAGCCGGCCGAGGGCCAGAAGCCCATGGCCATGAGCCCGGTGGCCTTCAACCACAAGCTGCACGAGAAGAACGTCGAGAGCTGCCGCGCCTGCCACCACAAGGAGACCGCGGCCTGCTCCAAGTGCCACACCGTGCAGGGCAGCAAGGAAGGCGGCTTCGTGCAGCTGGAGAAGGCCATGCACCTGGCCACCAGCAAGCGCTCCTGCGTGGGCTGCCACAACACCTCCAAGGCCGACGCCAAGTGCTCCGGCTGCCACGAGCTGATGAAGGCCCGCAAGAATCCGCCCCAGGCCTCCTGCAAGAAGTGCCATACCTCCGGCGCGCTGAAGATCACCGCCGAGCCCGGCAGCATGCCCGCCTACTGGAACATGAAGCCCGAGGAGAAGGCCGCCGCCGCCGCCGAGCTCATGAAGGGCCGCGCCGACAAGGCCGATGTCTACACCACCGAGGACATCCCGGAGAAGGTCGTCATCAAGAGCCTGGTGAACGAGTACGAAGAAAGCGTGATGCCCCACCGCAAGATCGTGATGAAGCTGGTGGAGAACATCAAGGACTCCAAGATGTCCGGCGTGTTCCACGCCGATCCCGGCACCCTGTGCCAGGCCTGCCACCACAACAGCCCGGCTTCCAAGAAGCCGCCCAAGTGCGTGAACTGCCACGGCCAGGGATTTGACAGCAAGCAACCCGCCCGTCCGGGGCTGAAGGCCGCATACCACGGCCAGTGCATGGGCTGCCACAAGTCCATGGCGCTCAAGAAGCCCCTGAACACGGATTGCGTCGGCTGCCACAAGGAAAAGAAGAAGTAAGCCGGACCCGGCACATAAGAGGAGCACGTCAATGAAGAGAAGACAGTTTCTCGGCTTGCTGGGCGCCGCAGGGCTGACCGCCACCCTGGGCACTGAGGCGCAGGCCGCCGCTGGCAAGAACTTCGAGGGCCACCCCGACACCAAGGGTGTGCTTTTCGACGCAACCCGCTGCATCGGCTGCCGCAAATGCGAAGCCGGATGCAACAAGGTCAACAAACTCAAGGCGCCCCCCAAGCCGTTCGAGGACCTGACCGTCCTGGACAAGGAGCGCCGCACCGACGAGACCAACTACACCGTGGTCAACAAGTACAAGGGCAAGAACGGCCCCGTGTACCGCAAGGCCCAGTGCAACCACTGCATGGAGCCCGCCTGCGCCTCGGTGTGCTTCGTCCGGGCCTTCACCAAGAACCCCGACGGTTCGGTGACCTACGACGCCAGCGTGTGCGTTGGCTGCCGCTACTGCATGGTGGCCTGCCCGTTCAACGTGCCCACCTACGAGTACAACGACCCGCTCACCCCCCGCGTGATCAAGTGCACCATGTGCCACGACCAGATCAGCAAGGGTGAGCTCAGCGCCCCCGGCTGCGTCTCCGCCTGCCCCAAGGAGGCGCTGACCTACGGCAAGCGCGCCGACCTCATCGACATCGCCCGCGAGCGCATCAAGCGCAATCCCGAGCGCTACCTGAACCACATCTACGGCGAGAAGGAAATGGGCGGCACGAGCTGGATGTACATCTCCGGCGAGAGCTTCAGCACCCTTGGCATGCGCGAGGACCTGGGCAACACCAGCGTGCCCTCCATGACCAGCGGCGCGCTCTCCGTGGTGCCCATGGTGGCCGCCCTGTGGCCCGCCCTGCTGGGCGGCGTCTGGGCCATCAACAAGCGCAAGGAGAAGGTGGCCGAGGAGGAGCAGAAGCACGCCGTGAAGCTCGCCAAGGCCGAGGTTCAGGCCGCTGCCGACGCCAAGCTGGCCAAGGCCATGGACAGCGCCGAGAAAGACAAGGCCCAGGCCATCGAGCGCGAAGTGAAGCGCGCGCTTGAGGAGGCCGAGGCCGCCGCCAAGGCCGAGGCCGAAGGCAAAGACGGGGAGGGTGCCTAAATGAGCACTGAGAACAGCAACAACAGCATCTGGACCCCGGCGAACATCATCACCGCGGTTCTGCTCGCCGTGGGCCTCGTGCTCACCGTGCTCCGGTTCACCAAGGGCCTGGGCGGCGTCACCAACCTGGACCAGAACAACCCCTGGGGCATCTGGATCGGCTTTGACCTGCTCTGCGGTGTCGCCCTGGCCGCCGGCGGCTACACCACTTCCAGCGCCTGCTACATCTTCGGCCTGAAGAAATACCACTCGGCGGTGCGCCCGGCCATCCTGACCGCCTTTTTGGGCTACGCCCTGGTGGTCTTCGCCCTGCACTACGACGTGGGCCGTCCCTACCGCCTGGTCTATCCGATCTTCGTGCAGCCCGGCACCACCTCGCTGCTGTTCGAAGTGGGCCTGTGCGTCTTCCTGTACGTCACCGTGCTGGCCATCGAGTTCAGCCCCGCGGCCTTCGAGTGGCTGGGCATGAAGAACCTGCGCAACAAGATCCACAAGCTGACGCTGGCCCTCACCGTGTTCGGCGTCATCCTGTCCACCCTGCACCAGAGCTCGCTGGGCGCACTGTACATCGCCATGCCCAGCAAGATCCACCCGCTGTGGTACAGCCCCTACCTGGCCGTGCTCTTCTTCGTGTCGAGCATCCCGGCGGGCCTGTCCATGGTCATCTTCGAGGGCACCCTGGCCCACAAGCCCTTCCACCACATGATGGACAAGACCTACCTGGAGGAGCACGACGGAGTCATCCTGGGCTTTGCGCGCGGCGCCTCCATCGCCCTGGCGGCCTACTTCTGCGTGAAGCTGGTGGCCCTGGCGGCGGACAACAACTGGCACTACCTGGCCACCGGCTGGGGCGCGTGGTGGCTGGTCGAGGTGCTGGGCTTCGTGGCCCTGCCGAGCCTGCTCTACGCCATCGGCAGCCGCGAGAAGAACATCAAGCTCATCAAGTGGACCGCCGTGCTCACCGTGTTCGGCATCATGCTCAACCGCTTCAACGTGTCCCTGGTGGCCTTCAACTACACCCTGCCCGCCGACCAGCGCTACTTCCCGAGCCTGGGCGAGATCGGCGTGTCGCTGTTCGTGGTCACCCTGGGCGTGACGGTCTACCGCTTCGTCGTCAGCCGCATGCCCATCTTCTTCGAGCACCCGGAATACAAGGACGCCCACTAGGGGGAGGCCGGACATGGAATACTACATCTACCACGACTTCATGATGCACACCAAGAGCATCATCTACATCCTGATGGGCCTGTTCGTGGTCGGCTTCTGGGGCCTCTGGGCCTGGATGACCTCGCGCGACGAGGAAATCCACAAGTTCCCCGAGCACCACTAGGCGGCAAGGAGAAACCACATGTACGCACTCATCACCGGACCCCTGCTGTGGCTGACGTTCGCCGTGTTTGTCGGCGGACTGGCCTGGCGCGTCTACACCTACATCAAAGGGCTGGACTGGAAGCTTGACCGCGTGGCCTACGCCACCCAGCGCGAAGCCGGAATGCGCGGAGCCGTCCGCAGCATCATGGCCTGGCTCGTGCCGTTTGCCTCGCACGGCTGGCGCGCCAAGCCCATCTTCACCATCCTGTTCTTCTGCTTCCACATCGGACTGGTCGTCGTGCCCCTGTTCCTGGCCGGGCACGCCGTCATCCTCAAAATGCGCTTCGGCATCGGCTGGCCCACCATTCCCATGGCCCTGGCCGACGCCCTGACCATCATCATGATCGGCGCGGGGCTGGGCATCATCATCCGCCGCATCGCCCTGCCCGAGGTGCGCATCGTCACCAGCCTGTACGACTACGCGCTCCTGGCCATCACCCTGGCGCCCTTCGTCACCGGCTTCATGGCCGTGCACCAGATCGGCGCGGACTACGAGTTCTGGCTTCTGGCGCACATCCTCACCGGCGAGCTGATGCTCCTGGCGGTGCCCTTCACCAAGCTCTTCCACGTGGTGGGCTTCTTCCTGTCGCGCGGCCAGCTTGGCATGGACTACGGCATCAAGCGCGGCGGGCTCAAGGGCTCGCCCATGGACTGGTAGCCCCCGGGCGGCCATTAACGAGAAGGAGAGAGTTCCATGCCTGAAGGAAAGCTCTGCAACCGGACGCCCGTCAATACGCAGGAGGATCTTGAGACCCTCCTGGCGGACAAGGGCGGCAAGCAGTACTACGCCGAGATGGAAGAACTGAACGTGGACAAGGAAAAGCTTGCCGCGTCCATCAAGAACACCTGCAAATCGCGCACGCGCACCTGGCTTGAGATCTGCGCCCACTGCGGCCTGTGCGCCGATTCCTGCTTCCTGTACCTGGTCAACGACCGCGACCCCAAGCAGGTTCCGGCCTACAAGATCCAGTCCACCCTGGGCGAGATCGTCAAGCGCAACGGCGACGTGGACAACGAGTTCATGCGCCACGCCATGGAAGTGGCCTGGAGCCAGTGCACCTGCTGCAACCGCTGCGGCCAGTACTGCCCCTACGGCATCGACATGGGCGTCATGTTCAGCTACACCCGCGGCCTGCTCTACTCGCAGGGCTTCGTGCCCTGGGAGCTCAAGATCGGCTCGGGCATGCACCGCGTGTACAAGGCCCAGATGAACGTCACCGACGAGGACTGGACCGAGACCTGCGAGTGGATGGCCGAGGAGGCCCAGGACGAGTGGCCGGGCCTGGAGATCCCCATCGACAAGGAAAACGCGGACGTGATGTACACCGTCAACGCCCGCGAGCCCAAGCACTACCCTGAGGACATCAGCGAGGCGGCCATCCTGTTCCACGTGGCCGGCGAGAACTGGACCGTGCCCAGCTCCGGCTGGGAGCAGACCAGCCTGTCGCTCTTCGCGGGCGACTGGGAAGCCTGCAAGATGCAGGTGGAGCACGTCTACGCCGCCATCGAGCGCCTGAACCCCAAGGTCGCCGTGGGCACCGAGTGCGGCCACGCACACCGCGCCACGGTCATCGAGGGCCCCTACTGGGCCGGACGGCCCGACGGCCTGCCGCCCAAGCCCTACCTGCACTACGTGGAGTGGCTGGCCCACGCCCTGCGCACCGGCAAGATCAAGATCGACCCGGCCAAGAAGATCAAGCAGCTCGTAACCCTGCAGGACTCCTGCAACTACGTGCGCAACTACGGCCTGAAGGAGATCACCCGCGAGATCCTCTCCTACCTGGTGGAGCCCGGCTACTTCGTGGAGATGAGCCCCAACAAGGAGCACAACTTCTGTTGCGGCGGCGGCGGCGGCTTCAACGGCGTGGGCAAGTTCCGGCCCCAGCGCAACCGCGCGCTCATGGTCAAGCGCGACCAGATCCTGGCCACCGGCGCCAAGCTGGTCATCGCCCCCTGCCACAACTGCTGGGACGCCATCCGCGACCTGGAGGAAGAGTTCAAGATCGGCATCAAGTGGAGCTTCCTCAAGCCGCTGGTCATCCACATGATGGAGGTGCCCGAGCACTTGAAGCCCAAGGAAGAGGAAGAGGAATAACCCTCGCCCCCTCACCTTCTGACTGACGAATCCGGGGGAGGAGGCCGCTTGCGCCCCTCCCCCGTTTTCCTCTCGGAGACGCCATGCGCCTGAGCACAAAGAGCCGCTACGGCACCAGGATGCTCATCGACATCGCCACACACGGCACGGACGGCCCGGTTTCCGTGGCCGAGATATCCTCCCGCACCGGCATTTCCGAAAAGTACATGGAAAAGCTCATCCGCAGGCTCAAGCGCGCCGGTCTGGTCGTCAGCCGCCGCGGGCCCAAGGGCGGCCATCTGCTCCGCCGCCCGGCGGCGGAGATCACCGTGGGCGACGTGGTGCGCGCCCTGGAGGACTGCGTGGTGCTCAAGGGCTGCGGCCTGGGCCGCGATACCTGCGCCACCTGCACCCGGCTTTCCACCTGCCCCACCAAGAGCGTGTGGGAGCAGGCCAGCGAAGCCATGTTCAAGACCCTGGACGCCTACACCCTCGCCAGCCTGATGCCCGGCATGGTCTAGCCCACTTTTTCCGCCCGCACATTGCCCAAACGCCATATTGGGGTTAAGAGTCCCGACATTGAGCCGATACCGTCCTGTGACGGTAGGCATTATTCGGCCTGTCCGCACGGCCTCTGCGGCTGTGGAAAATCGGCGTCCGAGCAAGGAGCACCACCATGAAGAACCTTTCACTTAAAGTGAAACTCCTGGGCGGATTCATGATCTCCGCCTTCATCACCCTCGTGGTCGGCACGCTGGCCTATGTCCAGCTCACGGCCCTGGCGCAGAAGGGCACGGACATCGCCACGGCGGACCTGCCGGGCCTGCAGGAGTCGCAGGCCATCAAGGTGGAGCTCTACGCCGTGGGCCAGTCCCTGCGCACGCTCATGAGCGCCGAGGTGACCAAGCAGGACCGTCAGCGCCAGATGGACAACATCGCCAAGTCCCGCGAGCGTACCGCCGCGGCCTTCGAGAGCTACGCCAAGCTCGCCGTGGATTCCAAGGCCAAGGCCCTGTTCGAGGACCTGAAGGCAAAGAACGCCGCCACCCGCGAGGCCAACAACAAAGCCATCGAGCTGGCCAAGAAGCTCTCGGAGTCCGACCTGCTCCAGCCCGACGAACTCCAGGCCAACATCATGCGCTTCCGGGGCGACCACTACGCCCTGGAGGTGAAGCTCCAGGACATAGCCCTGGGCGGCAAGGTCTTTGACGGCGGCGACGACCCCACGGCCTGCAATTTCGGCAAGTGGCTGGGCGGGTTCAAGACCGAAAACCCCAGCATCAACGCGGCCATCGCGGATATCCGGCAGCACCACGACGCCTTCCACAAGTCCGTGGTCGACATCAAGGCGGCCACCGCCGAGAAGGGCGGCCAGGCCAGGGCCAAGGCCATCCTGGACGGCGTCACCAAGCCCCAGGCGCTCCAGGTCTTTGCCGGGTTCGACAAGATGTCCGCCGAGGCCAAGGCCAGCCAGGACATTTTCCGGGACATGGCCGGGGTGCTCTTCGGCGACTCGCGCGCGCGCATGAACGAGGCCCTCGCCGCGGCTGATGCCCTAGTGGCCTACCACAAGAAGGCAGGCGCAGAGGCCGCCGAGGGCATGGGGCTTGCCGCCGCGCTGAGCAAGACCGTGGCCCTGGTGGGCGTGCTGCTCGGCGTGATCATCGCCATGGTGCTGGGCGTGTTCCTCACGCGCAGCATCACCCGCCCGGTGCTGCAGGGCGTGGACTTCGCCAAGCGCATGGCCGAGGGCGACTTCACCACGCAGCTGGATATCCAGCAGAAGGACGAGATCGGCGTGCTGGCCAGCGCGCTCAACGACATGGTGCTCAGGCTGCGCCAGGTGGTGGCCGAGGTGCGCGGAGCCACGGAGAACGTGGCCAGCGGCTCCGAGGAGCTGTCCGCCTCGTCCGAGACCCTGTCCCAGGGCGCCACCGAACAAGCCGCCAGCATTGAGGAAGTTTCCTCCAGCATGGAGGAGATGGCCAGCAACATCAAGCAGAACGCCGACAACGCCCAGCAGACCGAGCGCATCGCCCTGCAGGCCGCCAAGGACGCCCAGGAGGGCG
>JAEXRD010000074.1 GCA_023438245.1 Pseudomonadota bacterium | reverse complement strand
GCCTTGGCCGCCGGGTCGGTGGTCTTGGCCGCCACCTCCGCCGCAGCCGCGGCAGCCGCCTTGGCCGCCGCCTCCGCCGCGGCCTTGGCCGCCGCATCGGCCTGGGCCTTGCTCGCGGCGTCGCTGGCCGCCTGGACCTTGGGGTCGACCTTGCCGGTCTGCTGGCCGGGGGCGGTGGAGATGGTGTCCGTGGGCGCGCCCTGGTTCTGGATGTTGCCCGGGGTCAGCGCCTGGAAGTACTTGAATTCCTGGGGCGTCATGATGAGCACGGGGCCCGCGCCGAACTGGTTGACCTCGACCTTGACGCCGGAGGTGGACAGCACCTGGAACTGGCCGCCGCCGATGGGCTGGATGATGACGGGCTTGCCGTCGTAGACCATGACGAGGTGGTTCTCGCTGCCCTGGCCCGGAGGGGGCACGGTGTGTCCGGTCTCGGTGCCGCGGATGCCGATGGTGGCCAGCGGGCTCTGCATCTTGAAGCTTTCGGGGTTGGACTTGACGATTTCGCCGGTGACGGTGCGGAAGGTGCCCTGGGCCATCTTGAACAGGGCCTGGCCGGTGCCCTTGTCGGCGTTGTAAACGTACTGGTCCAGGCTGACCTTGGAGGCCTCGCCCACGTTCAGCACGGTCTTGTCCAGGAACTCGATGGAGCCCGCCGAGCCCTTGGTGGTCGCGATGGTGTCGCCCTTGAACACCGGGTTGCCCGGCTCAAGGTTCCTGGACCCTTCCGGGCCCAGGGCGGTCACCTGTCCCTTGACGACCTTGGCGCTGCCGATCTGTTGGGCCATGGCTGCACTCCTGGCGCATGAGGCGCATCGCGCAGGGGAGAGGCCGAGGGCGCACCACTCCGGCCGGAGAAGAATCCTCCCCTACTGAACTACGCATTACTCATTTTGCAAGAGGGCGTCAATGCGCCGGGCGGGATGCTACTGGCTCTTTTTCTTCTTGGATTTCTTGGGCTTTTCGGAGTCGGCCTTGGCCTTCTGCTTGGCGGCGGGAGATTTGTCCTTGATCTTCTTGCCGCCCTTGGCCGGGGCGGAGTCCGCCTCCTTGGTCCCCTTCGCGCCCTTGGCGCCCTTGCGCTTGGCCTTGGCGGCCTCGGCCCGGGCGGCCTTGCGCACGCTGGCGGGCTCGTACATGGGCACCTTGCCGATGCCCAGGAACCCGGGGTGCACGCCCAGCTCTCCGGCGGCCTGGCCCCAGCCCTTGCCGTCGCGGCGCATCTCCTCCACCTGGGAGGGGCTCACCCCGGCCACGTGGGCCAGGGCCTCGGCGCGGGTCTTCTCCAGGCGGGCCTCGCTGGCTTCGTAGGCGTCGGCGGCGCGGCGGGCCTCCTCCTTGCCCCTGCCGCGGGCCTTCCAGGCCTCGTCGCGCAGGCGGGCGTTCTCCTCCAGCACGGCGTCCATGCGCCTGAGCACCGGGGCGGCGCCCACGGGCTGGGCCGGGGCGGTGGAGGTGAGGAGGAGGAGGGCCGCCAGGGTGAGCAGAGCGCGCCGGGAAAATGCCTTCATGTCTGGTCTCCGTCTGTTCGGCGCGCTGCCGGAAAGGGCTTGTGGGGCCGGGGCGCGCGGGTTTTCGTCAATTTCCGGCCGGGGCGGGGTCCTGCCTGGGCCGGGCTTCGGCCCTGGCCGCCGCCAGGCACAGGCACAGCGCCCAGGCCGTGGCCGGGGTGTGCAGCGCCGGGGTCAGCGCCCCGCAGAGCATGAGCGCGGCGATGAGCCCGTAGCCGAAGCGCGAGCGCGCGGGCAGGGCCAGCAGCAGCGCCGCCGCAACCACCAGGATGGGGCCGCCCGCGCCCCAGGCGGCCAGCAGCCGCAGGGCCGAGGAGGGAATCTCGAAAATGGCCACGGACAGGCCCATGCCCTCGGCATCCAGGCCGGGCAGGAGCCACTCGTCGCTCACGGCCTGGGCCAGGGGCTCGGCCAGGGGCAGGCCGACGAACGGGGCGGCGGGGCTCTGCCCCAGGGCCTCGATGGTGGCGGCGAAGTACCAGGACAGGCCCAGCTCGTCGCGGCCCGGGCCCATGTGCGGCAGGGGCAGGGCCAGGGTCATCCAGGCCAGCAGGCCGCAGGCGCAGGCCAGGGAAAGGCGGGAGCGGAAAGGCCCGCGCCCGGCCAGCAGCAGGAGCAGGCCCGCCGTGGCCAGCCCCGCCCGCGAGAACCCGGCGAACAGCCCGGCCAGGATGAGCCAGCGGGGCAGCGCGGCGAGCGGGCCTGCGGCCTCGGGGTCGTCGTCCAGGGTGGCGCACAGCGCCAGGCAGAGCAGCACGGCCAGCAGGTCCTGGGTGCCGGGGAGCGTTCCGATGAGCAGCCCGCCGCCCATGACCAGCCCGCGCGCGGCGATGGCCGAGGCCAGGAAGTCCAGCGCCACCACTGCGCCCAGGATTGCCCCGGCCCGGGCGATGGCCGCGCGGGAGGGCGCGCCGAACTGGGCGGTCCACAGCGCGGTGAACAGCGCCAGGGCGGGCAGCTTCAGTTCGTCCAGCAGCGGGGCCAGGGCCAGGGCCTGGGCCAGCCGGGGGCCGTAGAAGCGGTACAGGAACAGGGCCAGCGCCCCCACCGCCACGCCGATGCCGACATGCAGCAGCAGGCGCGGGCGGCGCGCGGGCCCCGCCGGGGAGCCGCCGCCCGCCAGC
>JAEXRD010000116.1 GCA_023438245.1 Pseudomonadota bacterium | reverse complement strand
CCGCATATTCCTCTCCTCTCACTCTCCTAGCCCGCCACAAGCCTGGCGGCCAGGGCGGCGAAGACGGAGCCCATGAAGCGGTTGCGCAGGCGGCCCAGGCGCGGCGCGGCGGCCAGGTTCGACAGCCGCGCGGCCAGTCCGCTGGCCAGCAGGGTGTAGCAGGTGTCGAAGGCCAGGCCGACGAGCACGAGGATGAGGCCCAGGGCGGCGAACTGCGGGAGCAGCGGGCCGTGGGCGGGGCTGGCGAACTGCGGCAGGAACAGCCCGCAGAACAGCAGCGCCTTGGGGTTGAGCAGGTTGGTGAACAGCCCCCGGCGCATGGCGGCAAGGGCTGCCAGGTGGGAGTGGGGCCGTGGCGCAGAGGGGCGATCGGCGGACTCGGGCGAAGCGGGCTGGGCGCGCCAGAGCTTCCAGGCCAGGAAGAGCAGGTAGAGCGCGCCGATGGCCCGCACCCCCACGATGAGCGGCGGATGCGCGGCCAGCAGGGCGGCCAGGCCCAGGCCCGAGGCCATGACGTGCGCGAACCGCGCCGCCGCGATGCCCAGCGAGGTCATGAGGCCCGCGCGCGCGCCGCTTGCGCCGGAGACCGCCAGCACCAGCGCCATGTCCGGCCCGGGCGCGAGGTACACCGCCACCAGCGCGGACAGGTACACCGGCAGCAGGGCGGGATCGAAGGGCAGCAGTTCGAGCATGGGCGAGCCTCCTGGACTGGTTTGGAGGCAGATTAGGTCATGCGGCGCGAAATTGCCTTGCTTTTGCCCGGGAAATTTCCCAGTTTCGGAAAAGGAAATTTCTGGGAGGGTTTGTAATGAGCAAGAACGTGCCTTTGGTCGAGCTCGACGCCACGGACCGGGCGTTGCTTCGGCTGGTGCAGGAGGACGGGCGCATTTCCAACGCCAAGCTGGCCGAGGCGCTCAATTTGAGCGAGACCCCGTGCTGGCGGCGGCTCAAGCGGCTGGAGGCGGAGGGCTGGATTGCGGGCTGGCAGGCCAATCTGGACCGGGCGAAGCTGGGTCTGGGGGTGCTGGCGATAGTGCACCTGACGTTCGCGGTGCACGCGGGCCAGGCTCCGGAGGCCTTCGAGGCGGCCATCCAGGACATCCCGGAGATCCTCTCCTGCCACAACGTGACGGGCGAGGCGGACTACGTGCTGACCATCGTGGCGGCGGACCTGGAGGCTTACGGGCGCTTCGTGTCCGAGGTGCTGCGCCGCCTGCCGGGCGTCACGGCGCTCAAGTCCAGCCTGTCGCTGCGTGAGGTGAAGCAGTCCACAAGGCTGCCGGTGTAGGCCCTTTCCCGCTTCCCCCGCCCCCTCCGCATCTTCTCTCCCTCCTCAGGCCATGAACGAGCGCGCCACGAGGAACACGTCGTCGTAGGCCAGGCCGTTGCGGATGGCCAGGCACATCTCGGCGGACATGTCCATTTTGCGGGCGGTGGCGGCCAGCGCCCCGTCGCGGATCTGGGCGAGCTGGCGGGCCAGGAAGTCGGCGTCGAAGCCATCGGCGCAGAGGGCCAGGCCCTCGGCGAAGTAGCCGCTTTTCAGGTGCGGGATGTGTTCGTGCAGGGCTTGGCGTCCGCTGCGGCGGGCCATGATGGCGTAGAACAGCAGCTTCACGGCCAGGCGGTCGTCCTTGAGGCGGTGGTCCACGGCCAGCAGGGTGGGCAGGTCGGCGTCCTTTTCGCCCACGGTGGTCATGAGCCCGTAGGCCAGCTCGAAGGCGCGCTTTTCGTTGAAGGGCGTGGGTCCGGCCAGGGCGGAGAGGCGGGTGAGGGTGATGCGCGGGTTTTCGGCGGCGGCTATGCCCGTGAGCGCCAGGGAGATCATGTCGATCTTGCGGCGGTATTCGTCCAGCAGGGCGTCCTGCTTGGCCGCGGCCAGCCTGCGGTACAGGGCCTCGTCCACGCCGGAGAGCGCCAGCTGCAGCAGGTGGCGGATGTAGGGCTCGCCGGTGCCCTCGGCCTCGGTGGCCAGCAGGGCGGGGTCGCGCTTGGCGTCGGCCAGCTTCTTGAGCGAGAGCCAGTACGCGGCCAGGCCCTCCACGGGCATTTCCAGGATGTCGAACTCCTTGGCGGACTCCATCGGCCCCTGCTCCCTGGGTTTGGGGTTGACTCGGGCCGGAAAAAGTCGGAGGCTCCGGCGCGCTGGCCCATGCTAGCGCAGAATCCCGAAGGAAACAAATGCCCGGAGCGCGGGCGCGGAGAGCGGACATGCTCGAATATCCGGCCATGGACCCCGTGGCCTTCCAGATCGGCCCCCTGGCCGCCCGCTGGTACGGCATCATGTACGCCGTGGGCTTTTCCCTGGCCTGGCTTCTGGGCCGCTGGCGCGCCGCGCGCCCCGGCAGCGGCTGGACCCCGGAGCAGGTGGACGACCTCATCACCTGGCTGGTGGCGGGCGTCATCCTGGGCGGGCGCATCGGCTACGTGCTGTTCTACGACCTGCCGCACTACCTGGACAATCCCGGCGACATCCTGGCCATCTGGCACGGGGGCAGGAGCTTCCACGGCGGGGTGGCGGGCGTGATCCTGGTGTGCTGGCTGTATGGCCGCGGCATCGGCAAGAACCTGCTGCAGGTGGGCGACTTCATCGCCCCGCTGGTGCCGCCGGGCCTGTTCTTCGGCCGGCTGGGCAACTTCATCAACGGCGAGCTCTGGGGCCGCGTGTCCGACGTGCCCTGGGCCATGGTGTTTCCCACGGGCGGGCCGCTGCCGCGCCATCCCTCGCAGCTGTACGAGGCCGGGCTTGAGGGCCTGCTGCTGTTCTGCATGCTGTGGCTGTATTCCGGCAGGCCCAGGCGGGCCGGGGCCGTGGGCGGGCTGTTCCTGCTGGGCTACGGGGGCTTCCGCTTCCTGGTGGAGTTCTTCCGCCAGCCGGACGCCCAGCTGGGCTTCGTGGCCCTGGGCTGGATGAGCATGGGCCAGATTTTGTGCCTGCCCATGATGGCCCTGGGTCTGTGGCTGATGCTGCGCCGGGCCTGAGCGCGCTCCTCCGCCGCATTGCCAGAGGGCTGCCGCCTGCGTATACTGGGCGCACTGGTGAGGCGCGGGGCTTGCATGCCGCGCCCACGGGGAGCGCCATGCGGAAGATTGTTCCTGACATGACCCGGAGAGGGCGATGCGGCGGCGGGGGCTTCACCCTTGTCGAGGTCATCACCATTCTCATCATCCTGGGCATCCTGGCCGTGGTCATCGCGCCCAAGGTGCTGCGGCCCAGCATGGCCGGGCCGCGCGCCTCGGAAATCGCCGCCCAGCTGCGCTACCTGCACCTGCGGGCCATGAAGGAGAACCTGCTGTCCTGGGGCATGAAGTGCGACGGCACGAACTACTGGGCCTTCAACGGCACCGACCCCGACGCCGTGGCCGCGCGCAACCTGCTGCCGGGCGAGAGCGGAACCAGCGTGGCCCTGGCGTCCAAGGACATGGGCATGAGCAGCTTCACGGTGATCTTCGACCAGAACGGCATTCCGTATTCGCCGACCACGGCCACCAAGCTCGCCAACGCGCTCACCGTCACGGTGACGGAGGGCGGCGGCAGCGCCACCATCACCATCACCCCGGAGACGGGGTTCATTCCATGAGGAGCGCCATGAGCCGAGCACGCCGAAGCGCACGCAGCCGGGGCTTCACGCTCATCGAGATCATCGTCACGGTGGTCATCGCCGGGCTTCTGGGCGCGCTTCTGGTGAACATGCTGGGCACGAAGCTGACCAAGGGCGCGAACACCGCCGCCACGGCCCGCGACTCCGCCCAGGCCGAGTCCATCATCGAGCTGGTGGTGTCCAAATACGTGGAGCACCTCAACGCCAACACCTCCGGCAGCCTGGCCTACGTGCAGGCCCAGTATCCGGCCAACGCCACGCTGGCCTACACCTCCATGACGCTTGAGGGGAGCATCCCCGCGCTGAAGGTGACGGCCACCGTGGGCAGCGCCAGCGCCACGACGGTGCTGACCCAGGCCCGCACCAGCGCCGCGGACGGCGCCATGGGCTACTAGGGGGCGGCATGCGGCGTCAGTGCGGCTTCACCCTCATCGAACTCGTCGCCTCCATCGTGCTGGCGGGCATCATCGCGGTGTTCGGGGGCTATTTCCTGGTCACCGGCATGAAGGGCGAACTGGCGGCCCGGCAGGCGGCCACCACCGGGCAGAAGGCCGAGGCGGCGCTGGAGCGCATCGCCCTGGAGCTGCGCGACGCAAGCGGCGGGCCGGGCACGGGCGGGGCCATCGCCGTGCGCACCAGCCCGGCGCGCATCCGCTACAACAGCTCCCTGGCGGCGCTGGGCAGCGGGCGCGAGATCAACTACGACAGCGCGAACGCCAGGATCACGCTCACCCCCGGCTCGGGGGCCACGGTCCGGACGCTCATCGACGGCGTGTCCGGCTGCTCGGTGAGCTTCGCGGGGACCGGGGCGGCCAGCACCGTCACCCTCAGCTTCAGCCTCACCGGCAGCGAGGCCAGCTACTCCATCACCATCAAGCCCAGGGCCAATACCGTCACCCCGGTGAGCGGGTAGGAGGCTTATTCCATGCGCCCGAACCTCCAGTCCAACCGCAGCTTCCGCCCGCAGCAGGGCGCCGTGGTGCTCTACATCGTCATGGGCCTGGTGCTCTTCGGGGTGCTGGCGGCGGCGGGCTCGTCCTATTTCTCCTCCGCCGTGCGGGGGGTGCTCTCGCCCAACTGCTCCACGGCCTCGCGCATGATGGCCGAGAGCGGCCTGCGCTACGCCGCGGCCCGCCTGCGCGCGGCCAACACCCAGGCCGAGCTGGACGCCGCGCGCACGGCCATGAACGGCCAGACCTACGACGTGGACGCCTCCAAGGGCCTGAAGTTCACGCTGGCCGTGGGCTGGGACGGCGCGGGCAACATGCAGGTGAACGCCACGGGCCAGGGCTGTTCGCTGTCGCTGCCGGTGACGTCCAGCTTGCAGAACGTGTCCATCAGCGTGCCCAAGCTGGGCTACCAGCCCTACAAGGAAGTGGTGGACTTCGGCAACGTGGCCGATGACTTCTTCCGCACCTCGGACCTCAAGGGCAGCAGCCCCATCAGCGTGGACGCGGCCACCAAGTCCATCAGCTTCGGCATTCTGACGCAGAAGGAGAACGCCGCGGCCATCTGGTACAACGGCAACGCCACCAGCGGCTGCGTGGACGGCAATTGCACCATGGACTACGGCCTGCGCACGGCCTTCGACATCCAGTGGGTCTCCACCTCCGTGGCCGACGGCCTGGTGTTCGGCATCATCAGCGGCGAGACCAATACCGTGGACGTCGTGGGCGGCAACGCCTACCAGGGCGAGCTCATGGGCTGGGGCGGCCCGGCCCTGCGCAAGGACGGCACCATGGGCGTGGGGATCGCGCCGCCCAAGTTCGGCATCGAGTTCGACACGTACTACAACGAGTGCAAACCCGAGCTGTGGCTTCCGGGCAGCCGTTGCGACGCAACCGGCCGCGACCACATGGCCAACATCTTCTGGGGCGGGGAAAGCTCACTCAACACTACCTACTGCCCCGGCGGGGGCAACCCCTGCGTGCCCATCAAGGGGCCCTCCTTCGACGACAACCGCCACGACGCCGGCGCGGGCAACGCCAGCGAGCCGGTGTCGCTGAAGGACCCCGACGGCACGGGCAGCGGGCGTTTCGGCTACTGGTACGGCACCACGGATACCTGGCTGACCGACGGCACCAAGTACGCCATCCGGCACGAGATCTCGCGCATCGGCACCAAGAACGCCGAAGGGGCCTACCCCTACGTGCTCAAGACCTGGATACGCACCGGAGCGGGCACGGCCCCCTACAACACCGTCACCGCGAACTATACCGCCGCGGCCCCGAATATGATCCGCGTGGTGCACCTGACTCCGGCGTTGCACGCCAAAATGGCCAAGGTGATTTTCGGCTGGAGCGAGGCCACCGGCGAATCCACCCAGAAGCTCACGGTGTCGAATTTCAACCTGGCCTTCAAGGGCGCGGCGGATACGCTCAGCATTCCGAACAACTACGCGGCCTACTGGAACATGAACACCACGCCGGGCACGACCTACGGCGGACCAGTCGTCACGGAGACCCCGGCGGACTATTCCTACGGCAAGACGCTCAAGTTCGCCGACGACTGGCGCACCGCCGTCACCGACGCCAACGCCCTGGACCTGACCACGGCGGGCTCCATCGCGGTGTGGATCAGGCCCTCGGCCCTGACCAGCAACACGTACATCCTGCACAAGGGGCACTCCTCCAGCACCAACGGCAGCAACAACGAGGAAGCCTACTGGCTGCGGATCTCCAGCGGCGGCAAGCTGGAGCTGGGCCTGCGCTACAACAACAGCAACTCCATCACGCTGGAGTCCAAGGAACTGCCCGCCACCGGCAGGTGGTACCATGTGGTGGCCCAGTGGGACTCCTCGGTCCTGGCCATCTACATCAACGGCATGTTCAACGCCGCGGCCACGAACACCAGCGCCCGCGCCGCCCGCACCACCACGGGCAACCTGGTCATCGGCGCGCGCCACACGACAGGCCTCGGGCCCTACTTCGGGTTCAACGGCAACATCGACGAGATCTACCTGTTCAAGCGGCTGCTCACCGCCGAGGAAATCGCCGCCATGTCACTCATGCCCTAGGGGGAAACCGCAATGCGCTCCGCCATGTCAAGCCTCGCCCTGGCCCTGGTCCTGCTCGTGCCCGCCGGGGCGCTGGGGGCCGCGCCCCCGGCCCGGGAGGTCCAAGACCCCGAGCCGGCGTCCACGGCTGGGGGGCCGCCCACCGCCGGGCAGATCAAGGACGCGGCCAAGGGGGCCGAGGCGCGCGAGAACGCCGCCAGCAAGTCCATCGAGGAGATGGTGAGCAAGGCGGCAGGCCCGGCCCAGCCCGGCCAATCGGGCCAGCGGCTTGAGCCCGTGTCCGGCGGTTCGCGCTCCTCCGGGAGCGGCGGGCGCAAGGCCATCTACGGCGACATCATCATCCACAAGTAGCGAGCATGCCCCGGATAGCCGAACCGCCAGACCAGAACCTGCCCAACGGCCACGTGGGCATCGGCGACTGCTGCTTCGCCCTGCGGCCCGTGCTGCTGGCCACGGTGCTGGGCAGCTGCGTCAGCGTCACCTTCCACCACCCGGGGCGCGGCGTGGGCGGCATGTTCCACGCCATGCTGCCGGAAAAGGCCATGGCCAAGGCCAGGCAGAAGCCCTGCCTGTTCGCCGACGGGGCCGTGGACTCCATGCTGGAGCGCTTCCGCGCCGCTGGGCTGAAGCCCGGCGAACTGGTGGTGAAGCTTTTCGGCGGGGCCAACACCATGCAGGACAACCACCCCCTGCACCTGCGCGACATGCTCGACGTGGGCCGCAAGAACGTGGAGATGGCCCGCGCCGCGCTCACCGCCCATGGCCTGAAGCCCGCCGCCGAGGACGTGCTGGGGCCCTATGGCCGCAAATTGTTCTTCAACACCGGCACCGGCGAGGTGTGGCTGCGCTACCTGAACCCGGAGCAGACCCGCCGCGTGGCCGTCAGCGAGAGCCAGGGCGAGGACCCGGAAGGGCTGGCGGACCTGCGCGCCAGGGGCGGCCAATGACCGCGCGGGGCGCGGGGCGCGCGGCGGGCCTCCTGGCCGCGCTGCTGGCTCTGGCGCTCTGTCCGGCACTGGCCCGGGCCCAGGCCCCGGTCTTTCCCTGCTCGGTGCTGCGCACCCTGCCCCACGACGAGGCGGCCTTCACCCAGGGGCTGCTCATGCACCAGGGCGAATTCATCGAGAGCACGGGCCTGTACGGCCAGTCCAGCCTCCGCCGCGTGGACCCCGAGACCGGGCGCGCGCGGCTCGCCGCCAGCCTGCCGGGCAGGCTTTTCGGCGAGGGCGCGGCCATCTGCCCGCCGGACGGCCAGCCCGGCTCGCGCCTGGCGCAGCTGACCTGGAAGGAGGGCGTGGCGTTCTTTTACGAGGCC
Source organism: Pseudomonadota bacterium (assembly GCA_023438245.1). Classification (GTDB taxonomy): domain Bacteria; phylum Desulfobacterota; class Desulfovibrionia; order Desulfovibrionales; family Desulfovibrionaceae; genus Humidesulfovibrio. Next base: position 15,676 of record JAEXRD010000116.1, on the reverse strand, counting down.
GAGACCCTGCGCCCGGCGGGCAGCGCGCGCCTGCGCGGCGAGGGCTGGGGCCTGGCCTGCGCGCCCGCTTCCGGCGGGGCGCCTGCGCGGTTCGTCCTGAGCGACGGCACGGACACCCTGCGCCTGCTGGATGCGCGCACCCTGGCCGAGGCCGGGCGCCTGCGCGTGTGGGAGCGGGGCCGCGCCGGGGCCGTGCCGGTGGAGCGGCTCAACGAACTGGAATGGCACAACGGCTGGATCATCGCCAACATCTGGGGCCGCGACGCGCTGGCGCTCATCCGGGGCGACACCGGCGAGGTGGCCGCCTGGATGGACCTCTCGCCCCTGCGCCCGCTGCTGAAGAATCCCCGGGCCGAGGCCGCCAACGGCGTGGCCGTGGACCGCTCCGGGCGGCGGCTGTTCGTCACGGGCAAGCTGTGGGACGCGGTGTTCGTGCTGGAGATGCCGCAGATGCTCACCCGGCCTCCGGTTCCGCATGGGCAGCCCCACCTGCGTTAGGGGCTGCTCCTGAAAGGCGCCTTTTGCCCCCTGGACATCGTCATGATCCGGTTCGGGGCCGGGGCTGTACCGCAAAAGTACTATCCCCGGCCCCGAACCGGCTCCTTCCTCGCCAGGGAACAAAATGCATCCTTTCAGAAGCAGCCCCGAAAGGCAGCTTCAGGAAAGCGCCTGTTGCCTCCGGGGTATCGTCATGATCCGCTTCGGGGCCGGGGCTGCGCCTCGCGCAAGCGGGGGGGCGGACGCAAAAAAAGCCCCCGGCACCACGCAAGCGGAGCCGGGCGGACTTTTTCGCGGTCTTTCGCCGCCGTGGGCAAGAGCCCGGAGGCCCTAGGCCTGGCGGATCTCCACGTAGCCGGTGGTGATGGAGCGGATGTGCTTCTCGCGCTCCAGCTCCACGTCCAGGCGCTTCTCGGAGGTGAAGAGGATCTCCTCCTTGCCGGAGCGCACGAGGATGAGCTGATAGGTGGCGGGCTTGGCGGTCTTGGTCATGTTCTGCTCCCTGCTGTGGGCGTTGCGCGCTGGGCCGGAGTGCTCCGAGGCCCGCGCAAGGGGGGAAATACGCATTTCCAGCCCCCTTGGCAAGAGAGCCCCGGAGGGCGCTATTTCTTCTTTTTCGGCGCGGCCTTGGCGCTGTCCTCGCGCCCGGCCCCGGCGGCCCCGGGGCCTTCGTCGTCCGGGTTCTGGATGCGGAAGGACTTGATGCGCAGGGTCTTGTACTCCGCGCCCGTGGCCGTGACCACGCCCGAGGCCTGCACCATGCGCCCGGAGTAGGGCGCGAGGTTGGCCCCCTGCACCAGGAAGTAGCCCTGGGCCGAGTCCTTGATGAACACCTGGTCCAGGCCTGCGGTGACGCGCCCGCTGACCTCGACGGACTCCTGTTTCGCTTCCGCCTTGGGCGCGGGCTTGGCCTTTTCCGCCGCGGGGGCGGGGCTGGCCAGCAGGGCCGTGAGCAGCAGGGCTGCGGCGAGGGCGGGAATGCGCATGGCGGCTCCTTCTGGTTGGGCGCGGTGTGCGTGCCGGGGCTCTTTCAGCCAAAGCACAAAACCGGGCCGGAGTCCAGGGGACGCGGCGGGCGGCGGGGGAGGGCCAGCGCCCGGCGCTTGCAGGGGGGAAATGATTGGGCTATGCTCCGCACCTGTCCGAACTTGTCCGGGGCGCCCGGCACTTCCCGCGCCCCAAGCATTCCAGGAGGGTTTTTTCCATGACCGCCATCCGTCCGCTGCGCGCGCTGTGCGCCGCCGTTCTCCTCGCCCTGTCGCTGGCCGCCGGGGGCTGCGCCACCAACACCGTGGTGCCCCTGCGCTACGAGCCCTCCACCCCCAAGGACGCGCCCGCCTGCACCCAGCCCATCACCGTGGTGGGCTTCGTCGACAAGCGCGCCGACACCATCAGCATCGGCTCCCTGGGCGACGGCAAGCGCTACTACGCCGAGAACAATGTTTCCGAATGGATCAGCTGGGCCATGTTCGAGGAACTGAAAGCCCGCGGCTGCAACGTGAAGTTCCGCGAGCAGGGCGCGGCCATCCCCGCCCCCCAGGGCCTGGTGGTCAGCGGCTCGTTCGACAAGGTGCAGGTGGAGCACGGCGCGGCGCTGACCGTGAAGGCCGGGCTGCGCGTGCGCGTGAAGCTGGAGAAGGACGGCGCCTGGGTCCAGGAGCAGAACTACTCCGGCGAGCGCGAGCGCATCGGCGTGACCTACGTGGACGCCGCCCAGAAGGTGCTGGCCTCCACCCTGCAGTACATCCTGCAGGACGCCGCCACCGACGTGGTCAAGGCCGTGAAGTAGCACCGTGCCCCGGCGAGGCCCCGACGTGTCCCGCCTGAAGCGCCTGTTCGCGGCCCCGTCGCCGTGGCGGGCCCCGGGGGCCGCCACGTTCTTTGGCGCGCTCGTTCTCGCGCTGGCCCTCGCCGCCGCGTCCTTGCTGGCCGGACCCGCCGCCGCCACGCAGCGGGGCCTGGCCATAGTGCATTCGCTGGAGAGCCCGCCGTACTTCGACATCGACGAGCAGGGCCGCGCCACCGGCCTGCTGGCGCGTTACTGGCGGCGCTGGGCGGAGAAGACCGGCACCCAGGTGTTCTTCACGGGCGCGCGCAGCCAGGAAGAGGCCGTGGCCATGCTGCTCGCCGGCCGGGCCGACGTGTGCGCCGGGCTGGCCCCGGACCCGGCCCTGGAGGAGCGGCTGTCCTTTTCGCGCCCCATTCTGGACCTGGGCCTGGGGCTTTACGCCGCAGTGGCCGACGGGGCCGACCTCGCCGCGCTGGAACTGGACGGAGCCACGGCCGGACTTGTGGCCGGGGAGCCCTCCACCGCCTTTCTCGCCGCCACCTTCCCGGGCCTGTCCATCCGCCAATACCCGGACCTGGACAGCCTGGCCCTGGCCCTGGCCGAGGGCCAGGTGCGCCTGGCCGCCGGGCCGGTGCTGCTGCTGCGCCAGCGGCTGGAGGCGGCCACGCCGCGCGGCTTCCGGCTGGTGCGCAGTTTTCCCGGGGTGCAGCTGCGCGCCGCCGTGCGCAAGGGAGACGAGGCCCTGCTGGCCAACCTGAACAGCGGCATCGCGGCCCTGGCCAGCGGGAGCGACGCGCTGGACGAGGGCAACGCGGGGGGGATTTTCCTGGGCCTGGGGGCGGCGGCCTGGGCCGCGCTGGCCGTGGCGCTGCTGCTCTCCGCCCCCGCGCTGGGGCTGCTTCTGGCGCGCCGCCGGGGACGCCGGGCCGACGAGCAGCTCCGGGAGTCGCGGCTGCTGCAGGAAGGGCTCATGGCCGAGATGGCCCGCCACCGCAAGACTCGCGAGCTGCTGCTCTCGGCCATCGAGCAGTCGCCCTCGGGCATTCTCATCGCCTACGCCGACAAGGCGCTGCCCGCCATCTACAATAACAAGGCCCTGCGCCTGCTGGGCCTTTCCGCTCCCCTCTCGGAGCTGCCGCACCAGGCCGCGCCGCCCTTCCTGGTCTACACCCCGGCCGGGGGGCTGTTGGGGCACGAAGATCTGCCCCTGGCCCTGGCGATGAACCAGGGAACGGTTACGGAGAACGCCGAATTCCGGCTGGTGCTGGCCGACGGCACCGAGCGCTGGATCTCGGCCAACGCCGCGCCCGTGCGCGCCGCCGACGGCTCCATCGCCGCCGCGGTGCTGGTGTTCCACGACATTTCCGAGCAGCGCGAGAACGAGCGCGAGCTGGCCCGGTTCAAGTTCTTCCTGGACAGCGGTGTGGAGGAGGTCTACCTGATCCGCCCCGACGGCACCGTGGCCTACGTCAACGAGGCCGTGGCACGCAGCCTGGGCCGCGCCCGCGCCGACCTGGTGGGCGCCTCCCTGTCCGTCATCGATCCCGCCTACCCGAAGGAGGCCTTCCGCTCCCTGCTGGGCCGGGTGCGCGAGGGCGCGCAGACCTTCGAGACCGTGCAGGTCAGCGCGGGCGGGGCGCGCATGGTCAAGGAGATCAAGGCCTTCTACATGCGCTTCGGCGAGGACGAGTTCCTCTGCGCCTTTGGCCGCGACATCACCGCGCGCAAGAACCTGCTGCAGGAGCTGGAGAGCACCCGCGCGCTCTTCGAGGCCGCCCTGGACCAAAGCCCCACCGGCATCGTCATCGCCGAGGCCGCCAGCGGGCGCACCAGCATCGTCAACCGCGCGGCGGAACGGGTGCTGGGCACCCAGCCCGGAGAGCTGCTGGACGTGCCCGTGGCGGCCTACCAGCCCGGCTGGCGCTTCCTGGACGGCGAGGGCGCCGTCATCGCCCCGCAGGACGCTCCCTTCGCCCGCGCCCTGCTCGGGCAGTCCACCGAGGGCATGGAGGTGCGCTTCCAGCCCGAGGGCGGCCAGGAGCGCTGGCTGTTGTGCTCCGCGGCGCCCATCCGCTCCGCCGAGGGCGAGGTGGTGGCCGGTGTGCTGACCATGGCGGACATCACCGCGCGCAAGATGATGGAGAAGCAGCTGCTGTTCAAGGCCCTGCACGACGGCCTCACCGGGCTGCCCAACCGCGTGCTGTGCCTGGAGCGCATCCAGCAGGCCGCCGAGGACGCCCAGCGCCGGGGAGGGCTGTTCGCCGTGGCCTTCATCGACCTGGACCATTTCAAGCTCATGAACGACAGCCTGGGCCACAGCTTCGGCGACCGCGTGCTCATCGAGGCGGCCCGGCGGCTGGTGCGCGGCGTGCGCGGCCAGGACACCGTGTGCCGCTTCGGCGGCGACGAGTTCGTGCTCATCGTGGAGGGCGTGGCCGGGGCCGAGGGCGCGCAGGAGCTCATCCGCTCCGCCCTGGAGCGCCTGCGCGAGCCCTTCCTGGTGGACGGCCAGGAGGTGCGCCTCACCGCCAGCGTGGGCGTGGTGGTGGGCCCCACGGCGGACAGCCCCCGGGCCGAGAGCATCCTGCAGAACGCCGACGTGGCCATGCACCGCGCCAAGGACGCCGGGCGCGACCGCATGCGCATGTTCCACCCCGGCATGCTGCGCCGCGCCGTGGAGCTCATGGCCCTGGACGCCGACATGCGCCGCGCCCTGGACCAGGACGAGTTCCTGGTCTACTACCAGCCCATCTACTCCATGAGCGGGACCGAGCTGCGCGGGCTGGAGGCGCTGGTGCGCTGGAAGAGCCCGCTGCGCGGCCTGGTGGGGCCGGACCTGTTCATCCCCCACGCCGAGGAGAGCGGGCTCATCGTGCCCCTGGGCGAGCGCGTGCTCCGGCGCGCCTGCGCGGCCATGGCCTCCTGGCGGGCGGAGTACCCCGACGCCCGGCGCGTGCCGCTTTCCGTGAACCTTTCGGCCCGGCAGTTCACCCAGCCCGACCTGGTGGAGGTGGTGCGCCAGGCCCTGAACGAGAGCGGCCTGCCCCCGGCCATGCTCAAGATCGAGATCACCGAGAGCGCGCTCATGGCCGACCCCGAGGGCGCGCTGTCCTCCATGCGCAGGCTCAAGGCCCTGGGCGTGTCCCTGGCCATCGACGACTTCGGCACGGGCTACTCCTCGCTGTCCTACCTGCAGCGCTTCCCGGTGGACATCCTCAAGATCGACCGCAGCTTCGTGCGGGACCTCCCGCGCGAGGACTCCGACAGCCGCGAGCTGGTGCGCGCCATCGTGGCCCTGGGCCGCAGCCTGCGCCTGACCGTGGTGGCCGAGGGCGTGGAGAGCCGCGAGCAGCTGGACATCCTGGCCGAGCTGGGCTGCGAGGCGGTGCAGGGCTTCCTGTTCTCGCCCCCGGTGCCCCCGGTGGGGGTGGAGCCGCTTTTGGGCCGCAGGCTGGCCACGGGCAGGCGGGCGGACGATTTTTCCGCCGCGCGTGCCGGTCAGCATGGCCAGGAAGGGCAGGGCGCCCATTCCGCCGATTCCTCCGCCCAGGCCGACGACCTGGGCTCCCCCCAGGAGTATCCCCGGCAGTAGCGCCGCCCCGCCGCAGTTTCCGGACGCAAAAAAATGGCGGCCGCCCGGAGTCTCCGGACGGCCGCCTCTGTTTGGCGTTCGCGTCGTGGTCGGCTACTGCACGACCTTGAGGGTCTCGCCCGCGCGCAGGCCGCCCTTGATCTTGTTCCAGCCCTTGAGGGACTCGGCGGTGACGCCGAACTTCTTGGACACGGTCTGCAGGGTGTCGCCCTGGCGCACGGTGTAGCGGATGACCTGCTCGCGGGCCTTGGCGGCCTGCTTGCCGGTCTTCTTCTGGGCCTGGGCGCTGGAGTCGGGGATGTAGAGCTGCATGCCGGGCTTGATGCTGGTGGAGTTGGCCAGGCCGTTGGCCACCAGCAGCGTCTTGGCGTTGATCTTGAACTTCTTGGCGATGGACCACATGTTGTCGTTCTTGCCCACGGTGTAGTTGGAGCGGCCGGAGGCGATGCCGCGGGTCTTTTTCAGGCCCTCGGGCATCTTCTCGCCGGTGCTGCTGGCCGGGATCATGGCGTATTCGCCGGGCTTGAGCACCGGGCCGTTGACCTGGGTGACGACCTCGGCGGGCACGCGGTAGCGCTTGGCCAGGGTGCCCACGCTCTCGCCCTTCTTCACCAGGTGGGTGATGAACCCGGCGTAGGGCCGCGTGGAGGGGTTCTCCAGGTAGGCCAGCATGGGCATCTTCTTGGCGGTGGGAATGGCCACGGAGACCTGGCGGTCCGGGGGGCTCACCTGGCGGCGGAAGGCCGGGTTGAGGTCGTGGAACTCGTCCCAGCTCATGCCGCCGGCCTTGGCCAGGGCCAGCAGGTCGGTGCCGCCGGGCACCGTGACCATCTCCAGCCGGGGCGCGGCGTCCCAGCGCACGGGCTCGAAGCCCAGGGCCTCCAGGTTCTGGAAGATCTTGGTGATGGCCACGAACTTGGGCACGTAGTGCTGGGTCTCGGTCTTCAGGCGGGCCTTGCCGCCCAGGCGGTTGTTGCGGGTCAAGAGCTGGAAGAAGTCGTCGGTGTTGGTGCCCTCGAGCGCGCGGGCGATCTTGCCCTCGCCGGCGTTGTAGGCGGCCAGGGCCAGGTACCAGTCGCCGAACATGTCATTAAGGAAGGCCAGGTACTTGGCGGCGGCCTCGGTGGCCTTGTTGGGGTCGCGGCGCTCGTCCAGCCACCAGTCCACGGTCAGGCCGTACTTGCGGCCGGTGAAGGGCATGAACTGCCACATGCCGCCCGCGCCCGCCCAGGAGTAGGCGTTGACGTTGTAGCCGGACTCGGCGAAGGGCAGCATGGCCAGGTCCTGGGGCAGGCCGTGGCGGGTCAGCGCGTCGCGCACCTGGGGCAGGTAGGCCTCGCTGCGCTTGAGCCAGCGGGCGAAGGTCTCGCGCGCGGGGCCGGTGTAGTAGGCGAAGTAGCGCTCCACTTCCTGGGATTCGAAAAGGTCCAGGTCGAAGTCCAGGCCGGACTTGTCGCTTAAGATGCGGCGCTGCTCGGGGGTGAGCGGGGTGGCCACGGCGGCGGGCGGCTCGGTGACTTCGCTTTCCAGCATGGTGCCGGTCTGGCCGGGGGTGAGGGGAACCGGGGAGAGTTCGGGTTCCAGGTCCATGTCGTCGTCGATGCCGGGGGTGCTCTGGGGCTTGAGCGGGAGGCGGCCCTGCGCGGCCACGAGGCCGGCCTTCTGGCCGCCGCTCTGGGCGAACTGGCGGGATTCGGAGCCCTGGGCCTTGACAGGGTCCACGATGTCGCTATTCATGGTGGCGCACGACCACAGCGGCAGCAGGCCCAGCAGGGCGGTTCCGGTGGCCAGGCGTCTGAGCAAAGACTTCATCAAAACGGTCATCCTCCGTTGGCGTTGCGGCCCTCTTGGCCGATGCGGGGTGCGGAAGGGGCGGCAGGAATTGCGCCGCCGGAATGATTGGAGAAAAAACGCGCCCCGGTTTTCTGGATACGCAAAAAGACACCACACTCTACACCTGTCCGGGGCGCATGGCAAGTCAGGCCTGCGCAGTCGGATTCTGGAGGTATTTCATGGCTGAAGGCAAAAAGTCGCCTCGTTCCAAGGCTCCGGCCCGCTCCGGCGGATCCGGCGGCCCGGGGGGAAAATCGGGCGGTCCCAGGCGTTCCGGCGTGGGCAAGGGCGGCCACTCCGGTGGCGGCTCCGGCGGCTCTTCTGGTGGATGGACCACCAGCAAGCCCGGCGGCAAGCCCGGCGGGAGTCGGTCCGGCCCGGGCAAGCCCGGCGGAAAACCGGGCGGAAAGCCCGGCGGCTTCCGCAAGGACGAGCGCAGCGAGGAAAAAAAGGGCGGGAGCGGAAATTACCACAAGCCCCGGGAAAAATCCGAGCGCGTGGACGATTTTGATTTCGAGTTCGACGAGACCCCGCGCAGCTTCCCCAAGCCCGCCCGCGAGGCCGGGGCCTCCGGCCAGAAGGGGCAGCAGGGCGACCGGCGCGAGCGCGCCCCCCGTCCTGACCGGCCCAGGCCCGACCGGCCCGGCACGTCCGAACGCTTCGGCAAGCCCGAGCGCGAGCCCCGCCGCCCGGTGAAGGCCGCGGAGGCGAACGACGCCGACGCCCCGGCCCTGGACGAGGGCAAGAGCGTCACCGCCGGGCGCAACGCCGTGCGCGAACTGCTGGAGGGCACGCCCCGGCGCGTGGACGGCCTGTTCGTGCGCAAGGGCGCGCGCGAGGCCAAGGTGCAGGAGATCGTGGCCCTGGCCGACGCCAACCGCATCAAGGTGCAGTTCGTGGACGATTCCGTGCTGCGCCGCCTGTATTCCGGCACGCACCAGGGCGTGGTGGCCGTCACCGCCGCGGTGGAATACGCCGAGCTGGACGCGCTCATCGCCAAGGTGATGGACGCGCCGCTGCCCGTGCTGCTGGCCCTGGACAAGGTGCAGGACCCCGGCAACCTGGGCGCCATGGCCCGCACGGCCTGGGCGCTGGGCGCCGCGGGCATCATCGTGCCGCGCCACGGCGGGGCCTACATCGGCGGCGGGGCCATGCGCGCCAGCGCGGGCGCGCTGCACCACCTGCCCGTGGCCCGCGTGACCAACATGAGCCAGGCCCTGGACGCCTGCGCCGAGGCCGGGCTGTCCATCCTCTGCGCCGACGCGGGCGGCGAGGACGCGTACCAGGCCAAGGTGCACCTGCCCGCCGTGCTGGTGCTGGGCGGCGAGGAAAAGGGCGTGCGGCCCGGGGTGTCCAAGCACTGCGGCCAGAAGCTGGCCATTCCGCTCAAGCGCGACTTCGACTCGCTCAACGTGTCGCAGGCCGCGGCCATCCTGCTGGCGCGCCTGGGTCGTCCGTAATCGGGCCGTCCCGAGTCGCCGAGGATTCGGAAAAAATGAAAGGGCCGGGGAGCGATCCTCGGCCCTTTTTTCAGGCTTTCAGGCGGTAGCCCACGCCGCGCACGGTCTCGATGACCCCCTCGTGGCGGCCCAGCTTGGCCCGCAGGCGGCGCACATGCGTGTCCACCGTGCGCGAGGTGCCCTCGAAATCCGTGTCCCACACGGCGTCCAGCAGCTTGTCGCGCGAGAGCACCTTGCCCCGCGCCGCCACCAGCTCGCGCAAAATCTTGTGCTCGGTGGCGGTGATGGGCCGCTTCTCGCCGTCCACGCGCAGCTCGTGGGCCGCGAAGTCCACGGACAGTCCCTCGCGCTGCCACAGCCCGTCCACGTCATTGCCGCCCGTGGCCTGCCTGCGCAGCACCAGCTTGATGCGCAGCACCAGCTCGCGCGGGCTGAAGGGCTTGACCACGTAGTCCTCGGCCCCCAGCTCCAGGCCCACCACGCGGTCCACCTCGCTGCCGCGCGCGGTGAGCATGATCACCGGCACGCTGCGCAGGGCCGGGTCCTGCTTGAGCCTGCGGCAGATCTCCAGGCCGTCCATGCCCGGCAGCATCAGGTCCAGCAGGGCCAGGTCCGGCTTCCAGCGCGAAAGCAGCGTCAGGGCCTGCTCGCCGTCCGGGGCCAGGCGCACCTCGAACCCGGCGGCGGCCAGGTTGTGGCGCAGCAGTTCCTGCGTTTCCGGGTGGTCCTCCACCACGAGGATGCGGCGCGACTCCATCGGTATCCTCCCGTCCCTGGCGCTCGGGCCTGGGCGTGTCTGGCGTGTCGTATGGGCGGCACTGTATGGCCGGGCACGGACTGTTTGGTGACGGGAAGGTGACGCGCGGGCGAAGGTTTGGGGGCGGCCGCGCTTGACGCTGCGCCCTGCCGGGGGCATGAAATGCGCCGGAAACATTCCGCAAGCGAGGCCCCCATGGTCAGAATCTTCACCCGCGTCATCCCCGTTGCCGAGCCGGACATCGATGTCCAGGGCCACGTGAACAACCTGCGCTACCTGGCCTGGATGCAGGACGTGGCCACGGCGCATTCCGCCGCCGTGGGCTGGCCGCTGGAGCGCTACGTGGCGGAGAAGGCCGGCTGGGTGGTGCGCAGCCACACCATCACCTACAAGCGCCCGGCCTTCCTGGGCGAAACCATCGTGGCCGCCACCTGGATAGCGGGCTTCAGCCCGCGCTCCAGCCCGCGCAGGTACCTGTTCTGGCGGCCCGCGGACAAGGCCGTGCTGGCCGAGGCCCAGACCGAGTGGGTGTTCGTGGACCTGACCACGGGACGGCCCATGAAGGTGCCCCAGGAACTGCGCGACGCCTTCACCATCATCGAGGACGAGGGCGAGGTGCGGGCCGTGCTGGAGGCGCTGAGCGTTTGACGCACGGCCCCCTTGTGTGTGAAAAGTACGTATTCCCGTCGCCCCCACAAGGCGGGCAACACGACAATGGGCCGAATCGCCGCCAAAGGTCGTCGCCATGTCCGCCAACCCTTCCCTGGACTTCATCGCGTGGAAGCCGGAGTACGAGTGCCCGGTCCGGTTGATCAACTGCCAGCACCACGAGGTCCTGCTCTTCCTGAACAGCTGGTATGTGGACCTGAAGCTCGGGCGTTTTGATCGGAAGCATCTCATGGGCTACCTGCAGAGGCGCTTCGACTTCCTGGCGCATTACTGCGAGTCCCATCTGTCGTTCGAGGATGACGTGCTCGTGCTGCTGACGCGCCGCTACGGATTCCCGGAGGCGGAGTATCTGGCGCACCAGCGGTCCCATCAGGAGTTCAAGGCCAATTTCCTGGCCAACCTGCGCAGCCAGATCGACGTGTTCGCAAAGTCCGGGGCCAGCTACCTGACGGACACCATCCTCATCGACGTGCTGAAGGACGTGGCCGGATGGTGGTACGCGCACATCCGCGCCCCCCGCGACGGCAAGCCCGGCGGTCCTGACCATGTCTACCGGATGCATATGGCGGGCATGTCGGGCGCGGACATGCACGCGATGATGAACGACCTGCTCGTCATGGCGGAATTGTAGACCCTGTCTCCCGGCATTGACTCCCGCCCCCCCTCGGGTGCACAACAGCCCCGGCGCGACACCGCAAACAGCATCACGCGCCGAGGAGCCTCATTCCCGTGACCGAACCCACTCCCTGCGCCGCCCCGCACCCCACCGCCGACATGCCCATCGGCGTGTTCGACTCCGGCGTGGGCGGGCTGACCGTGCTGCGCGAGCTGCGGCGCGCGCTGCCCGCCGAGGATTTCCTGTACCTGGGCGACACCGCCCGCCTGCCCTACGGCACCAAGAGCGGGGCCACCGTGGCCCGGTACGCCCTGCAGACCACCCGCGTGCTGGTGGACCGGGGCGTGAAGCTGCTGGTGGTGGCCTGCAACACGGCCTCGTCCGTGGCGCTGCCGGGGCTGGCCGCGGCCTATCCCGGCCTGCCGGTGGTGGGCGTCATCGAGCCGGGAGCCCGCGCCGCCTGCCGGGCCGCCCCGCGCGGGCGCATCGCGGTCATCGCCACCGGCGGCACCGTGCGCGGGGCCTCCTACCAGCGCGCCATCCTGGGCCTGCTGCCCCAGGCCACCCTGGCCACGCGGCCCGCGCAGCTCTTCGTCTCCCTGGCGGAGGAAGGCTGGGTGGACGGCCACATCGTGGAGGGCGTGGCCCGGCGCTACCTGGAGCCGCTCATGGCCGAATTCCCGGAGGGCGGGCCGGACTGCCTGGTGCTCGGGTGCACCCATTTCCCGGTGCTGGCCCCGGCCATCCGCGCCGTGCTGCCGCAGACCGTGGCGCTCATCGACAGCGCCGAGACCACTGCGGCCAGCGTGAAGGAGGAGCTGTGCGCCCGCGGGCTGCTGAAGCCCTGTGAGGGCACTGTTTGTCCCGGAAGCGCCCGGTTCTTCGCCACCGACGACCCGGAGCGCTTCGCCCGCGTGGGCGAGATCTTCCTGGGCGAGCCCATCAGCACGGACGACGTCTCCCTGGTCGACCTGTAGAAGCCACAGGCCCCGGAAACCGCTGGCGTTCCGACCTCCGCTGTGGCATGGCGGAAGCATGCTGGAACTGGCGGTCTTCCTGTGCGGTGCGGTGATCATGGTGCTGGAGCTCACCGGCTCCCGCGTGCTTGCGCCCTACCTGGGCACCTCCATCGTGGTCTGGACCAGCCTCATCGGGGTGGTGCTGGGCAGCCTGTCGCTGGGCTACTGGTGGGGCGGCCGCCTGGCCGACCGCAGGCCCGAGCCGCGCCTGCTCTCGCGCATCATCCTGCTTTCCGCCGTGGCCACGCTGCTGCTGGCCGCGCTGAAAGGGGTGGTGCTGGCCTGGCTGCAGAACAAGAGCGGCATCCACACCACCACCCTGGCCAGCACGGTGGCGCTGTTCGCGCCGGTGTCGGTGCTGCTGGGAATGGTCTCGCCCTTTGCCGTGCGCCTGCGCATGCAGGACGCCGCCGCCTCCGGCCGCACCGCCGGGAACCTCTACGCCCTGTCCACCCTGGGCAGCATCGCGGGCACCTTCGGGGCCGGATTCTGGCTCACCGCCACGCTGGGCACCACCAACATCCTCTTGTGCATGGCCGGGGTGCTGGTGCTGGCCTCCGTGCTCGTGCACCGGGGCGAGTGGGGCCTGAAGGTCGGGGCCGCCGCCTTCGTGCTGCTCATGACCGCCATCCTGGGGCTGTACGACGCCCACCTGCGCGCGGCCATGGGCGTCCACGACATCGACACCCCCTACCAGCGCGTGCTGGTCTACACCACCAACGACCGCTACACCGGACGGCTGATCCGCGTGCTGGCCACCGGGCCGGAGGGCGTGCAGTCCGCCGCCTACGCCGACGAACCGGCGGCCCTGGCCGTGCCCTACACGCGCTACTACCGCCTGGCCGCGCACTTCCGGCCCGGCGCGCAGCGCATGCTCATGCTCGGCGGCGGCGGGCTGTCCTTTCCAAAGTATTTGGTCGCGCACCCGGAGGAGTTCCCGGGCGCGAGCCTCGACGTGGTGGAGATCGACCCCGGCATGACCGAGGCCGCGCGCGAGTTCCTGGGCTTCGCCGACAGTCCGGCGGTGCGCCTGCACCACGACGATGCCCGGCGCTTCCTGTCCCAAGCCACCGCCGGAGGCTACCAGGTCGCGCTGGTGGACGTGTTCACAAGCCATCTGGCCGTGCCCTTCCACCTGACCACCGTGGAGACGCTGCGGGACCTCTCCGCCGCCCTGGACCCGGACGGCGTGGTGCTGGTGAACTGCATCAGCCCGGCCGAGGGGCCCAAGAGCGCCTTCTACCGGGCGCTGCTCGCCACCTACCGCCAGGTGTTCCCGCGCGTGGAGAGCTTCCTGGTGCAGGAGCCGGACAGGCCCGAGCAGCTCCAGAACATCGTGCTGGCGGCCTTCAAGAACCCGGAATCGGCCCGGCTGCAAAGCTCCGACTCCAAACTGGGCCCGGAACTGGGCGCGCTGCTGGCCTCGCGCCGCGACCCCCGGCCCGGCCAGTCCGACCCGCCCGCGCTCACCGACGATTTCGCGCCCGTGGACCACTACCTGCTCGGATTGTAACGGCCCGGACCCCGCCGGGGCCTGGACTTTCGCGCCGCGCCGGGCCATGCTCGCGCCCGGCAGCCCACGCGAACCCACAGGAGGTCCCCCCATGGCCAAATCCCTGCGCCTGCACGGCATCCGCCACGAGAGCTTCGAGAAAGAGGGCGAGATCGCCGTCTGGGCCGCCCAGCGCGGCCACAGCCTGACCCACACCGACCTCTGGAGCGGCGAGACCCTGCCGCCCCTGAATAGCCCTGAGATGGACAGTTTCGACTGGCTCATCGTCATGGGCGGGCCCATGGGCGTGTACGACGAGGACAGGCACCCCTGGCTGGCTCCGGAGAAGGCCTTCCTCAAGCAGGCCGCGGATGCCGGAAAGCTCATCCTGGGCGTGTGCCTGGGCGCGCAGCTCTTGTCCGTGGTCCTGGGAGGCACCGTGACCCGCAACGCCCACCGCGAGATCGGCTGGTTCCCCGTCTCCGCCACGCCCCAGGCCGCGCAGAGCCGCGTGTTCCACTCCCTGCCGCAGACCTACGAAGCCTTCCACTGGCACGGCGACACCTTTTCCATCCCGCCCGGCGCGCTCTGGACCGCCAGCAGCGAGGCCTGCGCGCACCAGGCCTTCGAGGCGAACCAGGGCCGCGTGGTGGGCCTGCAGTTCCACCTGGAGACCAACGCCGCCAGCATGGCCGAGCTTTCCACCCACTGCGCCGACGAGATCATCGTGGACCGCTACGTGCAGCCCGTATCCGAGATGGCCGCCCGGCCCGAAAGGCTCACCGCCCTGCGCGGGCTGCTGGACCGCATCCTGGACAACATGGCCGCGCTGGCGTAGAGGCCCGGCTCACAGTCCCACATACACCGGAGGGCTCCCATGGCCGAGACCATCGACGAAATCACCATAGCTTTCGAGGAAGACGGCGTGCTCGTGCGCGAGGAGCTGGACAAGGTCATCCTGTCCAAGGGCGCCTGGACCACCATCCTGTTCAAGTACCGCGAGATGGACCGCGCCCGCAAAGGCTACGGCCCCACCGCCTTCACCGTGCGCCGCTACAAGAAGGCCGCCGGCGAGTACAAGCAGCAGAGCAAGTTCACCATCTCCAACGAGGAACAGGCCCGCAAAATCGCCGAGGCCCTGCTGGGCTGGATCGCCCAGAAGTAGCACGGCGCGCTCCCGCGCCTTTCCCGCCTCTCCCCGACAGTCGGCCACGCCGCCGCGCCCGCAGTATGCTCCGGGCGCGTTGACATGCTGCATGGCGTCGCCTAAGAACACGACACTGTGAGACGTCCGCCGCAACCGTTGTGCGATGCGGGGGAAGGGCGTCGCGAACGCGCGTGCTGTCGCCAACATCATGGGGGGAAGAGCGTGAAGAAGATTTTTGTTGCGATGCTCCTTGCCTTGGGCCTCTTCGGGGGCAACGCCCTTGCGCAGGACTATGCGGAGAAGGGATACCGCGAGCTCAAGGGCGAGGAGCTGAAGGCCATGCTCAGCGGCAATACAGAGGAGTCCTCCACGGGGTCGTTCTATTTCCACGACGTGGACGGCACCTTCCGGGGAAAGAGCGGGCAGAGCGGCCGCTTCAACCAGGGCGAGTGGTGGATGAACGAGGAGGGCCGGGTTTGCCGCAACTGGATTGGAAACAAGTACGTGCCCAGGGGCTGCAGCAAGATCTACATGGATGACAAGACCGGCGACATCCAGTGGTACGACACGGACGGCAAGTGGTACGGCACCAAGTTCCACCAGGGCAACGTGAAGGGCTACTAGCCCGCCGTTCTTTCATATTCCGTCTTCATCATGGGGGCGCAGCCGTCATTCCGGTTGCGCCCCCATGTCGTTTCATCGGGGGCGGGAGGGCGAAAGGAAGGAGTGTTCTTGGGATTACGACGGAATGCCGGCGGTTTGCTGGCTCCCCCCAATAAAAGCTTTGGAAGGGGGTGGGGGAGG
>JAEXRD010000110.1 GCA_023438245.1 Pseudomonadota bacterium | reverse complement strand
CCTCTCCCCTACGCACCGCCGCCGAGCAGGTGCGCCAGGGCGATGGCCGCGCCGATGGCCAGGCTGATCCAGAGGCTGGCCTTGAGTGCTCCGGCGGCGGTGCTGTCGTAGCGGATGGCGGCGATCTCCGTCTCCGGGGTGAGCAGGTATTGGCCGAACCGCGCCAGTTCCGAGAGCATGGGGATCATCCTGGGCCTCCTTGCTGGGTGTGCTTTACCTTGCTGGCGGGCCGTGGCATGTTTGCCGCCGGAGCGCCGGGCTTCGTCATCGTTGAGCCAGGGATAGCAGGGCGTGGGAGCCGGGGTCCAATCGCAATCCATGAACCGTGGCTTCAGGAATCCTGATGCCCCTTGCGGGCGGGGATGGTGTAGAAGCTGACGCGTGGGGGGGAGCATGGAGCTGTACCAGTTGCGCACGTTCGTGGCCGTGGCCGAGGAGGGACATCTGACCCGCGCGGCCGAGCGGCTGTTCATCAGCCAGCCTGCCGTCAGCGCGCACATCAAGGCCCTGGAGGAGGAACTGGGCGTGGCCCTGTTCACGCGCACGGCGCGCGGCATGGTGCTGACCCGCGAGGGCGCGGCGCTCAGGCCCCAGGCCGAGGCGGCGCTGAGAAGCGTGGGCGAGATTTTGAACCAGGCCAGGGGCTTGCGGGAGAACCTCACCGGCAGCCTGAAGATCGCGCTGAATACGGACGCGGAATTGCTGCGCGTGCGCCGGTTCATGGAAATTCTATGCGGGGCGCACCCGAAGATCGAGGTGCACCTGCCCCAGAGCATGACCAGCAGCATCATCGAGGACGTGCGCGCCGGGCGCATCGACGGCGGCTTCGCCTTCATCGCCGACCCGCTGACCCAGCAACTGGCCGACGAGGTGGCCTGCCGCGTGCTGGCGACCACCTCCCTGCGCGTGGTGGCCCCGCCGGACTGGGGCGCGCGGCTTTCGCCCTGCACCTGGGCCGATGTGGCCGGGGAGTCCTGGGTCTGGTTCAGCGAGTCCTGCCCCTGCCGCACGCTCTTGTCGCGCAAGCTTTCGCCCTACACCCAGACCGTGAAGAAGGTCGCCATCACCGACTACGAGGGCACGCTCAAGGCCCTGGTGGCCAGCGGCTCGGGCCTGGGGCTGATGCACCAGGACGAGGCCCGGGGCTGGGCGCACACGGGCGAGGTCTGCATCCTGGAGGACCTGGACCCGCTGCCCATCGACATCTGCTTCCTGCACCGCCACGACCGCGCCGACGACCCGGCCCTGCGGGCGGTGCTCGCCGCCCTGCGCGAGGTCTGGAACCTGCCCGCGGACAGCCAGGAGGAGGCCGCGTAGGCCGGAGCGAACAAATGGAACTGTACCACCTGCGCACCTTCGTGGCCGTGGCCGAGGAAGGGCACCTCACCCGCGCCGCCGAGCGCCTGTTCATCAGCCAGCCCGCCGTCAGCGCGCACATCAAGGGCCTGGAGGAGGAGCTGGGGCTGCCGCTGTTCACCCGCACGCCCAAGGGCATGGCGCTGACCCGCGAGGGCGAGATGCTGCGCGAGCGCGCGGCCTTCGTGCTGGCGGGCGTGGGCGGCCTGCTGGCCCAGGCCCAGACCCTGCGCGAAAACCTGGGCGGCAGGCTGGTCATCGGCCTGAACACCGACCCCGACCTGCTGCGCGCGCGCCAGACCCTGGACGCCCTGCGCCAGGCCCACCCCCTGCTGGAGACGCACCTGCTGCAGAGCATGAGCGAGCTCATCGCCGGAGAGGTGCGCGCCGGGCGCATGGACGCGGGCTTCGCCTTCCGCGCGCCGGAGGGGGCCGCGCCCCTGGCCCCGGAGCTGGAGGCCCTGCGCCTGGGCTCCACCGTGCTGCGCATCATCGCCCCGCCCGCGTGGCAGGAGCGCCTCTCGGCCTGCACCTGGGCCGAGGCCGCCCGCGAGCCGTGGGTGTGGTACGCCGACGGCTGCCCCTGCCGCCCGCTGCTGCTGGAAAAGCTTTCCCCCCACGTGCGCGACGTGCGCAAGGCCGCCATCACCGACTCCGAAAGCGCCATGCGCTCGCTGGTGGGCAGCGGCGCGGGCCTGGGCCTGCTGCACGAGACCGAGGCCAAAGCCTGGGAGCGCGCCGGGGACGTCTGCCTGCTGGACCTGCCGCCCATGCCCATCGACATCTGTTTCCTCTACCGCCGCGACCGCGCCGACGAACCCCCCCTCCGCGCCGTCCTCAGCGCCCTGCGCCAGGTCTGGAACCTGCCCTCCACCGCAGGCGAGGCCGCAGCCTAGCCCCCCCCAGCCAATGGAACTCTACCACCTGCGCACCTTCGCCGCCGTGGCCCGGGAGGGCCACCTCACCCGCGCCGCCGAGCGGCTGTTCATCAGCCAGCCCGCCGTCAGCGCGCACATCAAGGCCCTCGAAGACGACCTGGGCCTTGCCCTCTTCACCCGCACGCCCAAGGGCATGTCGCTGACGCGCGAGGGCCAGGAACTGCTGCCCCTGGCCGAGTCCATCCTCCAGAAATCCGAGGAGCTGCGCCTGAGCGCCCGCACCCTGAGCCAGGAGGTGCGCGGCGAACTGCGCATCGCCCTGCACACCGACCCGCAGTACCTGCGCATCCTGCCGCTGCTGCACCTGATGCGCGAAACCCACCCCGGCCTGGAACTGCACCTGCACCAGAACATGAGCCGCGCCATCACCGAGGACGTGCGCGCCGGACGCCTGGACGGCGGCTTCGCCTACCTCTCCGCCCCGCCGGAGGGCGACCTGTCCGGCCTGCGCCTCACCGCCACCGAACTCTTCGTGGTGGCCCCGCCAACCTGGGAATCCCGCCTCGCCGCCCTCACCTGGGACGACCTGGCCAGCGAGCCCTGGGTCTGGTTCACCGACGGCTGCTCCTACACGCGCCTGCACGCCGACCGCCTGGCCGCCTTCTCGCGCACCATCCGCAAGGTGGCCGTCACCGACTACGAGGAAACCCTGCGCACCCTCGTCAAAAGCGGGGCCGGGCTCTCGCTCATGCGCCAGGACGAGGCCCAGGCCTGCCAGCTCGCGGGCGAAGTCTGCGTCTGGGGCGGCTCGGGCCTGCTGCTCGAAGTCTACTTCCTGCACCGCCGCGACCGCGAAACCGACCCCGCCCTGCGCGCCCTGGCCAACGCCCTGCGCCAAACCTGGGGCCTCACCGCCGGCGGCTGCGCCT
>JAEXRD010000089.1 GCA_023438245.1 Pseudomonadota bacterium | reverse complement strand
CCTCCGGCGCTTCGCCGGAGTACTTCCCCAAGGAATGGGGCGACTGGGTGGCCGTGTCCCGGCCCAAGGACTGGCTGCCGGACGAGAACACCCGCCTGAACCTGGGATCGAGCCTGCACGCCGCGCCAAACATGGCGGGCGTAGCTGGAGGCGGGACCAGCGGCGGCATGAAGATCGGCGCGGGAAACAAGCCGCAGCCCTATGGCTGGCATGGGTACTACGGCGAAACCGGCGGCGGGATTTCGGGCGGACATGAAGTGCGTGGAAAGGTCACGCCGCCTGTGCAGACAGGGAAGGCGGCTCCGGCGCCGCAGCCGGAACCTCTTCCGGCCGCCGTGACCTGGAAGCATCCCGAGGAGGGCAACGGATTGAAGCCGCAGATGCGGGAAACCGTTGAGGACCTGCGCAACGTGCCGGAGGTGGAGTCGGTGTTCATCAGTAGTGGCCATCGGTCTCCGCTGACCAGCGGAGACCCCCATGCTGATGGCCGCGCCGTGGACGTGAGCAGGATCAACGGGTTTTCGGTGGAGAGCCTTTGGAACGCTCCGGGGGCAGAGGCCGAGAAAGCGCGAAGGGCGGCTGAGAACATGGTGGAGCAGGCGAAGAAAGATCCCAACGTGAATCAAGTTCTGGGCCCCACTGGCTGCTGGGAAAAGGTGGATGGAGACTGGAAACGGATTAAGCCGGGCACCGCAAGAAATGACGAGTTGATTCGAGGCCATCTGGACCACTACCACATCAACGTGTTCCGCAAGTAACCTCTGGAGCAATGCGATGTCGCGACTGCTTGTGTGCTGCCTCTGCCTGTTTTGCCTCGCCGCCCCGGCGCACGCGCTCGATTTCGTCGAAGAGTATGGCATGAGTGACCCGCTGGCCCGGCGCATGGTCTGCACCGGCACCCATGAGGCCCCGCGCATGCTTGGGCCATATTACTCGTTCGTGTCCATGTTCTCGGTGCCAGAACCGGAAAGCCGCGGTGAGCGCCTGTACGTGGGCTTTGTGGACGACCTTCAGGACGGCCGGTCGAGATCCTTTCTTTGGCGTGGCCCCGTGGCTGCGCACTGGGAAAGGCTCAGGGCCGTGCCGGAACGCAGGCGCGAATTCCCCGCGCCCAACCCCAAGCGCTACCGGATCGACCGCTTGATCGCGTTGCCGGGCGGAGGCACGCAGACATCTGTCATGGAAATCAATCTGGAGGCCAAGGCCGCATCACTGCTTCTGCTTGGCGGCGGTCCGGGCGGCCCCCAATATCTGGACTCCCAGCACTTGGAGGCGTTGCCCATGAACGAGTCCCTGGAGTTGGCCGTCCGTCTGGAGGAGCAACAGGTCTTTCAAACGGAGAGCTTGCGCCTGAGTTCTTACGCGGTGCGCATGGGGGGCTGCCCTCACACTGACAGGCCGAAACCACGCGAGGTCTGGCACATGGCCCTGGACCCGCATTTGCTCGCCGTATGCCGCAAGGATGATCCCGGCAAGGCTGTTCTGCACTTTCTGCCAGTGCGGCCCACTGGCTGGAAGACCGAAAAGCTCTTGACCAGACCCGCCGATGGCGAGGTGAACGGCAGCTTTGTTCTCCAGATGCTGGCCCCATACCTGACGCCGCACGAGCAGGGGCAACTGATGAAACGCGCGGCCCGCTACCGAGTCAGCCTCAGCTTACGTGAGATGGACATCAGCACCCTGGAGCGCAATCTGGAGTATGACCTCGCAAGCGAGTCCTGGGTGCCGGGATCTGGCGAGACGAAGGTCAAATACGTGCCCAAGCCTTGATCCCGCCCCTTGCCACCATGCCCCGGCGCGCCTATGTCCATCATTCGGAGGGCCGCGCCATGACCACACCTCATAAGCCCCGCGTCGTCATACTCGGAGCAGGCTTCGCCGGAATCTTCGCCGCGCGCGAGCTGGCGGGCCAGCACTGCGACGTGCTCCTCATCGACCGCAACAACTACCACGCCTTCCTGCCCCTGCTGTACCAGGTGGCCACCGCCGCCGTGGAGAGCGAGAGCATCGCCGCGCCCGTGCGCTCCGTCATCCGCGCCATGGGCGCAAAGGGCCGCAACGTGGACTTCCTGCTGGGCGAGGCGCGCGGGGCCGACTTCGAGCGCCGCCAGCTCATCGTCGAGGTGCGGGAGGACGGCCCCAATGAACAGGGACGGGCGCGCGAGCTGCGCGTACCCTACGACTACCTGCTGCTGGCCCCCGGTAGCGTCACCAACACCTTCGGCGTGCCCGGGGCCGACGAGCACGCCTTCTCGCTCAAGAGCCTGGAGGAGGCCGTGCGCCTGCGCAACCACATCCTGCGCAGCTTCGAGGGCGCGTCGCGCCATCAGGTGGACCCGGAGATGTCGCCGGAGGAACGCCTGCGCCGCCTGTGCATGGTGGTGGTGGGCGGCGGCCCCACCGGCGTGGAGCTGGCCGGGGCCATGGCCGAGCTCATGAGCGGGGCGCTCAGGCGCGACTTCCCGCGCCTGGGCCTCACCCGGCCCTGCGTGACGCTCCTGGAGGCGGGCGAAGGCCTGCTGCCCGGCTTTCCCCAGCCCCTGCGCGACTACGCCCGCCGCAAGCTCATCAGCATGGGCGTGGACGTGCGCACCGGCGCGCAGGTGGAGCGCGTGGGGCCGGAGGGGGCCCACCTCAAGGGCGGCGACGTTGTGCTGGCCCACACCGTGGTCTGGACCGCCGGGGTCAAGGGCGAGCCCGTGGCCGCGCGCCTGGGCCTGGCGCAAGCGCCCAACGGACAGGTGCTGGCCCTGCCCACCCTGCAGTCGCAGCAGCACCCGGAGGTCTTCCTGGCCGGAGACATCGCCCGCCAGGACCACGCGGGCAGGCCCCTGCCCATGTTCGCGCCCCCGGCCATCCAGGAGGGCAGGCACGCCGCGGCGGGCATCCTGCGGCTCATGCGCGGGCAACAGCCGCAGCCCTTCCGCTACTTCGACAAGGGCATGATGGCCACCATCGGCAAGCACGCCGCCGTGGTCAGCCTACGCGGACTGAACTTCACCGGGGCCACGGCCTGGCTGATGTGGCTGGCGGTGCACCTGGCCTACCTCATCGGCTTCCGCAACCGGCTCTTCGTGCTGGCCAACTGGGCCATCGACTACGTGTGGAGCGAGAGGTGCGTGCGCCTCATCAGCAGGCGCAACGCGCTGGAATAGGGCCAAAGGATGGGGTGGGCGACAGCCTCCGGCGTCGGCTTCGCCGCCTCATGGGGGAGCGCCTCCCCTGGACCCCTCGATAATGAAACAAGCCCCCTTCCGGCGTTTGCTCGGGAGGGGGCTTTGCTTTGGGCGGCGGAAAACCCGTCAAGAGGGTATTTTTGTCCTTTTCCCGGCCAAAACCATGCCCCTTTTGTCCGGGGCCAAAACCACGTGCTGTTCTATGCGCCGAACTCGTCCAGGAACCGTTCCGGGCCGTTGCCAACGCAAAACAGGAAGGATAGCATGGCGCGCAGGAAATCGAACAACAATTTTATGGCGGACGAGCCCCGCGAGGGCTGGGCGT
>JAEXRD010000088.1 GCA_023438245.1 Pseudomonadota bacterium | reverse complement strand
CCCCCACCCCCCTCCAAAGCTTTTGCAGGGGCTTCAGCAGCTTGGCCGGCACACGTGGCGCTGGCCCCGCCTGTCTCGCTACCGCGTGCCCTTGGACATGTCGGCCTGGAGCTTCTCCTCGTAGGCCTTGAGCGCGGCGTCGCAGGCGGCCAGCAGCTTGGTGCCGCGCCCCAGGGTCAGGGCCAGGGAGCGCACGTTGGTGTTCTGGCGCGAGAGTTCCTTGATGCGCGCGGTGATCTTCTGGAAGTCCTCGTAGGCCGCCAGGGCCTCGGCGGCGCTTGGCTGGCCACCCGGCAGCGCGGCGAGCGCGGCGCGGGCGCGCTTGTCGGCCTCGGCCATGCGCGCCTCCAGCTCGTCCATGCGGGCGTCGTCCTTTTCCTCGATGTGCGGGGCGTGCAGGGACTGGATGCGCTGGGCCTCCAGCAGGGCGCGCAGGGCGAATGCGGCCTGTGGGGCGGCTTTCGGCCCGGCGGACGCGTCGGCCAGCGGGGCCAGCGCGCGTTCCATACGCTCCAGGGCCTGGCGCGACTCGTTGAACGATAGGGACTGGGCCTTGAGGTTGGTGTTTTGCACCGCCTGGGCCAGAATCTCCTCGCTCTGGGCGCGGTAGTCGGCGAAGGCCCGCGCGAAGTCGGCCACCAGGCCGGGCTCCGGCCCCCCGGAGGAGGTCAGCCCCTGGCACTCGGCCAGGGCGGCGGCCACGCGGTCCAGCTCCTGGCGGGCGCGGGCCGCATAATCCTTGGAGGCCTCGTCGGTCTCGGCCAGCACCGCGCCCTTCTCGGCCTCGGCGGAGGCGTAGAGCGCGGCGCGCATCTGCCCGGCCAGCCGGGCCTTGCGCATGCCGCCGCCGAACATGTCGTCGAATTTTCCGCGCCCGGCGAACTGGAACGCGGCCATGGCCCCCAGGGCCAGCGCCAGGATGACGAGGCCCCAGCGCAGAGCGCGGCTGCCGTTTTGGGCTGGTTGCATGGCGGGGCCTCCTTGACGGACGTTTTGCGGATGAAGCGGCGTGTCTGCGGGAGTATAAACGCTGTGGCGGGCTGAGGGCAAGGGCGGGGAAGGCAGAGAAGGCCACGGGAAAATGTGTTTGATTGGGCACAACGTTGACTTCCTCAAAAAAAATGCATAGTACAAGTTGCATTATCTGAGAAGATGTCTGGAGGGGGTCATGGCGGGAAAGATTGTCGACACCGATGAGTTGCTTGGTGTGATGCAGGGCTTCAACCCGTGGTGGCGTGGCGGCACGCTTTCTGAGCATGAGTTTAAGCGCCTTGCCTACTATGCGTGCCACAAGTATGCGCGTGACCCTGGCCTTCGGCGCGCCATTCTCATCTCTGGCCCCAGGCGCGTGGGAAAAACCACGGTGCTGATGCAGACGGCGTCCAAACTGCTGCGTGAGGGCGTCAGCCCAAAAGCCATTCTGTACGTCAGCCTCGACCACCCGATTCTGAAGCTGGCCGGATTTCGCGAGGTGCTACGCGCCTATCACGAACTCATGCTGCCGGAGGGCGAACCGTGCCATCTGCTGCTTGATGAAATTCAATACGCCCAAGACTGGGAAACGGAAATAAAACTGCTTGTTGACCACAAACAGTACTACCGAATTCTCGCCACCGGATCAGCCAGCGTGCTGCACAAGCAAAAGCTTGCTGAGAGTGGCGTCGGGCGTTGGGTGACTGTCCATATGCCGACGCTCTCCTTCTACGAGTTCATGCGCATCCGGAACGAGGAGACACCAGAGGTGCCTGCCGGATTGCGTCCTTCGGATCTTGGCCGCCTGTCTCAAGGTGAGCGCTCCAGTCTGGCCGCCACATTTATGAGGGTTCTCCCCTCGTTTCAGCGGTACCTGCTGGTGGGAGGGTTCCCGGAAACTGCACGGCAGGAGGACATTGGCCTGAGCCAGCGCCTTCTTCGCGAAGATATCGTGGAGCGTGTGTTAAAACGCGACATGACCTCACTTTTCGGCGTCAGGAATGTCAGTGATCTTGAGAGGTTGTTTATATACCTTTGTAGGAATACCGGGAGCATCATCGCCCATCAACCCTGCGCTGCAGCGCTCGGGAGCAGCACGGCGACCGTGGCGAACCACCTGGCGCTCTTGGAGCAGGCCAACCTTATCTACCGCCTTCCGCCGACATCC
This sequence comes from Pseudomonadota bacterium, assembly GCA_023438245.1. Lineage (GTDB taxonomy): Bacteria > Desulfobacterota > Desulfovibrionia > Desulfovibrionales > Desulfovibrionaceae > Humidesulfovibrio. The sequence goes on along the minus strand of JAEXRD010000088.1, from coordinate 9,135 downwards.
ACGACAGGGAAGCGTGTGCTCAAGGCCAGGAACAAGTATTATCTGGTCGACGCCGCGCTGAGAAACGCCGTGTTGCTCAAAGGCGAGGATATCTTCAGCAACACTACGGAGATGGGGTGCATCGTGGAGACAACCGTGCTGCGGCACGTGTTCGCCTACCATTATCGGGACAATCCAACCATCTCGTATTGGCGTGACGCAGCAACGCAGAAGGAGGTCGACATCATCGTCGAAAGCCCCGGCTACACGCTGCCGCTCGAGGTGAAGTACAAGGAATCGGCAACAGTCAAGGCGGATTCTGGGCTTGCGGAGTATTCGCGGGCCATGGGCGTTGACCGCGCTTTTCTCGTGACCAAGTCCTCCGGGGATTTCGGCCCCCTTTCCCTGCCGGGGGTGGAGACGGAAATTCTCCGGGTTCCCGCGCATATCCTGACCTACCTGCTGGGCCAAGCGGAAAGGCAGTTGTGGCTCTAAGGAAGCCCGCCCCCCCCTACTTCGCCGAAATAGTGTACTTCTTCAGCTTGTACTGTAGCAGGCTCTTGGAGATGTTCAACAGGTCGGCGGCCTTGACCTGCACGAAGTCGGCCTTGACCAGCGCGCGGCGGATGACCGCGGCCTCGATCTTCTCCAGCGTGTCGGAGAGGTCGAGCTTGGTGGGCAGCAGGTCCACAGCGCTCTTGTACTGCGATTCCTCGTCCTTGATCTCCGGCGGCAGGTCCTCGGCGTCGATGTGGTCCCCGCGCGAGAGCACCACGCAGCGCTCGATGACGTTCTCCAGCTGGCGCACGTTGCCCGGCCACTCGTAGGCCGAGAGGTAGTCCATGGCCGAGGGCGTGTAGCCCTTCATCTCGCGGGCGTTCTCCTTGGCGTACTTTTCCAGGAAGTGCGCGGCCAGGAAGGGGATGTCCTCCCGGCGCTCGCGCAGGGGCGGCAGGTGGATGCTGACCACGTTGAGGCGGTAGTACAGGTCCTCGCGGAAGTGGCCCTCGGTCACGGCCTTGTGCAGGTCGCGGTTGGTGGCCGCCACGATGCGGATGTCCACCTCCCCGGCGTCGGTGCCGCCCACGCGCTCGAAGGTCCGCTCCTGCAGCACGCGCAGAAGCTTCACCTGCATGTCGTGGGAAAGCTCGCCGATCTCGTCCAGGAACAGCGTGCCCTTGTCCGCCAGCTCGAAGCGCCCGCGCCTGCGCGACACCGCGCCCGTGAAGCTGCCCTTCTCGTGGCCGAAGAGTTCCGACTCCAGCACGCCGGTGGACAGCGCCATGCAGTTCACCGACACGAAGGGGCCGTCCTTGCGCGGGCTTTCGTTGTGGATGGCCTTGGCGATGAGCTCCTTGCCGGTGCCGGATTCGCCGGTGACGAGCACGGTGCTGCGGCTGGGCGCGGCGCGGTGCACCATGTCCAGCACGTGGCGCATGCTCTTGTCGCGCGCAACGATGGCCCCGCTGCCGTAGCGCTCCTGGATCTGCCTGCGCAGCTGGCGGTTTTCCTGCTGGGCGCGGGCGTACTGCATGGCCTTGGAGATGGAGAGCAGCAGCTCCTCGTTGGAAAAGGGCTTGGTGATGTAGTCGAAGGCCCCGGTGCGCATGGCCTCCACGGCGGCCTCGATGGAGCCGAAGGCGGTCATGATGAGCACGGGGATGTGCGGGTAGTGCTTCTTGATGTGGTCGAGCACCTGGCTGCCCGTGAGCTTGGGCATCTTCATGTCCGTCACCACCACGTCCACCTCGCTCTCCTCCAGGAAGGCCAGGCCCATCTCCGGGTCGGAGAGGGCGGTGACCTTGTACCCGGCGTCGGTGAGGATGGTGTCGAGCACGAGCAGGTAGTTCTGCTCGTCGTCCAGGATGAGGATGCTGTCGGCCATGGTCTGTCTGCTCCGTGGGTCTATGCTTTGGGACCCTGGTCCGGGGTTTCTGCGGGGGCGGGCTCTTCGGCCGTTTTCTGCGCGGGGGGCACGGGCAGCGCCGCGGGGGCGGGCTTCGTCAGCACAGGGGCCACGGCCGCGCGGGGCGCGGGCAGGCGCAGGGTGGCCACGGCGCCGCCGCCGGGATGGTTGGCCAGGGTCAGCTCGCCGCCGTGGCTCTCCACGATGCTGGAGACGATGGCCAGGCCCAGGCCCGTACCGGTGTCCTTGGTGCTGAAGAAGGGGTCCTTCAATTTGTCCAGGTTCTGCTCGTCAAAGCCGGGCCCGGTGTCGTGCACGGTGAGCAGGAGCCAGCTGCCGGTCTCGTCGGTAGCCGGGGCCACGGCCACTTCGATGACCCCGCCGTGGTCCTTGCCTGCATCCTTGGCGTGGGCCATGGCCTGGATGGCGTTGCCCAGCAGGTTGTACACCGCGCGGTAGAGCAGGTCGCGGTCGCCCAGGGCGGTGGTGCCCTCGGGGCAGGCGCGCTCCAGGCGGATGCCCTTGTCCTCGCACTCGCGCTCCAGGAACACCGCCGCCTGCTCGATGAGCCTGCAGATGTCCACCTCGTCCATGCGCGGGGTGCGCGGGCGGGCGTAGTCCAAAAACTCGTGCACCGTGCGCGAAAGGCGCTTGGCCTCGCCGTACATGGCCTCGATGATGCGGGTGTGCGGGTGGTTGTCGGCCTTGGCCTTCTTCAGGATCAGCTCCGCGCTGCTCTGGATGATGCCCAGCGGGTTGCGGATTTCGTGGGCCACGCCCGCCACCATGCGGCCCATGCCCGCCAGCTTCTCCTGCTGGTGCAGCTCGGCCAGCAGCTTCTCCTTCTCGGCCTGGCGCTCGGCGCTGATGCGGTCGGTGCGCCTGAGGATGCTGACGATGAGCAGGAACAGGATGAGGCTTGTCAGGAAGCTGGAGGAATACACCAGCCGCTCGAAGTTCACCACGGCCATGTAGTCGTCGGTGATGTCCTGGCTGAACTCCAGGATGCCCATGATGGGATTCTTGACCCCAGGGCCGAAGTTGCGCTCCATGCGCAGGGGCGCGTAGCCGCGCAGCACCACGCTGCCGGGCTTGAGCTCCAGCCGGAACAGGGCCGTGGCCCAGGACACGCGGCTTAAGAGGTCGAAGCTTTCGTCGCCGTGGCTGAGGGCGCGCTTCACGCCCTCGCCCGCCAGCCCGGTGCGGTTCACCAGGTTGGGATCGGTGCAGTAGGTGATGCGCATCTCCGGGTCATAGATGCGCACCTCCTGCACGTGGAAGCTGTGGATGGTGGTGCGCACCACCTGGTCGAGCCGTGTGAACTGCTCGGGGTTGCGCAGGCTTATCTGCCCGTAGCCGATGATGGTGGGCAGGGTGAAGCGGGTGAAGATCTGGTGGGAGAGGTTCTCCGCCAGGAGCAGGCCGAACTGCTTCTGCTTCTCCAGCAGCACGCGCTCCGCGTACTTGCTCTGGAACACCGCGAGCACCAAGCTGGAGCCCAGGATGAGCACGAAGAAGGTCCAGGACAGGACCTTGACGAACTGCAGCGGCCTGTGCCGTCCCAGCAGGTTGGAATAGATGCTCAAGGTCTAGAACTCCCGCTCGTCGCGGTTTCCGGTGGTGTAGGCCGCCAGGGCGGACTTCTCCTCGGCCAGGCCGGAGGCCCCCAGCCGGGCCTTGGCCAGGCGCTTGCCCAGCTCCACGGCGGGCTGGTCCACGGGGTTGATGCCCATGAGCCAGCCGGTAATGAGCGTGGCCGCGCCCAAAAGCGCCATCATTTTTCCGGCTGCCCGCGCGTCGTCCTTGCCCAGGCGCAGGCACACCAGCGGCACCTCGTTCTGGCACAGGGCCATGCGCGTGCCCAGGGCCTCGGCGGGCAGCAGGTCGCCGAAGCTCTTGCCCTGCAGGTAGTCGAAGATGGCGGGCATGTCCTCGGGGAAGGGCTCGCCCTCGGGCCCGCAGCCGCGCTCCACGAACAGGCAGGCCTTGTTGCGCGGGCCGTCCAGGAACATCTGGTTCACGCTGTGCTGGTCGGTGACGCCCACCGCCGGGATGGGCTGGCTGCCCTGGCCGCCCTTGCCCAGGCTCTCGGCCCAGAGCTGCGCGAACCAGTCGGCGTAGCAGGCCCACTGCGGGATGTAGAAGAAGGTGATGAGCTCGCTGTACCCGGCGTCCATGAGGGCCTTGGCCCACACCGCGAACTCGAAGGCGGGGTGCCTGGCCAGCCTGCCCGCGTCCAGCTTCGCATCGGCCAGGGGCCAGGCCACGGAGCAGAAGCCCTCGGTGAGCGCGCGCCAGTCCAGGCCCAGGAAGGCCGCTGGCACCAGGCCCACGGCGGAGAGCGCGGAATAGCGCCCGCCCAGGTTGTCGGGCACGGGCAGGGTGCGGATGCCGAAGGCGCGGGCTTCCTCGCGCAGGTAGCCCTTGTTCTCGTCGGTATTGAGCAGCAGGTGGTCCTTCCAGGTGTCGGGCAGGCGCTTTTGCAGCCACTGCTTGACCAGGAAGTACTGGCCGATGGTCTCGATGGTGTCGCCGGACTTGCTGACCACGTAGACCAGGGTCTTGGCCGCGGGCAGGCGGTCCAGGTGGGCGGCCAGGGTGCGCGGGTCCACGTTGTCCATGATCCACAGCCAGGGGCCCTTGTGGCCGGGCAGGTCCTGGCCGGGGGCGAAGGCCTTCTGCAGGGCGCGCGCGCCCAGCGCCGAGCCGCCGATGCCGAGGAGCAGCATGTGCTCGAAGCGCTTCAGGTACCCGCCCTCCAGCTCCTCCAGGTCGCGGGTCAGCGCGTCCAGAAAGGGCGTGGCCAGGAAGGGCAGCCTGCCCGCGCCCACCTCGGCGCGCAGAAGTTCCGCCATCTCGCCCGCGCGGGCGCGCAGGCCGGGGGCCGCGGGCAGCTTGTCCCAGGAAGCGTTGGTCCAGTCCAGGATGTCCTTCACGCTGGGGCAGTTGGCCATGCGGCCCTCCTTGCTCTCAAGCTGGCGGTTGACTCGTGCGCCCGGCCACAGGGTGTGGGGGGGCGCGGGCCTCAGCTGTCTGCTCCCCCTCCGGCGGGAGGGCCGGAGCCCTATTTCTTCATGGCGGCGAGCACGTTGCCCACCTTGTCCAGGGCGGATTCCAGGACCTCGTCGGCCACGGCGTACGAGAAGCGCACGCAGCGGTCGTCGCCGAAGGCGCTGCCGGGCACCAGGGCCACGCCCGCGTCCTCCAGGAACTTGGTGCACAGCGCGGCGGAGTCCGGCACCTCGGGGGTGTAGTAGCTGTCCATCACCGGGAACAGGTAGAACGCGCCGTCGGGCTTGGGGCAGGTGACGCCCTGCCAGCCGGCCATGACGGAGAGCGCCTTGTCGCGGCGGCGGATGAAGGCGGTCTTCATCTCCTCCACCAGGTCCCACGGGCCGGTGAGGGCGGCGATGGCGGCCTTCTGGGTCACGCTGTTGATGTTGGAGGTGCTCTGGCCCTGGATCTTGGCGCAGGCCTTCACCAGGTCCGGGTGGCCCAGGAGCCAGCCCATGCGCCAGCCGGTCATGCAGAAGCTCTTGGACAGCGCGCCGATGATGGCCACGTTTTCCGGGTGCTTGGCCCAGAAGGGGGCCAGGGTGCTCGGCTTGGCCGGGTCGTACACCAGGCGGTCGTACACCTCGTCGGAGATGATGAAGATGCCGCGGGCCTTGGCCCAGCGGGCGATCTCGTCCAGCGCCTCCTGGGGGTAGTGGCAGCCGGTGGGGTTCGAGGGGGTGTTGAGCATCAGCGCCGTGGTGCGCGGGGTGCAGCTGGCCTCCAGCTCGCTGACGCTGACCAGGAAGCCGCTTTCCGGCGTGGTGGGCACTATGACGGGCACGCCCTCGGCCAGCTCGACCATGGGCGGGTAGCTGACCCAGTACGGCGCGGGGATGAGCACCTCGTCGCCGGGATTGATGATGGCCTGGAGCAGGTTGAAGATGGCCTGCTTGCCGCCGGTGCTGGCGATGGTGTTCTCGCCCTTGGCGCACACGCCGTAGAAGTGGCCGTAGTAGCCCGCGATGGCGGCGCGCAGGTCGGGGATGCCCGGCACCGGGGTGTAGCGGGTGAAGCCCTCGTCGATGGCCTTCTTGGCGGCCTCGCGCACGTGGGAGGGGGTGCCGAAGTCGGGCTCGCCAACGGCCAGGCTGACGATGTCCTTGCCCTGGGCCTTGAGCTCCTGGGCCTTGGCGTTGACGGCCAGGGTGGCCGAGGGCTTGAGTTTCTTGAGCCGGTCAGAGATGCGCATGGTGGTCCGTCCGTTTTTTCTTGGGGTGTTTCGGGGCGCAATGATAGACCCGGTCCGAAGACCGTGCACGCCTCTCTTCTAGAGCAAAACCCGGCGCGGGGGAAGGGGGCGCGGGAAGCGGCGGGGGGCGTTTCGTTGGGGAAAGCAGCGCAAAAACGTGGACAATCCGAATTGGGGCGTGGTATATGGAGGCCACGATGGAGAAACCCCAGGTGCGCCCTGTTCCTGGGCGCGCCACGCAAAGGAGGCACCTATGTCGCATTCTTCTCACGCCGAGCGCATGGGCGAGGAACTGCAGGAGATCATGAGGCACTCCAAGGCCCTCATCGAGGCCACCGGAGGCGAGCTGGACGAGCAGGTGAAGAAGGCCCGCAAGGGGCTGGAAGAGTCCCTGGCCAAGGCCAAGGAGCGTTACGGCGAATACGGCCAGAAGTTCATGGAACAGGCCCGCAGCGCCGCCAGCGAGACCGACCGCTTCGTGAAGGAGAAGCCGTACTACGTCATCGGCGGAACCTTCGTGGTGGGCCTGCTGCTGGGCTGGGTCCTGTCGAGGAAGTAGCATGCTGACTCCCTCTTCGGCCCTGGAGGAGCTGGCCGGCTCGGCCGGAAGGTTGGGCGGCCAGGCCGCCGGGCTGCTCAAGGACCGCCTTGAGCTGCTGGCCCTGGAGCTGCGCGAGGACAAGATCCGGCTGACGCAGGCGCTCATCCTGGCCCTGGCCGGGGTGGGCCTGCTGGGGCTGGGCGTTGTGCTGCTGGGCTGCGCGGCGGTGCTGGCGCTGCCGCCGGAGTGGCGCGCACCCGCGCTGGCCCTGCTGGGCGTGGCCGCGCTCGTCATTGGCGCGGTGGCCCTTGCCGGGGTGCGCAGGCGGCTTTCGGCCCGCCAGGCCCTGTTCGCCCAGAGCATCGCTGAACTCAAAAAGGACGCGGAATGTTTCTAGACGGGGAGCTTCGCGAGATCGCCCTGGCCAAGGAGGCGCTGTGCACGCGCATCGACCTGCGCAGGCAGGTGATGCGGCTGGAAGCCGGTGCCGCCGTTTCCGGCCTCAAGCGCCGCCTGGGCATCATCGGCCTGGGTCTGGGGCTTGGGGTCCACGTGTATGAGTTCTACCGGCTGTGGCGCTCCCGCCGGGCCGTAAGGGGCTGAGGCGCACACGACGCCTTGCCCCGACGCCTTGCCCAGGCAACCGGTCGCCCCCCGCTACGGCCCCGGCTCCCTGGCGCGGGATTCCTCCCCCTCAAGCTCCCACAGGTCGCTCTCCACATCGAGCTTCCAGCCGCTGGAGACCAGCGTCCTGGTCACCTTGTCCAGCGTCACCTCGTAGCGGAACAGGTCCGCCCGGCGCATCTCGGGGTTGCCGAGTTCCGGGTGCGGGTCCACGGCCATGGCCTCGAAGACGAAGGCCCCGTCGGCGTCGTCCTGGTCCGGGATGGAGAGGACGCTCACGGCGCTCCACCACTGGCTGGCCTCCAGCACGCGCACCACGCGTCGTCCGCCCTGGCCTTGCTGCGCCAGGGCCACCAGCAGAGGGCTCTTCGGCAGCCTGCTCACCTTGACCGCGCTCATGCGCAGGCCGCCGTCGCCCATGTTGGCCTCCAGCACACGGAAGCGCATGGCCCTGGTCTGGCGCTCCACCACCACGTGGCTGCGGGCCAGCATCTTGTTGGTCTCGGTCTGCGCAAGGCGCGCAAGCGGCTCCACCTTCTCGCGGCCCATGTGGTCCAGACTGCGCAGCACCGGCGGCCTGGCCCCGAGGTCGAACTCCAGCGTTGCGGTGGTGAGCCCGCCGCCCGGCTTGGCCGTGGAGCGGTCGGCCCAGTAGCGGCAGGTGTCGCTGGAGTCCCGGTCCTTGGAGTAGCCCGGAGCGGGCCGGAAATTGCCCCAGCGCGCCGCCACCGGCCCGCGCAGGAGCATGTAGGGGGAGTCGGGAAGGGCTATCCTCTCAACCCGCGCTGCTGCAAATAATTCGCCGCCCTTCGCTTCAGGCACTTTGAAGATTCGCACATTGTGTTCCCCGCAGCCATACCAAAACGGCGTAATTTCAGCGGAGCAGAATACGTTCGTAGCGAGATCGTCCGCAATGCTGGGATATTCGGCTCCCGCGGGAACGGTCACAAGCAGGCAGAGACACAGTGCAATAATCGTCGTCCGCATTGCTTTCTCCATCCTCGCCACCCGTGCTTGTTTTCGGCTGGCGAGGTGTTCTGGTCTATTTTTTCCTGAATACCCCGATATGGACATGATTCCAATGCGCTTGAACATCAGTATTCGTCGGCGGCAGTTGGGTAATCTGCGTGGGATCTGATGGGCTCCTGAAGAAACCTCCATACGGAGAAATGAACGCCTGAACATTGGGATCTTTTTCGGCCCTGGCCTGCATTTCTTCAATCTGCCTGCGCAACTCGGCATCGGCTGCGCCGCCTTTGTTCGCCACCTCGGAGATGTGCGCGCCGTTGACGTAATTGACGTCCACGGCGTTGCCTTCGCAGTGCAGCCCGACCGGCTTGCCCTGAGCCAAAGCCGCCGCCTCCTTGGCGTCTGCCGGGCGGTAGGCGCTGCTCACGTTGAGGTCTTTGCCTTCGCCCACAGTATGCAAGGCATCGCTCATGTTGGGTTCTAACTGCTGCTCACTGGGTGCGGGTTTCAAAGGGCTGTTCCACGTCACCTTGCCCCTCGGGGTCGGCTTTGTCGCTTGCTCGACCGGAGACGTCTTCCCGGCCTTCGCAGGCGGCGTGACTTTACCGCGCACTTCATGTCCGCCAGAAATCCCGCCCCCGGTTTCGCCGTAGTACCCGTGCCAGCCGTAGGGCTGCGGCTTGTGCCCCGCGCCGATCTTCATGCCCCCGCCGCCCGACCCAGTGGGCGCTTCTGACGCTCCGGGCGCGGCGTGCAGGCTCGATCCCAGGTTCAGGCGGGTGTTCTCGTCCGGCAGCCAGTCCTTGGGCCGGGACACGGCCACCCAGTCGCCCCATTCCTTGGGGAAGTACTCCGGCGAAGCGCCGGAGG
>JAEXRD010000025.1 GCA_023438245.1 Pseudomonadota bacterium | reverse complement strand
GCCTTAGCCCGCCACCACGTTCACCAGCTTGCCGGGCACCACGATGAGCTTCTTGATGCTCTTGCCCTCCAGGTGGCGCAGCACGTTCTCGTGCCCCATGGCGAAGTCGCTGACTTCCTCGCGGCTGGCCTGGGCGGGCACCATGAGCTTGCCGCGCACCTTGCCGTTGACCTGCACCACCAGCTCGATCTCGTCCAGGGCCAGGGCGGCCTCCTCGTAGCCGGGCCAGGGCAGCACGGCCAGCTGCTCGGCGTGGCCCATGCGCGCCCAGAGGTCCTCGCAGATGTGCGGGGCCACGGGCGAGAGCAGGGTGAGCACCGTGGACAGGGCCGAGGACAGTGCCGAGGGGCCCTCCGGGGCGCTCTTCAGGCCGTCCTTCAGGCCGTACATCTCGTTCACCAGTTCCATCAGCGCCGCGATGGCGGTGTTGAACTGGAAGTTGTTCTCCATGGCGCGGGTGACCTTGCGCACGGTGTCGTGCTCCTTGCGGCGCAGGTCCTTGGCGGCGGGGGAAAGCTCGCCGATGCCCTTCAAAATGACATCAAGAGGAGCCACCGGGCCCACGGCCCGCATGGCGCCCCATTCGTCCAGCTCCTCGGCCAGGCGCCACACGCGGTTCAGGAAGCGGTGCGCGCCCTCGATGCCCGCGTCGCTCCACTCCAGGTCCTTTTCCGGCGGGCTGGCGAACAGGATGAACAGGCGCGTGGCGTCGGCCCCGTACTTGCCGATCATGGAGTTGGGGTCCACCACGTTGCCCTTGCTCTTGCTCATCTTGGCCCCGTCCTTCAGCACCATGCCCTGGGTGAGCAGGTTCTTGAAGGGCTCGGCCTCGGCGGTGTAGCCCAGGTCGCGCAGCACTTTGACGTAGAAGCGCGAGTAGAGCAGGTGCAGGATGGCGTGCTCGATGCCGCCGATGTACTGGTCCACGGGGCTCCAGTACGCCAGGGCCTCCTTGTCGAAGGGGGCCTCGGTGTTGCGGGCGGAAGTGTAGCGCAGGAAATACCAGCTCGACTCCATGAAGGTGTCGAAGGTGTCGGTCTCGCGCTTTGCCGGGCCGCCGCAGCCGGGGCAGGTGGTGTTGACGAAGCTTTCCAGCATGGGCAGGGGCGAGCGGCCGTCCTCGCGCACCTGCGCTTCCTCGGGCAGCAGCACGGGCAGCTGGTCGTGGGGCACGGGCAGGGTGCCGCACTTGGCGCAGTGCACCACCGGGATGGGCGCGCCCCAGAAGCGCTGGCGGGAGACGCCCCAGTCCCTGAGACGATAGTTCACCGTGGGCTTGCCCAGGCCGGAGGCGCCCAGATGCTCCACGATGGCCTTCTTGGCCTCGTCGTTGGGCAGGCCGTCGAACTGGCCGGAGTTCACCAAAAAGCCGGGGTCGCTGTAGGCCTCGGTCATGGCGGCGGGGTCCAGCACCGTGTCCTTGGGCTGGATGACCACCTGCAGGGGAAGATCGTACTTGCGGGCGAACTCGAAGTCGCGCTGGTCGTGGGCGGGCACGGCCATGACAGCGCCGGTGCCGTAGCCCATGAGCACGAAGTTGGCCACGTGGATGGGCATTTCGCGCCCGGTGAGGGGGTTGATGCAGTACGCGCCGGTGAACACGCCCTCTTTTTCCAGGTCGTCGGCCCCGCGCTTGATGCGGTCCATGTTGGCCACCTCGCGGCAGAAGGCGCGCACTTCGTCGGCACGCTCGTAGCCCGCGATGAGCTTCTCCACCAGCGGGTGCTCGGCGGCCAGGCTCATGAAGGTGGCCCCGCACAGGGTGTCGGGCCGGGTGGTGAACACGGTGACGCCGCAGTCCAGGCCCTTGACCTGGAAGGTCAGCTCCGCGCCGATGCTCTTGCCGATCCAGTTCTGCTGCATGGTGATGACGCGGTCGGGCCAGCCGCCCTCGAGCAGCTTGAGATCGTCAAGCAGCTGATCGGCGTACGCCGTGATCTTGAGGAACCACTGCTCCAGCTGCTTCTGCTCCACGTCGTTGTCGCAGCGCCAGCACTTGCCCTCTTCCACCTGCTCGTTGGCCAGCACGGTCTGGCAGCTCTCGCACCAGTTCACGGGCGAGTTCTTGCGGTAGGCCAGGCCCTTTTCCAGCATCTGGAGGAAGAACTGCTGCTCCCACTTGTAGTATTCCGGGCGGCAGGTGGCCAGCTCGCGCCGCCAGTCGTAGGAGTAGCCCAGGCGCCTCAGCTGCGCGCGCATGTCCGCGATGTTCTGGTAGGTCCAGGTGGCGGGGTGGGTCTTGTTCTTGATGGCCGCATTCTCGGCGGGCAGGCCGAAGGCGTCCCAGCCCATGGGATGCAGCACGTTATAGCCGCGCATGCGCTTGTAGCGCGCCACCACGTCGCCGATGGAGTAGTTGCGCACGTGCCCCATGTGGATCTTGCCCGAGGGGTAGGGGAACATCTCCAGCACGTAGTACTTGGGACGGCTCTGGTCGGCCTCAACCTCGAAGCAGCGCGAGGCGTTCCAGCTGCCCTGCCACTTCTCTTCAACCTGCTGCGGATCGTATTTGCCGAAACCCATGCGCGTGTTTCCCCCGGAGAGTGCTGTTTGGCCTGTTCTACTTGCCCGGCTTGGCGGTCGGCTTCTGGGCCTTGGCCTCGGGCTGCTTGTCCATCTTCTTGTCCATTTTCTTGTCCATCGGCCCCATCTTGCCCTGGTCCACGGCCCTGGCCACGGCGTCCAGGATGCCGTTGACGAAGGAGCGCGAGTTCTCGTCGCCGAAGCCCTTGGCCAGCTCGATGGCCTCATTGATGGCGACCTTGAGCGGGATGTCCTTGCGGTGCAATATCTCGTAGAGCGCCAGGCGCAGGATGGCCAGCTCCACCTTGGCGATGCGGGCGATCTTCCAGTTGTCGCTGTGGCTGCCGATGACGCCGTCGATCTGGTCCAGCGCGCCGGTGACGCCCATGACCAGGTCCTCGGCGAAGCTCACGGCCTCGGGCGACTCGCAGTCCAGCACGGCCGGGTTGCGGCGGAAGGTGCCGCGCACCCCGGCGGCTCCGTCCTGGGGGTCGAAGCCCAGGGAAAAGAGCACCTGGAAGGCGATGGTGCGGCCCTGCCTGCGCGGGCTCTTGTGCGCGCCGCCCTTGTCCGTCTTTTTGTCAGATTCTGCCAACGAAGTGCTCCTGCGGTCCCGCCCCCCTTCATGCGGAGGGCATGGCCGGTTCTTACAGCTGGGCCACCACGCGGGCGGTCTCCAGCATGGCCATGGCGGCGTCCACGCCCTTGTTTCCGGCCTTGCTGCCAGCGCGCTCGATGGCCTGCTCCAGGTTGTCGGTGGTGAGCACGCCGAAGCCCAGCGGCATGGCGAATTCCATGCTCACGGCGGCCAGGCCCTTGGCGCATTCGTTCACCACCACGTCAAAATGCGGGGTGGCGCCGCGGATCACCGCGCCCACGCAGACGATGCCGTCGTACTTGCCGCTCGCCGCCAGCTTCTTGGCCACCAGCGGCATTTCGAAGGCGCCGGGAATCTTGACGATGACCAGGTCGTCGCGCTCGGCCCCGTGGCGGACCAGCGCGTCCACCGCGCCGCCCACCAGCTTGTCCACGATGAAGTCGTTGAAGCGGCTGGCCAGGATGGCCACCTTGAGGCCCTTGGCGGAAAGCTGGCCCTCGATGGTCTTGATGTGCGGCATGGTCGTCTCCTTGCGGAAAGTATGGTTTGGGGCCTACTTGGGCTCCTCGCCCAGGTGCAGCATGTGGCCCATCTTCTCTTTCTTGGTCTGCAGGTAGCGCTCGTTCACCGGGCAGGCGGCCATCTCGATGGGCACGCGCTCCACAACCTTGAGCCCGTAGCCTTCCAGGCCCACGATCTTCTTGGGGTTGTTGGTGATGAGCTTCATCTGCGACACGCCCAGGCTCACCAGGATCTGGGCCCCGGTGCCGTACTCGCGCAGGTCGGGCTTGAACCCGAGCTTCACGTTGGCCTCCACGGTGTCGTAGCCCTCGTCCTGCAGGTGGTAGGCCTTGATCTTGTTGCCCAGGCCGATGCCTCGGCCCTCCTGGCGCATGTACAGCACCACGCCGGTGCCCTCGCGCTCGATCATGCACATGGCCGCGGCCAGCTGGTCGCCGCAGTCGCAGCGCATGGAGCCGAACACGTCGCCGGTGAGGCATTCGCTGTGCACGCGCACCAGCACCGGCTTGTCCGGGCTGATGTCGCCCTTGAACAGGGCGATGTGGGTGCGGTTGTCCTCCTCGGACTGGAAGGCCGCGGTCTTGAAGTGGCCCCAGCGGGTGGGCATGTCGGCCTCGGCCAGCTTGGTGATGGCCTTGCCGCCGAACTTCATGCGGTGCTTGATGAGGTCGGCCACGGAGCAGATCTTCAGCCCGTGCTCGGCGGCGAAGACCTCCAGGTCCGGCATGCGGGCCATCTGGCCGTCGTCGCGCATGATCTCGCAGATGACGCCGGCGGGCTTGCACCCGGCCAGGCGGGCGATGTCCACGCTGCCCTCGGTCTGTCCGGCGCGCACCAGCACGCCGCCGCTGCGGGCGCGCAGCGGGAAGATGTGGCCCGGGGTCACGATGTCCGTGGCCTTCACGCCGTCGGCCACGGCCGTCAGGATGGTGTGGCTGCGGTCGAAGGCGCTGATGCCCGTGGTGACGCCCTCGCGGGCCTCGATGCTCACGGTGAAGTTGGTGCCGAACTTGCTCTGGTTCGACTGCGCCATGAGCGGCAGCTCAAGCTTGTCGATCATCTCCGGGGCCATGGCCAGGCAGACCAGTCCGCGTCCGAACTTGGCCATGAAGTTGATGATCTCGGGGGTGGTCTTCTCCGCCGCGACGACGAGGTCTCCCTCGTTCTCGCGGTCCTCGTCGTCCACCATGATGACCATCCGGCCCTGCCGGATGTCCTCGATGGCTTCCTCTATGGTGCAAAGGGGCATGGGTACCTCGCTGGTCGCCCGGGCTTTGCGCCCAGGGCGGAATTCTCAAACATCGGAACCAACCCATCTATCCCAAAACCAGCCGGGGATGGAAGCGCTTTTTTGCCGCGAAAAATACCTAGCGTCTCTGCGTAGTTATCCGTGCCGAACCCGCCCCGTTGACGGCCCCAGCCCGGCGGGTGTACAAGTGCACCCGACCACCACGCCCCGCGTGACTGGCGAAACGTGGAACCAACCACGAGGAAGCACGGGGCGTCCACCAGCCGCTCGCCTGGGCCGCGCCCGGACCTGAACCCTCCGCGCGCGCTACCGAACAGCCCTCCCGCCACGTCCGCGGGAGGCCACCCGGAGGCGCCCATGCGAGCATCCCCCATTGCAATCTCAGCAGCCCTCACCGACATCCGGCGCGACTTCTCCCTGTCCGCAGCCGTGGCCGGGCTCATCGCCGTCATCGTCAGCTACGGCGGGCCCGCGGCCATCATCTTCCAGGCCGCGCGCGGCGCGAACCTCACCCCGGACCAGCTCACCAGCTGGATCTGGGCCATTTCCATCGGCTCGGGCATTTCCGGCGTCTTCCTCAGCCTCAAATACCGCGCCCCGGTCATCATCGCCTGGAGCACGCCCGGCGCCGCGCTCCTGGCCGCAGGCTGGGCCGCCTACCCCTACCCGCAGGCCATCGGCGCGTTCCTGTTCGCGGGCATCGCCATCACCATCTTCGGGGCCACGGGCCTGTTCTCCGCGCTCATGGAGCGCATCCCGCGCGCCGTGGTGGCCGCCATGCTCGCGGGCATCCTGTTCCGCTTCGGGGTCGAGGTCTTCACCTCGCTCACCGCAACCCCGGCCCTCGTCGCCCCCATGCTGGCCTGCTACCTGGTCATGAAGCGCCTCAAGCCGCGTTACGCCATCCTGGCCACGCTCATCACCGGCCTCGTCGCCGCCGCCACCCTGAACCTGCTCAACACCGCCGCGCTCTCCACCGCCTTCGGCGCGGCCCTGGCCACGCCCTCCCTCACCGCCCCGGAATTCAGCCTCGGCGCGCTCATCGGCATCGGCGTGCCGCTGTTCCTCGTCACCATGACCGGCCAGAACGCCACCGGCCTGGGCGTGCTGCGCACCGCAGGCTACACCACCCCCGGCGGACCGCTCGTGGCCGCCACCGGCGCACTCTCGACCCTCCTGGCCCCCTTCGGTTCGCACGGCATCAACCTCGCCGCCATTACCGCGGCCATCTGCACCGGACCCGAAGCCCATCGCGACCCGGACAAACGCTACGTGGCCGGAATCGTCTGCGGGCTGGCCTACCTCGTCATCGGACTGTTCGGAGCCACCCTCGTGGGCGTGTTCGCCGCGCTCCCCCCGGCCCTCATCGCCGCCATCTCCGGCCTGGCGCTCTTCGGCGCGCTCATGAGCGGCCTGGCCCAGGCCATGGACGACGAACCCCGGCGCGAAGCAGCCCTCGTCACCTTCCTCGTCACCGTGTCCGGCCTGTCCATCGCAGGCATCGGCGCAGCCTTCTGGGGCCTCGTGGCC
>JAEXRD010000012.1 GCA_023438245.1 Pseudomonadota bacterium | reverse complement strand
CCCCCCCCCCCCCCCCCCCAATATTCATTTACAAAGGAGTGCGCGATGACCATCGCTTCGAGTCTGGACCAGTTGATCGGCGGCACGCCCCTGGTGCGTTTGAACAGGTTGGGGCAGGGCCTGGGTGTCACGCTGCTGGCCAAGATGGAGTCGCTGAACCCCGGCGGCTCGGTGAAGGACCGCATCGCCAAGGGCATGCTGGAGGCCGCCATTGCCGACGGCAGGGTGAAGGAAGGCACGCTGATTATTGAGCCGACCAGCGGAAACACCGGCATCGGCCTGGCGCTGATGTGCGCGGTGAAGGGCCTGAAGCTGGTGCTGACCATGCCCGAGAGCTTCAGCGTGGAGCGCAGGAAGTTGTTGGCCGGATACGGGGCTCAGCTGGTGCTGACCCCGGCGGCGGCGGGCATGCGCGGGGCCATCCAGCGGGCCGAGGAGCTGGTGCGCGAGACCGAGAAGGCCGGCGGCAGCGCCTTCATGCCCATGCAGTTCGACAACCCCGCCAACCCCCAGGCGCACCGGACCAGCACCGCGCTGGAGATCTGGGAGGACACCAAGGGGGAAGTGGACTGCTTCGTGGCGGGCGTGGGCACCGGCGGAACGGTGACCGGCGTGGGCCAGGTGCTGAAGGGCAAGAAGCCCGGCGTGCGCATTGTGGCCGTGGAGCCCAGCGACTCGCCCGTGCTCTCCGGCGGCAATGCCGGGCCGCACAAGATCCAGGGCATCGGCGCGGGTTTCGTGCCGGGAATTTTGGATACCAAGGTGTATGACGAGATCATCCAGGTGAAGGCCGAGGATGCGTTCGAATTCGCCCGGCGCATGATGCGCCAGGAGGGCATCAACTGCGGCATCTCGTCCGGGGCCAACGCGTTTGCCGCGCTCCAGATCGCCGCCCGGCCGGAGATGGCGGGCAAGACCATCGTGTTCGTGGTCTGCGACACCGGCGAGCGCTACCTGTCCACCCCGCTTTTTGAAGCCGCCGAGTAGAGTGGAGTAGGAACATGATCGACCAGACGCCGGTTTTCGCCAAAGAAGACAAGGATGCCGCCATTGCCCAGGCCGTGGCCCAGCTGACCACCCCGGACGCCTGCCAGGCGGCCTGCCACCGCGTGAGCCGGGATGCGCCCATGCCCAGCCTGGACGCCCTGGCCGAGGTGGTGAGCCTGCTGCGCGCGGTGCTGTTCCCGGGCTTTTACGGCCCCTCGGACGTGAGCACCACCACCATGCCCTACTACCTGGGCAGCGCGCTGGACCGCGTGGTCAAGCTCTTGTCCGAGCAGATCAACCGCGGCTACTGCTTCGTGTGCGCCAAGGACAACCGCCAGCCCTGCAGCGACTGCGAGAAGAAGAGCGAGAGCGTGGCCGTGGAGTTCGTGCGCAGGCTGCCGGGGGTGCGCGACCTGCTGGCCAGCGACGTGCAGGCGGCCTTCGACGGCGACCCCGCGGCCAAGAGCCCGGGCGAGACCATCTTCTGCTACCCGTCCATCAAGGCGCTGACCAACCACCGCATCGCCCACCAGCTGCACCACCTGGGCGTGGACATCATCCCGCGCATCATAAGCGAGATGGCCCACTCCGACACCGGCATCGACATCCACCCCGGCGCGCACATCGGCCCCCGGTTCTTCATCGACCACGGCACCGGCACGGTCATCGGCGAGACCTGCATCATCGGCACGAACGTGCGCCTGTACCAGGGCGTGACCCTGGGGGCCAAGAGCTTCCCCAAGGACGACACCGGCAGCAGGCTGGTCAAGGGCCTGGCCCGCCACCCCATCGTGCAGGACGACGTGACCATCTACGCCGGGGCCACCATCCTGGGCCGGGTCACCATCGGCAAGGGCGCGGTCATCGGCGGCAACGTCTGGGTCACGGGCGACGTGGACCCGGGCGCGCGCATCGTGCAGGCCCGCGCCACGGAACCGTTCTTCCTGGAAGGCTCCGGCATTTGATTCCTGTTTTTAGCGTGCCCGCGTGATTTTCCTTGCGCTTTATTTTGTGGCGGGATAATGATGGGGCAATGTTGACTATTTTTGGAATCGGGCGGCCAGCCCGGAGGCATGAGTGAGCACTGACTGCATTTTCTGCAAGATCATCGCCGGAACCATCCCCTGCGCCAAGATCTACGATTCCGGCGGGGTCTTCGCGTTCCTGGACATCGCGCCCGTGAACAAGGGCCATGCGCTGGTGGTGCCCAAGGCTCACTACCCCACGCTGCTGGACCTGCCCGCCGACCTGGGCCGCGAACTCGTCACGGCGCTGAAGGCCGTGGGCGGGGCGGTGATGGCGGCCACCGGAGCCTCGGGCCTCAACCTGGGCATGAACAACTTCGAGAGCGCGGGGCAGATCGTGCACCACGCGCACTTCCACCTCATCCCCCGGCACGCGGGCGACGGGCTGACCCTGTGGACCCAGCACGCCTACGAGAACGCCGACGAGATGGGAAAACTGGCCCAGACCATCCGCCAGCACCTAAGATAGCGAGCATTCTGGCAATAACGCCAAACGACAACGGAGGCCCCCAATGAGCGGTCAGACCCTGACCAAAGCCCACATCGTGGACGCCATCTACAAGAAGACCGACCGCAACCGCGCGGAGATCAAGGACCTTGTGGAGTCCACCCTGGAACTCATGAAACAGTCCATCAAGAAGGACCACGCCATGCTGGTCAGCGGCTTCGGCAAGTTCGAGGCCTACGACAAGAATGCCCGGCGCGGCCGCAATCCGCAGACCAACGAGAGCATCACCCTGCCCCCGCGCAAGGTGGTGGTGTTCCGCCTGTCCCGCAAGTTCCGCGCCGAGCTCAATCCGCAGGAATAAACGCCTGCGGCCACTGCGCCTTCAGGGCGTCCAGGGCCCCCCGCGCCGCGGCGGGGTCCTGGAACGGCCCGGCCTGCACCCGGTGCAGCACGCTCCCCCCCTGTTCCACCCGCACCACCCTTGAGGACGCATAGCCGTTGGCCGAAAGCCAGGCCACGGCGTTCTGCGCGTTCTTCTCTGTCCCGAACGAGGCGATCTGCACGTACTGGCCCTGGAGCGTCAGCTCCTTGGCCGGGAGCTGCTCCGCGCTGAGCGCCGGGGCGGCTTCCGCCTTGGGGGCCGGGGCGGGCTGGACCTGCTCCTTGGGGGCCTCGGCCTTGGCCCTCTCTGCTACCGGGGCGGGCGCAGCGGCAGGGGCCGGTGCCTCGGTCTTGGCCTCCACCTTGGCTT
>JAEXRD010000143.1 GCA_023438245.1 Pseudomonadota bacterium | reverse complement strand
GCCTTCGCCCTGGCCGCCGACGTGCTCTCCGGAGACTTCGCCATCCCCTCCGGCTGCGTGCTGGCCCTGGATGCCCAGGCCACGATGCTGCGCGGGCTGGCCTGGAGCGGCGCGGAGCGCGCGGATTTCGCCTTTCCCTACGCCGAGGGCGCCGAGGGCGCCGAGGGCGACGACGCCGGGCCGGGCAACGCGCCGGGCAGGCTGGACATGCCCCCGGCGGAGGAGCTGCACCCCGTGCTGCGGCCCCTGGCCAAGGCCATCGCCGCCCACCCGGAGCGCCTGCCCGATTCTTCGGAGACCGCCCCGGCGTTCGCCCCCAGCTGGTCGCGGCCCTGGCGCATCCACCCGCTGGCACTGGACCGCGCCCTCCTGGGCGAGGTCATCCTGGGCCCGCGCCGCGAGGGCGAGCTGCCCAACCCCGCCGAGGCCCAGGGCCTGGAGCAGCTCTGCGGCATGCTGGCCGCCGCCCTGGAGCGCCAGGACGCCGCCGCCCGGCTGGAGGCCCGCACCGAGCGTCTGGGCGCGGCCATGCGCAAGATGCAGCAGCTCAACCAGAAGCTCATCCAGACCGAGCGGCTGGCCGCGGTGGGCCAGCTGGCCGCCGGAGCCGCCCACGAGATCAACAACCCGCTGGCCATCATCTACGCCCGGCTGCAGATTTTGGGGCTGAAGGAGCCCAACGAGAACCTGCGCACGGCCTTCCGCCAGATGGAGGAGCAGATCGGGCGCATCAGCAGCATCCTCACCCAGCTCATGGACTTCGCCCGGCCCACCCAGCCGCAGTTCTCCGCCGTGGACGTGGGCGCGCTTTTGCAGAACTCGCTGTCCATGATGAGCGGCAGCTTCGAGAAGCGCGGCATCGCGGTGCGGGCGGAGCTCCGGCCCGGCCTGCCGCCGGTGTGGGCCGACGCCAAGCTCTTGGAGCAGGTGTTCGTGAACCTGCTTTTGAACGCGGAGCAGGCCATGGAGGGCGCGCCCGGCACCCTGCGTGTGCGCACCGCCTGGACCGAGGGCCAGCGCCACGCCACCGTGGAGGTGGAGGACTCCGGCGCAGGCATCGCCCCGGAGCACATCGCCAGCATTTTCGACCCCTTCTTCACCACCAAGGAGGGCAAGGGCACGGGCCTGGGGCTCTCCACCAGCTACAGCATCGTCAAGAGCCACCAGGGCGATCTCCGCGTCACCAGCGCGCCCGGCAAGGGGGCCTGCTTCCGCGTGCTGCTGCCCCTGGCCCCGGAGGCCAGCGCCCGGCCCGGAGCCAAGCCCGCCAAGGGCGCGCACCGCCGCGCGGGCGGCGACATCCTGGTGGTGGACGACGAAAGCCACATCCAGGATCTGCTGCGCGAGGCCCTGGAGATGCACGGCTACACCGTGGCCACCTGCGGCAGCGGCGAGGAGGCCCTGGCGCTGCTGAGGAAGCGCGCCTTCCACCTGGCCCTGCTGGACATCCGCATGCCCGAGCGCAGCGGCCTGTGGCTGCTCTCCGAGCTGAGGCGCGCGGCCGTCAAGATGCCGGTGCTGGTCATCACCGGGCTGGCCACGCCGGAGGAGCGCGAGCAGGCCCTGCACCTGGGCGCGGTGCGCTGCATCCAGAAGCCCTTCAAGGTGGACGAGTTGCTTGAGGCCGTGGACGCCACCCTGCGCCCCGAAAAGGACAAATAGGGCCGGACCATGGCCGCAGCCACCAGAATCATCGCCATCGCCAGCGGCAAGGGCGGCGTGGGCAAGACCAACGTCACCCTGAACCTGGCCTGGGCCCTGGCCCGGCAGGGCCGCCGCGTGTGCCTGCTGGACGCCGACCTGGGCCTGTCCAACGTGGACGTGCTGCTGGGCATCCGCCCGGAAAAGGGCCTGGAACAGGTGCTGTTCGAGGGCCTGCCCCTGCGCGAGGCCGTGACCGGCGTGGCCACGGGCATCGACCTGGTGCCCGGCTCCTCCGGCGTGGCCCGCATGGCCGAGCTGGACCGGGCGCAGCGCCAGCGCCTGGCGCGCGAGTTCGCGCTGCTCTCGGGCTACGATTTCGTGCTGGTGGACAATTCGCCGGGCATCTCGCCCCAGGTGCTGGGCCTGTGCCTGGCGGCGCAGGAGCTGGTGCTGGTGGTGAACCCGGAGATCACCTCACTGACGGATGCCTACGCCCTGGTGAAGGTGCTGCACGGCCGGGGCCTGACCTGGCCGCCGCTGGTGCTGGTGAACCGGTCCCCTGGCGAAACGGAGGCCCGGCTGCTGTTCCGGCGCATCCAGCACACCGCGCAGAAGCACCTGGGACTCAACTGCGCCTACCTTGGCGCGTTGCCGGAGGACCCGCGCGTGGCCCGCGCCGCCGCGCTCCAGCGCCCGGTGCTGGAGGCCTTTCCGGACTGCCCCTTCGCCCTGGCCATGGCCGAGGCCGCGCGCAAGCTCTCGCTGGCGGCCAGCGCCAGCGCCGGACGCGCCAGGAGCGGGGCGGAGTTCTGGGACGCCTCGGTGCGCGCCGCCATCGCCAACCTGGGGGCCGCGTCCCTCCCCGCCCAGTCCCCTGCCAGGGCGCCTGTCGGCCTTCCCGCCGACGCGCGCGGCGACATCCTGCGCGAGGCCCAGGCCATGCGCGCGCTGTTCGAGCGCCTGAATTTCAAGGGCTCGCCCGAGCCGCTCCGGCGCATCGCCGAGGCGGGCGCGGGCCATGCCCGGCGGCTCATGCTGGCCCTGGCGAGGCTTTCCGCCCAGGCCCCCGCCGGGGAGACCGCACCCGCCCGGCCAGCCGTCCCGCCCCTCGCCCAGGCCTGCGCGGGCAAGGTGCTGGTGCGCTGCCCGGACCGCGACCTGGCCCACATGGTGGCGGACATCGTGCGCGAGCAGGGCCACGAGCCGGTGCTGCCGCGCCGCCTGTCGGAACTCAACGGGGACCTTGCCGGGATTCGGCTGTGCGTGCTGTCCGGGGCCGAGCCCGAGGGCGCGCGCCTGCTCATCGACAGGCTCCGCGGCGCGCCGCTCATCGTGCTGGACGAGAGCTTCGGACGCAGCCGCGCCGCCTGGCAGGCCCTGCCCGGGGTGCGCGCCGTGCTGCCCGTGCCCTTCCGCGTGCTGGAGCTGGAGCGCGCCATGCAGGCCGTGCTGTGCGCCGGGAGCGGAAGTTCGGCGGCCTGATTCCCGATTTGTCGCGGGCGCAAACGTGAAAGGGGTGCGGCCTGCGGGTGCGTCGCCCTCGGTGCACGCTTCCCGTCAAACATGGCGGAAAGACCACGGGCCAGGCCATCCACCGGGCCAACGCCGGCCAGAAGCCCCCGTGGTGATCCCGCGCAAGCACCGGCGCGCAATTCCGCTTGCCATTCCGGGCCAAGAAGATAGGGTCGGGGCAACGGTTCATGTGGCTGGCACCAGCGCCCGCCGGCTGCGCCGCGAACCGGACAGGTGCGCATGCCCATGGACCACTGGCTGAGCGCCCTGCGCCAGCACGGCCACGCCGCCGTGGACGGCGACCTGGAGGCCCTGGCCTCCCACCCCCGCCCCTTCCTCACCGAGCAGAGCGTATGCGCCCAGGTGGAGAGCCTGAGCGGGCACCTTGCGGCCCTGAAGACCCCCGTGCGCCGGGAGGTCATCGCCTACTCCCTGTATGTCCGGCAGATGGACGCGATCCAGGAGGCCGGGCCTCGCGCGGTGTGCGCGGGGCACTGCCCCAGGCCCCCGGCCGGATGTTGCACCCACGACCACTTCGTCATCCTGAACGTCACCGACCTCATGAGTTCGCAGCGCTCGCCCCTGGCCCTGCACATGGTCCACGTCATCGGGCAGTTGCAGAAGCTGGAGTCGGCCCACAACTTCGGCAGGGGACGCAGCCCGAAGCCCGGTTTCTGCGCCTGCCTGGCCGAGGACGGCTGCACCCTGCGGCTGTTCAAGTCGCCGCGCTGCGCGCACTACCTCTGCGAGAGCCTGGAGCAGACCCTGCTGGAGCGGCACGGGCCGGACGCCGCGCCCTTCCTGGCGGCCATGCGGCACACCCTGACCAGCACCATCTCCTCCCCGCAGGACTTCGGCAATTCCGAGGTCATCAGCACCGGCGCGTCGCTGTTCGGCCAGCCCCTGGCCCCGTAGCCGCTGCGGGCGCGCAAAACAAAAAGGGTTGCGGCCTTGTCAGCTGCAACCCTTCTTGTTTTCTAATGGCGGGCCCGGCAAGATTCGAACTTGCGGCCTACGGATTCGTAGTCCGGCGCTCTATCCACTGAGCTACGGGCCCGCGCGGGAAGCGAATAACTAGTCAATCGAGGGCCGGGCGTCAAGATTTTTTTCCGGGTCCCACACAAAAATTTCCGTCAGGCCCGTCAAAAGCTGGTAGCGCAGGGCCGCCAGCCGCACCACCTCCACCTCCGGCAGGGCCAGAAAGCCTTCCAGATCGGGGTGGCGGGCCAGCAGCCCGGCCCTGGCCCGCTGCCGTTGAGCCGCGTCCGCGAAGGGCCGGTGCTCGGCCTCCACCGTCAGCGCCAGGCCCGGCGCCCCGGCCTGGCCCACGGCCAGCCCCCGGTCGTCCAGCAACAGGCTGGCACGCGGGTTCTCCTGCAGGTTCGCCCACTTGCGCGTCCGGCGCAGGGTGGCCAGCCAGAACTCGCCCCCCGCCCCCGGCGCCTGCGGCGAGACGGCGAAGCGCATGAGCGAGACATGCGGCCGCCCATCGGCGCAGGTGGCCAGGGCCAGGTGGCCGCTCCCCTTTACAAGCGTCTCAATTTTGTTCAGCATGAATCTCCTCCGGCTGCGGCTACCCACAGTGTACCCCGCCGCCGCCGACCCGGCAAGCCGCCAACCTCGCATGGAGCAACGCCGTGTACCAAGCCCTTCCCGCCCTGGCCTCGCTTTCGCCCCTGCCGCCCGGCTCGCCCCTGGACGAAAAGATCGCGCGCGCCCGCCTGGTGCTGGACGCCCTGCTGACCGTGCCCGGGCTGCCGCCGGAGCAGACCGTGGTGGCCTTCACCGGCGGCAAGGACTCCACCATCGCGCTGCACCTGTGGCGCGCGGCGCTCAGCGCCTGCGGGTGCGGGCCGCTCCGGGCCGTAAGCATCGACACCGGGTTCAAGTTCCCGGAGGTCGCGGCCTTCCGCGACGAACTGGCCGACAAATGGGGGGTGGAACTGATCCTGGCCAGGCCCGGCGTGAGCCTGGACGGCTACCCCGTGGGCGTGGACAGGCTGGCCTGCTGCCGCGATCTCAAGATCGCGCCGCTGGGCGCGGCCCTGCGGGGCATGGGCGCGCACGCGCTCATCACCGGCATCCGGCGCGACGAGAACCCGGCCCGCCGGAACCTGCCCTATGCCGAGCAGCGCCCGGAAACGGAGCTGATGCCCGCCCACTGGCAGGTGAACCCGCTGCTGGACTGGACCGAGCTGGACGTGTGGGCGTTCATAACCGGCCAGGGCCTGCCCTACTGCCCGCTGTACCACCAGGGCTACCGTTCGCTGTCGTGCATGCCCTGCACCGCGCTGGCCGGGGGCGAGCACGGCGACGGCTGCGAACGCTGCGGCCGCGACGCGGACAAGGAGCGCCAGATGGAGACGCTCCGGAGTTTGGGCTACTTCTAGGCCTTTCCCGCCGCCTCTTTCATCGCCTTCTTGAGCCCCGCGGTGTCGATGCCCGCGATGGCGCGCAGCTCCTTGGGCTTGCCGTGCTCGATGAAGGCGTCGGGCACGCCCACGCGCACCACCTTCTTGCCGCCGAGCACTCCCCGGTCGGCCAAGAGCTCCAGCACGGCGGAGCCGAAGCCCCCGGCCAGGCAGCCCTCCTCGGCGGTGACGATGCTGTCGAAGCGCGCCACCAGCTCCAGGATCTGCTCCTCGGGCAGGGGCTTGATGAACCGGGCATTGAACACCGCCACGGAAATTCCGGCCTCCTCCTCCAGCTGCTGCGCGCTCTCCAGGGCCGGGTACACCCGTGACCCCAGGGCGATGACCAGCACGTCGCGCCCCTCGCGCAGCATCACGCCCTGGCCGAAGGGGATGCAAGCGGGCTCGGGCGAGGGCTCGGCCCCCACGCCCACGCCGCGCGGGTAGCGCACGGCCACGGGCCCTGGCGTGGCGAAGGCCGTGTGCACCATGCAGGACAGCTCGGCCTCGTCCGCCGGGGCCATGAAGGTCAGGTTCGGAATGTGGCGCAGGTAGGCGATGTCGTACACCCCGTGGTGGGTGGCGCCGTCCTCGCCCACCAGCCCGGCGCGGTCCAGGAAGAACTTCACCGGCAGGTTCTGCAGGCACACGTCGTGGACGATCTGGTCATAGGAGCGCTGCAGAAAGGTGGAGTAGATGCACACCGCGGGCAGCTTGCCCTGGGTGGCCAGACCGGCGGCGAAGGTCACGGCGTGCGGCTCGCAGATGCCCACGTCCACGAAGCGCTCCGGGTGCCGCGCGCGGAAGCAGTCCGTGCCCGTGCCCTCGGGCATGGCGGCGGTGATGGCCACCACGCGCCCGTCCTCGTCGGCCTCGCGGCACAGGCTCTGGCCCAGCACGTCGGTGTAGGAGAGCTGGCCGCCGGGCTTGCTCACGGCCAGGCCGGTCTCCGGCTCGAACCCGCCCACGCCGTGGAAATAGGTGGGGTTGGTCTCCGCGGGCTTGTAGCCCATGCCCTTCTTGGTCAGCACGTGCACCAGCACCGGGCGGTCCATGCCCTTGGTCTGCTCGAACACGTCCACCAGGGCCGGGATGTCGTGGCCGTCGATGGGCCCGACGTAGGTGAAGCGGAAGGCCTCGAAGAGCATGCCCGGGGTGAAGAAGCTCTTGAGCGAGTCCTCGCTGCGGCGGGCGAAGGTGGCCAGGTCCTGGCCGATGCGCGGAATGCCCTGCAGCCAGGCCTCGAACCCGCGCTTGAAGCGCTGCGGCGCGGGCTGGGAAAGCTTGCGCGACAGGAACCGCGAGAGCGCGCCCACGTTCTTGGAGATGCTCATCTCGTTGTCGTTGAGCACCACCACCATGCGCCTGCCCATGTATCCGGCCTGGTTCAGGCCCTCGTAGGCCAGCCCGGCGGTCATGGAGCCGTCGCCGATGACGCTGACCACCTCGTGCTTCTCGCCGCCCAGGTCGCGGGCCAGGGCCATGCCCAGGGCCGCAGAGATGGAGGTGCTCGAATGGCCCACGCCGAAGTGGTCAAAGGGGCTCTCGGCCATGCGCGGGAAGCCGCTCACGCCGTCCAGCTGGCGCAGGGTGTGGAAGCGCCCGGCCCGGCCCGTGAGCAGCTTGTGGGCGTAGGCCTGGTGGCCCACGTCCCAGATGAGCTTGTCGCGCTCGAAATTGAAGGCCTTGAACAGCGCCAGGGTCAGCTCCACCACGCCCAGCGACGGGGCCAGGTGGCCGCCCGTGGCGGAACAGCGCTCGATGATGACGCGGCGGAGGTCTTCGGCCAGCGCGGCCAGCTCCTGCGGCCCCAGGGCGGAGACGTCGGACGGCTTGGCGATGCCGGAGAGCGCCGACTGCGGGAGAATTTCGCTCATGCTCGTGGTCCTCGGTGGATCGGGGGGCGGCCTAGCTGGCGCGCTCCACGATGTAGCGCGCCAGGGCGCGCAGGAAGTCGGCCTCCGGGCCGGTGTAGGGCTCCAGCTGGGCAACGGCCTCGGCGGCGCGCTCGCCCGCAAGGCGGCGGCTCTCCTCCAGGCCCAGCAGCGCCGGATAGGTGGTCTTGCCCTGGCGCTCGTCGCTCCCGGCGGGCTTGCCCAGGGTCTGGGTGTCGCCCACCACGTCCAGGATGTCGTCCACGATCTGGAAGGCCTGGCCCACGGCGCGGCCGTATTCGTTGGCCCGGTGCACGTCGGCGGTTCCGGCTCCGGCCAGGATGGCCCCGGCCACGCAGGCGGCGGTGATGAGCGCGCCGGTCTTCATGGCATGCATGCCGCGCAGCTCTTCGAACTCCACGCCCGAGCGCGCGGTGAATTCCATGTCCAGGGCCTGGCCGCCCACCATGCCCCCGGCCCCGGCGGCCACGGACACGGCCTGGGCGGCGCGCAGCACGCGCTCCGCGGGCACGCCCGCGTCCAGGCAGGAGAACATCAGCGTGAAGGCCTCGGTGAGCAGGCCGTCGCCCGCCAGGATGGCCGTGGCCTCGTCGAATTTCTTGTGATTCGAAGGCTTGCCGCGCCGCAGGTCGTCGTCGTCCATGGCGGGCAGGTCGTCGTGGATGAGCGAATAGGTGTGGATGAGCTCCAGGCTGGCGGCAAAGGGCAGGATGCGCGCGCCCGCGCAGCCGCAAACCGGGGCGAAGAGCCGCGCGAAGCTCATGACCAGGGCCGGGCGCAGGCGCTTGCCCCCGGCGTGCAGGCTGTACTCCATGCTCGCCAGCAGGCGCTCCGGAATGTCCCGGCCCTGCAGGCAATCGGAAAGGTAGGCCTCGATCTCCCCGGCGCGCCGGGCCAGTTCCTCTTTCACCCTCATGCGCCTTCTCCGTCGCCCAGCGCGGCGAATTCCTTCAAGAGCCCGTCCTGGGCGATCTTGACCTCGTTCCTGGCGCTCTCCAGCTGGCGGCCGCACTCCCCGGCCAGGGCCAGGCCCTCCTTGTACAGGGCCAGGCTCTCCTCCAGGGGCAGCTCGCCGCGCTCCAGGGCCTCAACGATGCCCTTCAGACGCTCCAAGCGCTTCTCGAAACTCATTTTTTCCTTGGCCATGTTCACTCCGCGGGAGCAGTGCCTCCCCTATGGCAGAACCTCATACCCCAACAGCGGCCCGGGGTCCACAAGCCGCCCCAGGGCCGACACGCCGAAATGCAGGTGCGCTCTCGTGCTGCGCCCGGTGTCTCCGGCCAGGCCCAGCAGCTGGCCGCGCGCCACGCGCTGGCCCGGCTCCACCCGGCGCTCGGAGAGGTGGAAATACATGGTGACCAGCCCCTGGCCGTGGTCCAGGTACACGCAGTTGCCCGCGTAGTACAGCTCGCCGGAGAGCAGCACCACCCCGTCGGCGGCGGCGGTGACGGGGTCGCCGATGGCGGCCTCCAGGTCCAGGCCCCGGTGCGGCGACTTGGGAATGCCATTGAGGATGCGCCCGATGCCGTACTCGCTGCTCAGTTCGCCCTGGCCGGGCCGGTGCAGGGGCAGCCGCAGCAGGCGTACCGGGCTGGCCGTGGCCAGGGCCTGATGCACCACGCCGCGCTCCCGGGCGATGCGGGGCAGGGCCTCCGCCGGGGGCTGCACCATGGCCGGGTCCAGGTCCAGGCTCTCCACCGGGCGGGGCACTGTCTTCAACTCCACCTCGGCCCGCACGCTGCCGCCCGAATGGCGCAGCAGCACCACGCGCCTGCCGGGCCGCCCGCCCAGCATGTTGGCATCCAGCACATCCGCGCCCAGCACCATGAAGCCCGCCCAGGCCTTGCCCTCCTGGCGCAGCGCAAGCGGGGCCGAGCGGCCCAGGAACTCGATGCGCGCGTTCTTGAGCGGCCTGGAGCTGCTCACCCGCGCCACGAACGGCTCGCCTATGACCACACTGGCCGGGCAGGTGAGCGCGGGGGCCGCCTTTGCAGACTCGGGCCGGGCCTTGCGCGCCAGCGCCAAGGTCGGCAACAGCAGAGCCAGCGCCAGCGCAAGCAGGACGATGCGGCGCGTCACGGCTTTTCCCCTTCGACCCTGGCCCCGACCTCGCCGCCGCCGGTGCGGATGCTCAGGCGGTCGCCGGGGGCCACCTCGGCGGGGCTGCGCAGGAACCGGCCCGTGCGCTCCACGCGCACCAGGCTGTAGCCGCGCGCCAGCGGCCCCTCGGGGTCCAGGCCGGATAGCCTGGCGGAAAGCAGCTCCAGTCCCGCGCCCTCGGAGCGCAGGCGCAGCTCCTGGGCCAGTCCGGCGCGGGCGGCAAGCGCCGTCACCCCGTCGCCCAGGCCCTCGACGTCCTCCGGCCCGAAGGCCCGGGAAAGGTCGCGCAGCGCCCCGGCCAAGCGCTCCCGCCGGGTCTCCAGCAGGCGGTCGCCCACGCGCAACAGGCGCGATGCGCCCTCGCGCCAGCCCTGCTCCAGGCGTTCCAGCCGCTTCTCCGGCGAGAACCAGCCCAGCGCGCGCCGCAGCTCGGAAAATTTCGTGTCCGCCCGACCCAGGATGGCCGCGAAGGCCCGGCCCAGGTCCGCCTCCAGCCCGTCCACGCGCTGCATCAAATCCGCGCGCAGCGGCCACAGCCCGGCGGCCACGGCGGATGGGGTGGGCTGGCGCAGGTCGGCCACGTAGTCGGCGATGGTGACGTCCGGCTCGTGGCCCACGCCCGTGACCACGGGAATGGCCGAGCGGAAGATGGCGTCGGCCACGGGCTCGGTGTTGAAGGCCCAGAGGTCCTCCAGGCTGCCGCCGCCGCGGATGAGCGCCACCACCTCGGCCCAGCCCTCGCGGTTCACCTCGTCCAGCCGCGCGGAGATCTGCGCCGGGGCCGCGTCGCCCTGCACCAGGGAGGGATGGATACGGATCTCGCAGCCCGTGCCGCGCTCCCCGGCCAGGCGCAGAAAATCGCGCACCGCCGCGCCCTGCGGGGCCGTCACCACGGCCACCCGCGCCGGGCTGGCGAGAATGGGCTTCTTCCGGCCCTCGTCGAAATAGCCCTTGTCCGCCAGCTTGCGCTTCAGCGCCTCGAAGGCCAGGGCCAGGTCGCTCACGCCGCTCGGCTGCACCAGCTCGGCCACCAGCTGGTAGTTGCCGCGCGCGGGGTACACCGTCACCCGGCCCGCGACAAGCACCTCCTGCCCGGCCTCCAGCTCCCCGGCCACGTCGCGCCCCGGCTCCAGCACCTCGCCGGTGAGCGGGTCGATCTGCTCCCCGGCGTCGGACTTCTTGCCGCCCCGGCCCTGGGCGTTCTTGAACCAGACCACCGAGAGCGCGGCCCCGGCGTCGGTGAGCGAAAAATAGAGGTGCCCGGACCCGGGCCGGGCGAGATTGGTCACCTGGCCGCGCACCCACACGAAGGGGAACTCGGCCTCCAGCACGTCTTTCAACGCCTGGGTGATCTCGGTGACGGTGGAAATGTGCGACACGCCCGGCCTCCGCTCGCTCCCGGCTAACCCGCCGAGGCCTCCCGGGCCATGAGCGCGCCCACGCCCACCATGACCAGGCCCGCGCCCCTGCGCAGCAGGCCGGTTCCACGACCGGATCGCAGCACCTTGCGCCCGCGCGCGGCCAAAACGGCATAGGCCGCCAGCACCGCGAACACCGTGCCCGGCACCAGCGCCACCACCAGCGCCACGCCGCCGGGGGTCAGCGCCTCCAGATCGACGAAGCCGGGCAGGAAGCCGCAGTAGAAGGCGATGACCTTGGGGTTGCCCAGGCTGACGCACAGCCCGGCCAAAAACGAGCGCAGGCCGCCCTTCGCGGGCTCCGCGCAGGCCGCGCCGCCGTTCTCGCCCTTGGCGAAAATCAGCTTCAGGCCCATCCACACCAGGTAGGCCGCGCCGAGCCACTTGAGGGCCACAAAGGCCCAGCCCAGCTCGCGCGCCACCCAGGTCAGGCCCAGCAGCACCAGCGTCAGGTACACCAGGTCGCCCAGCACGATGCCCGCCGTCCAGGTGAGCGCGGGCCTGAGCCCCCGGCCCACGGCCTGGGTGACGATGGCCGTGACGCCCGGCCCGGGAATGGCCGCGAACACCGCCGAGGCCAGCATCAGCGCCAGCGCGCTCTCGAAGGTCATGCATCCTCCCCGCCCGGACGGACTCCGGACCCGCACTCCATAGCGCAATCCGGTCCGGCTGTCCAAAGCGCGCACCCGCGCTTTTCGCCCCCGCGCCCGGCCCTTCCCCTTCAGGGACCGCTGGGCTATGGTCCGCCACCGTTTCCCCCAAACGAAGAGGACCGACCATGACCGAAACCCTCAAGGCCGCAGCCCAGGCCGGGCTGCTCTGGCTCGTGTACCAGGCCAGCAACCTCATCGCCGAGGCCACGGGCCTGCCCATTCCCGGCAACGTCATCGGCGTGGCCCTGCTGTTCACGCTGCTGTGCACCGGCGTGGTGAAGCTCAGGCACGTGGAGCTGGCCGCCGATTTCCTGCTCAAGCACCTGGTGTTCTTCTTCGCCGCCGTGGCTGTGGGGCTCATGGACTGGTGGCAGGTGTTCGCGGACTACGGCCTGACCCTGCTCGCCGCCATCACGGTGAGCGCGGTGCTGCCCTTCCTGGCCGTGGGCCACCTGTTCCAGCGCCTGGAGGGCAGGCGCGCATGATCGCCGATTCCGCCCTGGCCACGCCCCTGTTCATCGCGCTGACCCTGGCCGCCTACCTGGCCATGCGCGCGCTGTACCTGCGCTTTCGCCATCCGCTGCTCAACGTGGTGGCCCTCACCGCCGGGGCGGTCATCGCCGCGCTGGTGGCCCTGGACGCGCCCTACTCCGCCTACGTTCCGGCCCAGAAGATCATGACCTTCCTGCTCGGCCCCGCCACAGTGGCCCTGGCCGTGCCGCTGTACCGCCACCGCGAGCTGCTGCGCAAGAACGCCGCGCCCATCGCCGCCAGCGTGGCCCTGGGCGGCCTCTCCGCCATGCTCAGCGCCAGCCTCATCGCCAAGTGGGGCGGCCTGCCGCGCGACGTGGTCATGTCCATGCTGCCCAAGGGCGTCACCATCCCCATCGCGGTGGAGGTGGCGCGCATTTACGGCGGCATCCCGCCGCTGGCCGCGGCCTTCGTGGTGGCCACGGGCACCTTCGGCTCGCTGTTCGGCTGCTGGCTGCTCAGCTTCGCCCGCGTGCACGACCCCGTGGCGCGCGGACTGGCGCTGGGCACCGTGTCCCACGGCCAGGGCGTGGCCAGCGCGCTCATGGAGGGCGAGCGCCAGGGGGCCATGGCCGGGCTGGCCATGATCCTCTGCGGCATCCTCACCGCGCTCATGGCCCCGCTGGTGGCGCCGCTCGTCTGGCCTTGAGGTTGACAGCCAGGCCTCCACGCGGGTAAGCACTCCCCATGAACCTCCGCAGCACCGGCACGACGCTCTTCGGCTTCTTCAGCCAGTTTTTCTTTAGTCGCGCCCGCGGCCGCGGAGGGGTGTAGCTTACCACACACGCCCCTTCAGGAAGGGCCGCGGGCGACAAGCCGGCGGCCCTTCTTCTTTTTCCCCGCCGGCAACCCGCCCGCACCCTCCCCCCGGGGCCGAACCCCAACCCGTTCAAGGAGGACCTCATGCACCTGGGCAAAGCCATCCGGCTGGAACGCATCATCGACCGCAACACCCGGCGCACCATCGTGGTGCCCATGGACCACGGCACCACCGTCGGGCCCATCGAGGGCATCGTGAACATGCGCCAGGCCGTGCAATCCGTGGTGGAGGGCGGGGCCAACGCCGTCTTGATGCACAAGGGCGTGCCGCGCTGCTGCCACCGCACCCAGGGCCGCGACGTCGGGCTGATCCTGCACCTCTCCGCCAGCACCTGCCTCTCGCCCCTGCCCAACGCCAAGACGCTGGTCTGCACCGTGGAGGAAGCCATCCGCCTGGGCGCAGACGCCGTGAGCGTGCACGTGAACCTGGGCGACGAGAGCGAGGCGCGCATGCTCGAAGACTTCGGCCAGGTCACCGGCGCGGCGCAAAGCTGGGGCATCCCCGTGCTGGCCATGGTCTACGCGCGCGGCCCCAAGGTCAAAAACGAGTACGATCCCGCCATCGTCGCCCACTGCGCCCGCGTGGGCGTGGAACTGGGCGCGGACGTGGTGAAGGTGCCCTACACCGGCGACCCGGACAGCTTCCTGCGCGTCACCGAGGCCTGCTGCGTGCCCGTGGTCATCGCGGGCGGCCCCAAGCTGGACAGCACGCGGGCCTTCCTGGCCATGGTGCACGACTCGCTCCAGGCGGGCGGCGCGGGCCTGTCCGTCGGGCGCAACATCTTCCAGCACAAGCGCCCGGACCTGCTGACCCGCGCGCTGGCCAAGGTGGTGCACGAAAACGCCAGCGTGGAGGCGGCGATGGAACTGCTGGCCGGGGTGGAATAGGCGGCAGGGGGCTTCGCGCCCCCTGCACC
>JAEXRD010000163.1 GCA_023438245.1 Pseudomonadota bacterium | reverse complement strand
ACCCCGAGACGACCCGCGACGACGCCAGGGGGCAAAAGCCGCGTTTCCAACCAGGCCCCTAATACCGGTAGTGGTCGGGCTTGAACGGGCCGTCCACGGGAACACCGAGGTAGTCGGCCTGGGCCTTGGAGAGCTTGTCCAGCTCCACGCCCAGGCGCTCCAGGTGCAGGCGCGCCACTTCCTCGTCCAGCTTCTTGGACAGGATCATGACCTTGGGCTCGTACTTGTTGGCCGCCAAGTCCAGCTGGGCCAGCACCTGGTTGGTGAAGGAGTTGCTCATGACGAAGCTGGGGTGGCCGGTGGCGCAACCCAGGTTCACCAGGCGGCCTTCGGCCAGCACAATGAGACTCTTGCCGCCGGGCAGGGTCCACTTGTCCACCTGGGGCTTGATTTCAAGCTTGGTGCACTTGGGATTGTTCTCCAGGAAGCTCATTTCGATCTCGGAGTCGAAGTGACCGATATTGCACAGAATGGCCTCGTCCTTCATCTTCACCATGTGCTTGGCGTTGACCACGTGGTAGTTGCCCGTGGCGGTGATGAAGATGTCGCCCAGCTCGCAGGCCTTGTCCATGGGCATGACCTCGTAGCCTTCCATGGCCGCCTGCAGGGCGCAGATGGGATCGATCTCGGTGACGATGACGCGGGAGCCGAAGCCGCGCATGGACTGGGCGCAGCCCTTGCCCACGTCGCCGTAGCCGACCACGACGGAGACCTTGCCCGCGATCATGACGTCGGTGGCGCGCTTGATGCCGTCGGCCAGGGACTCGCGGCAGCCGTAGAGGTTGTCGAACTTGCTCTTGGTCACGGAGTCGTTGACGTTGATGGCCGGGAAGAGCAGCTCGCCCTTCTTCTGCATGTCGTACAGGCGATGCACGCCGGTGGTGGGCTCCTCGGAGACGCCGCGCACCTTGGCCGCGATCTTGGTCCACTTCTGGGGGTCCTTCTTGTACCCGTGGGCCAGGCGGTCCATGATGATCTGGAACTCCTTGTTGTCCACCTTCTTCTTGAGCAGCGCGGGGTTCTTCTCGCACTTCACGCCCTGGTGGATCATGAGGGTGGCGTCGCCGCCGTCGTCCACGATGAGGTCCGGGCCGGAGCCGTCAGGCCAGGTGAGGGCCTGCTCGGTGCACCACCAGTACTCTTCCAGGGTTTCGCCCTTCCAGGCGAAGACCTTGGAGGTCTTGGCGGCGGCGATGGCGGCGG
The DNA here is from genome assembly GCA_023438245.1 of Pseudomonadota bacterium. Taxonomy (GTDB): domain Bacteria; phylum Desulfobacterota; class Desulfovibrionia; order Desulfovibrionales; family Desulfovibrionaceae; genus Humidesulfovibrio. Next base: position 7,489 of record JAEXRD010000163.1, on the reverse strand, counting down.
CGGCGTGGTCCTGGGTGCTGAAAATGTTGCAGGAGGCCCAGCGCAGGTCCGCGCCCAGGGCGGCCAGGGTCTCGATGAGCATGGCGGTCTGGATGGTCATGTGCAGGCTGCCCATGATCTTCAGGCCCTTGAGGGGCTTCTTTTTGCCATACTTCTTGCGCAGGGCCATGAGGCCGGGCATCTCGTTCTCGGAAAGCTGCAGCTCCTTGCGTCCCCACTCGGCCAGGGCCATGTCCGCCACGCGGTAGGCCAGCTTCGGATCCAGTTCCATCATCACGCTATCCTCCATGTTTTCCGGCAGGTTTGAAAGCTTGCCGCGGTTGTACACCAGAAACGCGGAAAAATCCCGCGCCGATCACGTGTTCGAGGCCTCGGCCAGCAGCAGGGTGAGCCCCTTGCCGACGCCGCGGGCCGAAACTCCACCGGGCGCGAACCCGGCCTGGGCCAGCCAGTCCGAAAGGGTCTGGCGGTCGATGCCCAGGCGCGCGCCCGGATGCTCGCGCAGCTCCTCCTTGTCGTGGCGGTCGAAGTCCGCCACCAGCACCAGCCCGCCCGGGGCCAGCACGCGGCGGGCCTCCATGAGCGCGGCCACGGGGTCGGGCAGGTGGTGCAGAACAAGCGAGAACACAGCCACCTGCACCTCGCCCTCGCGCAGGGGCAGGTGCGCCAGGTCGCCCAGGCGCAGGCTCACGCCAGAGACGCCGGAGAGCTTCTGGGCCGCCTGCTCCAGCATCCTGGGGGCGCTGTCCACCCCCACCAGCAGGCAGGCCTTGCCCGCCAGGCGCAGGAGCAGCTCGCCCGGGCCGCAGCCCAGGTCGGCCACGGCGGCGCCATCGGGCACGCGCGCGGCGATCTCCCCGTGCAGGTCGAACCCGCCCAGGGCCTCGTCGGTGAAGCCCTGCCAGCGCCCGGCCACGCCGTCGAAAAAGCGCCGGGTGGCGGCGGCGCGTTCGCGCAGCACCCCGGCGGCGCGGGCCAGGTCGCCGCGCCAGGGCTCGTCGTCCCCGTCCATGAGCGCGGCGCAGCAGTCCAGGAAGCGCCGTGCGCCTCCCGCACCGGCGGCACCGCTGCGCACGGCCCGGCAAAAGGCCCACTGGCCCTCCCGGCGGCACTCCACCAGCCCGGCCTCCATCAAAATCTTGAGATGCCGGGAGATGCGCGACTGGCCCATGGACAAGGCCGCAACCAGCTCGCCCACGGAAAGTTCGTGGGAAAGCAGGATGCGCACGATGCGCAGCCGCGTCTCGTCGGCCAGGGCCTTGTGCAGCCTGAGCAGTTCGGTCATGGGTCTCCGGCGTGTGGAGCCAGCGCTCCATATCAGGATATCTTGATGAACGCATGTAGCCTTGCCCGTCCCCGCAGTCAAGCCCGGGAAAGAAAGAAATCCCCTTCAGGCCGGAAGCGGCCGCCAAACGCTAAAGCATCCCGGTTGCCTGGACGATACGACTTTGCTACGCAGAAACTCGATTCTTCAGAACAACCCCGGAGCGTTCATGAAAAACCTGCGCCTTTCCATAAAGCTCGCCGTCGGATTCGGCATCGTCCTGGCCCTGACCGCGCTCGTCGCAGCGGTATCCTGGCGGGGCTTCAGCTCCACCCTGGACCGCGTGGACAAGTCCGGAGCCATGGACGCCATCATCCGCATGGGCCTGGAGTCCAGGCGGCACGAGAAGAACTTCCAGATCCGCCACGACAAGAAGAGCATCGAGGAAGTCCAGAAGAACGTGGACGGCATCCTGGCCACGGCCAAGAAGTACAAGGAGCTCTTCCACGACCCGGTCAACCGCGAGCAGATGGACCAGGTCACCAAGGCCACGCAGGGCTACGACACGGCCTTCAAGGGCTTCGTGGCCAGCGAGAACGAGCAGATGGCCATCCAGAAGGAGATGGGCGAGGCCGCCCTGCGCGCCACCAAGGTCTCCGTGGAACTGCGCCTGAACCAGGCCGGGGAGCTCAACGCCGACATCAAGGCCAAGAAGCCCCAGGGGGCCATCGAGGATCGCGTGGCCAAGGCCCAGGACGCCAGCGCCCTGGCCGAGAGCATCATCTCCACCCGGCTGTCCATGCTCTACTTCATCCAGACCGGCGACGAGACCCACGCCCAGAAGGCCAAGGACAACTGCGCCGCCATCATCAAGCTCGCAGGCGACCTCAAGGGGCGCTTCAAGCAGCAGAACGAGATCAGCCTGACCGAGACCGTGGCCAAGGAGACCGAGTTCTACCTCAAGGGCATCGAGAGCTACACCCAGGCCGCCAAGCGGCAGAAGGAGCTGGAGGCCCAGCTGGTGCAGAGCGCCCGCGAATTGCAGAAGGTCTGCGAGGCCGCCCGCGCAGACCAGAACAACAAGATGATGGGCGAGATCGCCCTTTCGCGCTCGGTGCTCATCGGCTCCGCGTTGCTGGCGCTGGTCCTGGGCGCGCTGGCGGGCATGCTCATCGCCCGCGCCATCACCGGCCCGGTGAACAAGGGCCTGGCCTTCGCCAAGGAACTGGCCGAGGGCAACCTGGCCGCGCGCATCGACGTGGACCAGAAGGACGAGGTCGGGGCGCTTGCCGCCGCCCTCACCGACATGGCCGGACGCCTGCGCGGCGTGGTGGTGCAGGTGAACGCCTCCGCCGAGGCCGTGGCCAGCGGGGCGGAGGAGCTCTCCGCCTCCAGCGAGTCGCTCTCCCAGGGCGCCACCGAGCAGGCCGCCAGCGTGGAGGAGATCAGCTCCAGCGTGGAGGAAATGGCCGCCAACATCCGCCAGAACGCCGACAACGCCCACCAGACCGAGCAGATGGCCAAGAAGAGCGCCGAGGACGCCCGCGAAGGCGGCCAGGCCGTGACCCAGACCGTGGACGCCATGCGCCAGATCGTGGAGAAGATCGGCTTCATCGAGGACATTGCCCGGCAGACCAACCTGCTGGCGCTCAACGCCGCCATCGAGGCCGCCCGCGCGGGCGAGCACGGCAAGGGCTTCGCGGTCGTCGCCGCCGAGGTGCGCAAGCTGGCCGAACGCTCCGGGTCCGCCGCGGGCGAGATCGGGCAGCTCTCCGCCGCCAGCCTGGCCGTGGCCGAAAAGGCCGGGGGCATGCTTGGCCGCATCGTGCCGGACATCGAGCGCACCAGCGACCTGGTGCAGGAGATCAGCGCCGCCTGCCGCGAGCAGACCCTGGGCGCGGAGCAGGTCAACAAGGCCATCCAGCAGCTGGACAGCGTGATCCAGCAGAATGCCTCGGCCAGCGAGGAGACCGCCAGCACCAGCGAGGAGCTCTCCGGCCAGGCCCAGCGGCTCACCCAGGTCATGCAGTACTTCAAGCTGGGGCCCCAGAGCCACCGCCCGCTGGCCATCGAGGCCGCTCCCGCGCCGGAATCCACCGGCGGCGAGGGCGAGGACGACAAGGGCTTCGAGAAGTTCTAGGACCTCAGATCACAAATGCGCAGGGGGCGGGGCAGCGATGCTCCGCCCCCTTGCTTTTGCTCCCGGAATGGAGCAAAACAGACATCATTTTCATGAACGTTTGTTGCGACATTTTTTGTCTAGAGAAAACAAATTTATTTTTAAATGTAGGTTGTTATGAGCGACAAAAACTGCGACAAAGAATCTTCCACTTCATCCGACGATTCTCGTGTCACAAAAGTGCTCACCCACAAGGCGGGCAACTTTGCATTCAGCAGAAACCACTCCGTGAACGCTGTGTTCATGGACGTCGCCATTTTTGAGGGACTGCATCTCTCGCTGTCGAACATGCCCATTCTGCCCGCCATCGCTGCCAAGCTGGAAACCGAGCTCATCCGCAAGGCTGTCTTCAGCACGGCAGCGATTGAAGGCAACCCGCTTTCCGAGGAGAGGGTTGGGGAACTCATGGAAGAACCCACCCTTGAGGCTTTGCGCGACCGGGCCGAGCAGGAAATTGTGAACCTCAAGGAGGCCTACAAACTTTACTCCGCACCAGTAGCGGAGAAAAAGAAAAAGCCGCTGCCGGTCACGGAAGAATTCATCCGAGCCATCAACGAACGAGTCACGCGAGGCCTAACACTGGAACGGCATTCCCCAGGTCAGTATCGGAATACCGAGGTGAAGGTCGGCAACGCCGAACATGGTGGAACATACGTGCCCCCCAAGAACCTGGAAGACATCCGAATCCTCATGGCGGCCTTTACCGAGTGGCTGAACTCCGAGGCTGTTCTGAAAGCTCATCCGGCGATTCGCGCGGCGCTGGCCCACTACCACTTGGCGCTCATTCATCCCTTCGGCGACGGCAATGGACGCACGGCCAGACTGCTGGAAGTCGCCATCATGACGCATGGAGGCTATCGTTATGTGCCGACGATGCTCTCCAACTATTACTACAAGAACATGGACGCATACTACATCGTCTTCCGAGAATGTGAGAAGAGCAAGGATCACGACGTGACCCCGTTCCTGTCTTTCTTTGCCAAAGGCCTGAACATGAGCGCAATGGAGTTGCAAGCCACCATCAGCGGACACATCCGGCTGCTTGCGCTCGGTGAGCATTATCGCAAACTACGCGAGCAAAAGGATATCAGCCAGCGGCACCATGATCTGCTCATGATCCTGCTTCAAAAGCCAGACAAGGTTGTGGAGTTGGCGCAGCTGAGGTCAGACCCGCTCCTCGCCCCTCTGTACCGCAAAACAAGCGAAGCCACCCCGCGCCGCGACCTCAAGCGCATGCAGGAACTCAAGCTGCTCCTGCCCGCCGAGGGCGGCGGCCTGCGCCTGAACCAGTTCACGCTGGGCTAGCGGCTAGCGCACCAGCACCCAGGTCAGCTCGTGCTTGTTGTGGGCCAGGTGCAGCAGGCGCGAGCCCGGGATGGCGGCGAAGGCCCGCGCCGTGGCGTGGTCGGTCTCGCCCTGGAACTTCAGCGTACACACGAAGCTCTTCGCGCTTCCGGCCTCCAGCCAGCGGGTGACGAGCTCCAGCAGCCGCTCCGGGTAGCAGGCCATGTCGGAAAGCACCCAGTCCACGGGCTTCTCCGGCGTTCCGGCCATGCGCGGATCCAGCCCGAAGCCGCTGCCCAGGCAGTGCTCGACTCCGCGCATATTCTGGATGCGCGGCTCCAGCGGGGCCTTGTCGATGCTGAACACGCGCGCGCCGAGCGACGCCAGCACCCAGGTCCAGCCGCCGGGGCTCGATCCCAGGTCCAGGCACAGCTCGCCGGGCCGGGGATACACGCCCAGCAGCGTGAAGGTCTCCCAGAGCTTGAGATAGGCCCGGCTGGGGGCGCTCAGGCGGTCCTCCTCGAAGCGCGGCTGGCCGTCCGGATAGGGACTGGAACAGCCCGGCGCGGCGATGAGCGCGCCCTCGTCCCACAGCGTCCAGGAACCCAGCGGGGCCGTGGGGGCCGGTTCGCCGAAAATTTGCGGCCTGGCGGATACCTTGGGCAGCTTCTCGGTGATGAGCGCGGCGCGCCTCGCGTGCCTGAGGGGATGCGCCCACCAGTTGCGCTGGATGTCCTTGAGCGCCTTGGCCCCCTGGCCGATGCTGGGCGCGGGCAGCAGGCGCGCGCCCTGCCAGATGTTCTGCGCCCAGGCTGGGGGCGTCTCTGCGGCTTGCGGAACGAACACCAGATCGCCGTAGACCAGGTGCCCCGGCCCCTCGGGCCGCTCCGGCAGGCCCAGCTCGAAAAGCAGCTCGCGCAGCAGGCCCGGCGCGGCCAGATAGCCCGTGAAGGGCCCCTCGGCCATCCAACGGGGAAGCGCGGGGGCGCGCTCGGGAAACGGGAAGATCAGCGGATCTCTCACTCGGCCCCCAGGGTGTTGTCGGTCTCAAGATCACCCACAGGCAGGCCGCACAGGGTGAGCGCCACGGCCTCGGCCACGCGCAGGCCGTCCACCGCGCTGGACACGATGCCGCCCGCGTAGCCCGCGCCCTCGCCCGCCGGGAACAGGCCCGGCAGCGTGGCGCTCTGCATGTCCGCCCCGCGCAGGATGCGCACCGGCGAGCTGGAACGCGTCTCCACGCCGGTCAGCACCGCCTCCGGGGCGTCAAAGCCCAGCAGCTTGCGCCCGAAGGCCCCGGCCTGCGGCCCCAGCGCCTCCTTGAGCGCCGCCGTGACATAGTCCGGCAGGCAGCGCGCCAGATCCGCGCCCGCGACGCCCGGCAGCAGGCTTGGCCGCACCGCCCCGAAGCGCTTCGTGGCGCGCCCGGCCAGAAAATCGCCCACGGTCTGCGCCGGGGCCTGAAAATTCCGTCCGCCCAGCTCGAAGGCCAGCCGCTCCCAGTGCCGCTGGAACTCCACGCCCGCAAGCGGCCCGGCCTGGGGCGCAAAGCCCGAAACATCCGAGGGCTGCACGTTCACCAAGAGCGCGCTGTTGGCGTTCTGCGCCGCGCGGGCGTGCAGGCTCATGCCGTTGGTCACCACGCCGCCCGCCTCGCTGGCCGCGCCGATGACCTGGCCGCCCGGACACATGCAGAAGGTGTAGGCCGAGCGGCCCTCCGCCTTGCCCGCCCCCACGCAGGTGTAGGCCAGCTTGTAGTCCGCCGGGCCCAGCGCCGGGTGCCGCCCGCCGCCGAACTGGGCCACATCCGCCAGGCCCTTGAGCTGCGCCCGGTCGATCTCGCGCTGCAGGTGCTCCACGCGGCAGCCCATGGCGAAGGGCTTGGGCTCCATGCCCGCGCCCGCGGCCCGCAGCATGGCGAAGGTGTCGCGCGCGCTGTGGCCGATGGCCAGCACCACCGCGCCCGCCGGAATATCCTCGCCCCCGGCCAGCCGCACGCCCGCCACGCGGCCCCCGCGCACCACCAGCCCGTCCACCCGCGCGCCGAAGCGGAACATTCCGCCCAGACGCTCAATCTCCCTCCGCAGCCCCAGCACCACCCCGCGCAGCAGGTCCGTGCCCACGTGGGGCCGGTTCTGCCACAAAATATCGTCCGGAGCGCCATGCGCCACCAGCTCCACGAGCACCTTGCGCATGCGCCCGCGCCGCTCCTTGATCTGCGTGGTGAGCTTGCCATCGCTGAACGCGCCCGCTCCGCCCTCGCCGAACTGCACGTTGCTCTCCGGATCCAGCTCCCCGCCGCCCCAGAAGCCGTCCACGGCCCGCGCCCGCTCCTCGATGGCCCGGCCACGCTCCAGCACCAGCGGGGCAAACCCGGCCTGGGCCAGCGCCAACGCGGCAAACAAGCCGCACGGCCCCGCGCCCACCACCACCGGTCGCCCCTCGCCACCATTCGCCTTCACCGGAAACCGGTACTCCCGCTCCACAAGCTCGGCCACGCCAGCCAAGCCCGCGCCCAGCACCCGGGCCTCGTCCTCAATCCCCACATCCAGGCTGTACAGAAACACCGCCGCGCCCTTCTTGCGGGCGTCCAGGCTCCGCCTTGCCACGCGCACCTTGCGCTGGTCGCCAGTGGGCACGCCCAGCCGCTCACCTGCGGCGGCGCGCAGCTCGTCCAGGGTGTGCTCCGGGCCATCGGGCAGGGGCAGGCGGATGTCGGTCAGTCGCAGCATGGTTCCTCATTGGGCGATGGAGTTGGGGGC
>JAEXRD010000162.1 GCA_023438245.1 Pseudomonadota bacterium | reverse complement strand
CCCCCGCACCCGTTCTGGCACCAGGCTTGCACAGTTGAGGTGGATTCTTCCGGCCAGGAAAGTTTTTCCCGCGAGGTTCACCCATGGCAGACTCCACCAGCACCGACTCCACAGTCCAGTCCCCGTTCACCTCAGGCTCCATCAATGTCAGCGGCCTGGGCAACGGCACGGACTTCAACTCGCTCATCGACGGGCTCATCACGGCGGAAAAGGTCCACATCAACCGCCTCACGAGCTGGAAGAGCGAATGGACCTCCAAGGTCACCCAGTTCCAGAACCTGAACACCAAGATGCTGGCGCTCAAGACCACGCTCTCCGGCATGGACACCATGAACGAGTTCATGACCAAGGCGGTGTCCAGCTCCAACGACTCCGCCCTTACCGCCAGCGCCTCCAGCGACGCGGATGTCTCCACGCACACCGTCGTGGTGGGCCAGCTGGCCAAGAACGACATCCTCACCACCACTTCCGGCGTCAGCTCGCTCACCAGCGCCATCACCAGCCAGAACACCTTCTTCAAGTTCTCCTACGCCGGTTCGAGCTACACGGTCAGCAACATCGGCGCGGGCACCACGCTGCAGGGCCTGGTCAATTTCATCAACAACAACGCCACCTGCAGCGGAAAAATCCGCGCCACCACCATCTACGACGGCGCCAACTACCACCTGCAGATCTACGGCATGGACCAGGGCGCGGCCAACCAGGTGGTGCTTTCCAACATGGGCAGCATGGTGTTCCAGCCCACCGGCTTCACCAACACCCAGGACGCACAGAGCGCGCGCATCAAGGTGGACGGCTACCCCCTGGGGGTCAATGTCTGGCTGGAGCGCTCCTCCAACACCATCACCGACATCATCCCCGGCGTGACCCTGAACCTGAAGCAGGCCGACCCCAGCACCAGCCTGACCATCGGCGTCACCACCGACAGCGCCGGAGTGAAGCAGAACATCAAGAACTTCATTTCCCAGGTCAACGAGGTGCGCACGCTCATCCAGAAGTTGACCAAGGTGGACACCAGCTCCGGCGACGCGGTGGGCTCCATCCTCACGGGCAACTACGGCATCCAGATCATCGCCACCCAGCTCAAGGACGCCGTGGCCGGACAGGGCCTGGGCTTCGAGATGTACACCCAGAGCGGCAGCACAGCGTATGGAGACTTCTACTCCTCCCTCTCCCAGCTCGGCATCAAGACCGACGCGGAACAGGGCTCGGCCACCAACGGCCTGCTGGTGCTGGATGAGGACGTGCTGAACTCGGCGCTGGCCAGCAGGCCCGACGAGGTGGCCCAGCTCTTCGCCGCGAACTACCTGGGAGAGAGCAAGTCGCAAGATTTCAGCTATATGGACCACATCGACGGAAGGACAAAGGCCGGGAGCTACTCGGTCAAGATCATCACCAGCGCGGCGGGCATCTCCTCCGCCCTCATCGACGGCAAGCCGGCCGGCATCGACGGCTGGAGAGTCACCGCCCTCAGCGGCGACGCCGCGGGCCTGGTTCTCAACCTGGACAACCACACCGCGAACACGACCTACAACGGCACGGTGAACATCAAGCTGGGCAAGATCGGCGAGATGGTGGACAAGCTCAAGGAGCTGACCAACAGCACCAACGGCCCGCTGGCCATCCTGCAGGAAAACTACGGCGACATCACCAAGGACATCGACGACAAGATCGAGCGGGAAGAAAAGCGCATCGCCACGCTGAAGCAGACCATGGTGGAAAAGTACGCCCGGCTCGACGCCCTGCTCCAGACCCTGACCCAGAAGCAGACCCAGCTCACCAGCACCATCGCCCAGCTCGCCAACAGCTAGGCGCACGGACCCGGCCTCCGGAGTCCGCAGCACAGAAACAGAGGACCACCATGCTCAAGGCAGCCAAGGCATATCTTTCCACTCAGGTTTCCACCGCCAGCAAGGGCGACCTGCTGCTCATGCTCTACGATACGGCCATCAAGCACCTGAAGCTGGCCGTGGAGAAGATGGCCGAGAAGGACTTCGCGGCCAAGGGCATCCTCATCAGCAAGGCCATCGCCATCATCAGCGAGCTGCAGGAGAGCCTGAACAAGGAACAGGGCGGCGACGTGACCAAGAACCTGTTCCAGCTCTACTTCATCTGCAACACCAAGCTGCTTTCGGCAAATATCCAGATGAATCCGGCGCTTGTGGAAGAGGTCATCGGCATTTTGGGGGGCCTGCGTCAGGCGTTCGCCCAGATCATCCCCATGCACGAGGGCGGCAGCACCATGGCGGGCAACGCGCCCTTCACCGCGGGCACTCCGGGCACTTCGGTCGCAAAGCCCGCCCCGGCCACGGCTCCTGCGGCCCAGGCCACGGCCGCTGTTCCTGCCGCGCCGACCACTCCGGCCGTTCCGGAATCAGCCCCGCAGGCCCAGGGCAATGCGCCGCAGGACACCCCGCAGCAGGCCAGCCCGGCCCCGGCGCAGCCCGTGCAGCCCACCCCCGTGCAGACGGTGCGCTTCCGCGCGGCCAACGCCTACGCCAACTCCCGCTAGCCGCCCGGCGAAGCCCGCTAACCGTCCGGCGAAGCCCGCTAGCCGTCCGGCGAAGCCCGCTAACCGCCCAGGGAAACCTTGCGCCGGTCGTAGGCGATCTGGATGATGTCCACGAGCTCGTCCAGCGGGCAGGGCTTGAGCAGGTAGTCCGAGCCGCCGTGCGCGATCATCTCCGCGGCGATGTCCACCGAGGCGTGGCCGGTGAGGATCACCACCTCCACCCTGGGGTCCACCTTCTTCAGCTCCGGCAGCGTCTGCTGGCCGCTCAGCCCCGGCATCTTCACATCCAGCAGCACCACGTCGTGGGGCTGGACCTTGAGGATGTCGATGGCCTCCTGGCCGCTGCCCGCCAGGCTCACCAGCATGCCCTTGGACGTGAGCAGCTTGCCCAGCGTGGAACGGAAACGCTCCTCGTCGTCCACCACAAGAACCCTGATCGGCTCGCCCATGCGCCTTCCCTCCGTGGTGCGTGAAAAATTCTCCGGCCAGCCTCATTCCGACAGGCGGCCCACTGCCTCGCGCAGGTGCTCCAGCCAGATTCCGGCGAGCGCCTCGTGCTCGCCCGCGCCCTTGACCCAGGCCGTGCAGTCGAACCCGGCGCGGCCCAGGCCCGATTTCCAGGAATTCTCGCCGCCCCCGGCCATGTCGCGGGTGGCGTGCACCCCGCGCGCGAACAAAAGCGGCATCAGGTGCACCCGGCCCACGCCCAGCGCCCGCAGCTCCTCCACCTTGGCGGAGAGCCCCGGCTCGGCCTCCAGCGCGCCGATGAGCACGAGCGGGTCCAGCGCGCGCAGCTCCCCGGCCAGCTCGGCGTACACGCCGTTGGCCCGGCCCCGCGTGCCGTGGCCCATGAGCAGCACGGCCTCGCCGGGCTTGCGTTCCGGCGGCAGCACCGTGAGCAGCACCCCGGCCACGCGGCGGATGTCCTCGCGGTTGCCCAGAAGCGGGCGCCCCACCTCGATACGCTCGAAGCCAGCGCCCTCACCGCTCATGCGCTGGGCCAGGCGTTCCAGGCCCTTGTACTCCTCGCCGGGCACCACATGCAGCGACTGCACCGCCAGCTTGCGCACGCCCTCGGCGGCCAGCCGCCGCAGCACCTGCTCCGGGGAGCTGGCCTCGGCCCCCTGCCGGGCCTTGTGGCCGCGCACGGTTCCGGAGGTCAGCGCCGTCTCCACCCGCAGGCCGGGATACTCGGCGCGCGCGCGCTCCAACATGCGCTCCAGGGCGCAGGTGGCGTCGGGCAGGCGCGAGCCGAAGGCGGCCAGCAGGATGGCGGTGTCGGAGACCTGGGCTGTGGGCTTGGGGCTGTTCATGTGGGCGCACACTAGCGCAGAAATCCCCATCCCGGAAGGGGTTTTCTTGGCCGCGTCAGGCTTTCGGAAGGGGCCAGCGCAGCGCGGGCACGATGTCGGCGTTGGCGGGCAGGAAAATCGACACGTCCGCCCGGCCCGGGGTGAACCAGTCGAAGCGCTGGCCCTCCAGGGGCACCACCTCGCCGGTGAACTCCGTGACGTGGAAGAAGTGCAGCATCACCGGCCCGCGCGGGTACACGAAGCGCTTCCTGCGCCAGAAAACCAGCTCGGTGGAGGTGAAGGACAGCTCCTCGCGCAGCTCGCGGATGAGCGCGGCCTCCAGGCCCTCGCCCGGCTCCACCTTGCCGCCGGGGAACTCCCACCAGCCTGCGAGCGCCTTGCCCAGGGGCCGCTCCACGCCCAGGAACCGGCCATCGCGCCAGACCACGCCCGCCACCACCTGGAGGTCGGGCAGCAGGGCGGGGTCCAAGGCAGGGGCGGGCTCAGGACTCATAGCAGGCCTCAAGCTCGGCGTTCTGCGCGGCCTCGACCTGCGCGAGCCGGTCCTCCAGCCCCCCCATGCGCTCCATGAGCTTCTCCGCCCAGTCGCTCACCTCGCGGTACTGGCTGTTCACGGCCAGGGCCTCGCCCCCGCTCTCGTAGGTGGCGGGGTCGTTCATCTTGGCCTCCAGCTCGCCCTGCTCCAGCAGCACGCGCTCCAGGTCCTTCTCGCACTTGGCGTATTCCTCGCGCAGGGGCCTGAGCTTCTTGGAGTAGGCGTTGCGGATCTCGGCCTGCCTGCGCTTGCCCTCCTTGGACAGGCGGCGGCCCCCTTCAGCCTCTTCGCCGGGCGCGGCGGCCTCCACCCTGCGGGGCTCGGGCCGGGCCTCGGCCCGCTGCTCCCGCCCGGCCTCGCGCCGGGCCTCCTGGAGCGCGGCGCGGCGCTTCTCGTCGTACTCCTCGAAGCCCTCGTGGCGCTGGGTTAGGCCCTCCGGCCCCAGGGTCCAGACCTCCTCGGCCACCTCGGCCATGAGGTGCCGGTCGTGGGCCACCATCAAGAGCGTGCCCTCGTAGTCCTTCAGCGCGGCCACAAGGCCCTCGCGGGTCTCCAGGTCCAGGTGGTTGGTGGGCTCGTCCAGGATGAGGAAATTGCAGCGGCCCATGAACAGGCTGGCCAGCACCAGCCTGCCCTTCTCGCCGCCGGAAAGCGCGGCCACCGGGCGCTCGAAGTACTTCTCGCCCAGCAGGAACAGGCCCAGCACGCCCATGAGCTGCTCCTCGGTGCTCCTGGGGTCGGAGAGGCGGCGGATCTCGCTGATGACCGTGCCGGTGGAGCGCAGGATCTCCTGCGCGTGCTGGCTGAAGTAGCCCATCTGGGTGTTGCCGCCCAGCTTCACGTAGCCCTTGGTGGGCGCGTTGACCCCGGCCAGGACCTTCAGAAGCGAGGACTTGCCCTTGCCGTTGGGGGCCACCAGGGCGATCTTCTTGCCGCGGAAAATCTGGAAATTCAGGCCGCTGAAGACCTTCTTCTCCGGGCGGTCGGCGTAGGCGAACTCCAGGTCCACCATGTTCAGCACCACCTTGTCGCCGCGGCCCGGCTCCGGCAGGCGGAAGGACAGCCTGCGCCCAGGGCGGGCGGCGAGCTGCTCGTCCTTGAGCTTGGTCAGCTCCTCTTTGAGCTTGTCCACCTTCTTGAGCTTGCTCTGGGCCTGGGCGGCCTTGCGCGCCTTGACCCGGAAGCGGGTGATGAAGCTCTCCTCGTGGTCGATGCGGGCGGAGAGCTTGGCGGCCTCGCGCTGGCGCTGGTCGGCGTTCTCCTCCATCCAGGCCACGAACTGGCTGAAGGAGCCGGTGCGCAGCACGGGCCGGGCCAGGCCCAGCACCAGCACGTGGGTTCCCACGCGCTCCAGGAACACCCGGTCGTGGGCCACGAAGATGAGCGTGCCCTTGAAGTTCAGGAGGTAGTCCTCCAGCCACTCCACGGCCTCCAGGTCCAGGTGGTTGGTGGGCTCGTCCAGGAGCAGGATGTCCGCGCCCTGCAGCAGCACGCGCGCCAGCTTGGCCCGCTCGCGCCAGCCGCCGGAGAGCGTCTCAAGCCTGCGGGAGAGCTTGTCGTCCTTGAACCCCAGGCCGGAGAGGATGGCCCGGGCCTTGTGCTCCGGGTTGTAGCCGTACTGCTCCTCGAACCGGGCCTGGCGCTCGGCCAGCTTCTTCAGCTTCGCCTCGTCGCGCTCCTCGGCGGCGTGTTCCCACTCGCGCCAGAAGTCGCGCCAGTTGGGCAGCACCGAGAGCACCCAGCCCAGCAGCGGCTCGATGAGATCGGCCTGGGACAGTTCCTGGGCCACGTAGCCCAGGCGCGCGCCCTTGCTCATGACCACGCTGCCGCCGTCGGGCTCGGTGCGCCCGGCCAGCACGCGCAACAGCGTACTCTTGCCGGAACCGTTGGGACCGGCCACGGCCAGGCGCATGCCCGGCTGGGCCTCGAAGGAGAGGTTGCGGAACAGCTCCTCGCCGCCGTAGGATTTCTCGACGTTCTGCACCGTGATCTTGGACAAGAAAGGCTCCTCGGGTTCGATCTGCATGCGGAAGGCATGGCCGCTGAGGGAATATATCGGGCACGGCGAGGTTGGCAAGCCCGGCGAGTGAGGATACACCCGGCCCATGGCTTCCCCTGCCCAAACTTGGCATATCTACCTGCTCTGCTGCGCGGACGGCACGCTCTACTGCGGCGTCACCACCGACCTGGCCCGGCGGCTGGCCGAGCACCAGGCCGGGACGGCCAGCAAGTACACCCGCGCGCGGCTGCCCGTGGCCATGCTGGCCCACGCGCCCTGCGCGGACAAGTCCGCCGCCCTGCGCCTGGAACTGGCGGTGAAGGCCAAGGCGAAGGGCGCGAAGCTGGCGTTTCTTTTGGGTCAACCGGGGGCGGAGCGGGCCTAGGCGGCGGGCCAGTCGGCAGGACAGTCGGCAGGACAGCCGGCAGGGCAGCCGGCAGGACAGCTTCGGAACCTGCGCGCGGCGCGCACGCGCCCTCTCATTTCAGGGTCTGCTCGGGCGGGGGGGCGTCCAGGTCGTTCTGGTCCGGGCCCAGGTGGGCCTCGGCGTACTCGCGCACCAGACCGCTGTCCTTCAAAACCTGGAACACGTCCGCGTCGATGTGCTTGTCCTTGCACATGAAGCCCAGGATCTTCAGGGCCTGGGAGAGCTTCATGGGCGCCTTGTAGGGCCGGTCGCGCGCGGTGAGGGCCTCGAACACGTCGGCCACGGCCAATATGCGCGCCTGCAAGGGCAACTGCTCGGCGGTGAGGTGGTTGGGATAGCCCGTGCCGTCCAGCTTCTCGTGGTGGCCCCCGGCGAACTCCGGCACGCGCTTCAGGCGCTTGGGAAAGGGCAGGCGGCCCAGCATGTCCAGCGTGACCACGGTATGGTCCTCGATGATCTTGCGCTCGACGTCGGTGAGGCTGCCCTTGCGGATGCACAGGTTCTCCACCTCGTCCGCGGTGAGCCAGGGCTTGCGCTCGCCGTTTTCGCCGTCGCCATCGACATAGGTGCGGCTGGCGATGTCCTTCACCCGCGCGATGCGCTCGTCGCTCATGAACTCGCCGGGCTGGTTGCAGCCCTCCACGAACTTCAGGTCGTCCTCCAACTGCTGGCGGCGGGTCTCCATCTCCTCGGTGACGGCGAACATGTCCTGCCTGCTGGCCCCGCTGCCCGCCATTTCCAGCAGCTTTTCCAGAAGCTCGGCCTGCATGGCCTTGCCGATGAACCGGAAGCGCGCGCGGATGACCTCGATGCGGTCGATGATGGTCTCCAGCTTGGTGCTCTTGTCCACCACGTGCACCGGCGTGGTGATCTTGCCCACGTCGTGCATCCAGGCCGCCAGCTTCAGTTCCTCCAGCTCGTCCGGGGTGAAGCGGACCTCGGCGTAGGGCCCCTCGGCCTGGGTGTTGATGGCCAGGGCGATGCGCTCGGTCAGGTCCACCACGCGGTCGATGTGGCCGCGCGTGTACGGGCTCTTGGCGTCGATGGCCGCGGCGATGCTCTGCATGAAGGAGTACAGCAGGGCCTTGAGGCCCGCGATGAGCTGGGTGTTGGTGAGCGCCACGGCGGCCTGGGTGGCCAGGGAGCGCACGGATTCCAGGCCCTCGTCGGAAAATTCGCGCACCACGCCGGACTTGTCCTTGGCGTTCAAGAGCTGGAGCACGCCGATGACCTCGTTCTCGTGGTTCTGCATGGGCATGACCAGCATGGACTGGCTGCGGTAGCCCGTGGCGGCGTCGTAGCGGCGCGGGCCGGTGAAGTCGAAGCCCTCGGCGCAGTAGACGTCCGGAATGTTCACGAACTCGCCGGTGAGGGCGGCGTAGGAGGAGACGTTGGCGTGGTTGGGGCTGCCGTCGTCGGCGTAGAGTTTCACCGGCGGCAGGGTGATGGGGTTGCCGCTGGTGCCGCCCATGCGCGTGTTCATGGTGTCGTTCTGCAGCACCACGAAGTTCAGGTGCGTGCGCTCCTCGTCCACGATGTACAGCGTGCCCGCGTCGGCATGCGTCAGCGAGCGCGCCAGCTCCACGATCATCTCCAGCAGGCGGTCGCGGTTCTGCTCGCCGGAGAGGGCCAGGCCGATCTCGGTGAGCCGGTGCACGTGCCGGGCCTGGCGCGCGGCCAGCTCGCGCAGGTTCTCAAGCTCGGCCTCCGGCGAGAGGGCCGGGGAATCCGGCGCGGGGCAAACATTGCTCTCGGTCATGCTCTCCTCCTGCCCTCAAGCGGCGGACGCGGTGAAGACTCGCAGGTGCGGGCGCTCTGGCATCGAGTTACGTAATAGTACAGGATTATCCGGGGGCTTCACAACAAGAAATCCGCACCCCGCCCGAAGGCCGACGGGGGTGCCGCCTTCTGCGGGTTGCCCAGCGGGCCACAATCGCGTACAGAGGTCGGGTCCCGCGCGCCGGAGCCCCTTCCGGCCAGCATCAGGCCGTCTGCATGGAGGTTTCGTGAGTCTGACCCCGCACTGCCAGCGCATCTGCACCGCCGTGGCGGCGGTGGGCCTGGTCGGGCTCGCGCTGTGGCTGGGCGGGGCGCTCATCGCCCTCACCGTCATGGCCCTCTGCGCCCTGGGCCTGTGGGAATTCACCGCCATGTTCCGCCCCGGGCCGGAGCACAAGGGCCTGCGCCTGCTCGCCGCGATGCTTGGGGCCGGGCTGGTGGCCGCCGCCGCCCTGCGCGGCCTGAACGCCGCGCCCTGGGCCCTGGCCGCCTGCTTCTGGATCCTGGCCCTGCGCTTCCTCTTCCGCTACGGCCGTGACCAGGAGGGCAGCGACTTTTCCGACGAGATCATCGCCCTGTGCGGGCTGGCCTACATCCCGCTCATGCTCGTGCTGGTGCTGGGCCTGTCCCGGCTGGAGATCCTGCTGGTGCTCGTCTCCACCGCCGCCTCGGACACGGCGGCCTACTATTCCGGCACGCTCTGGGGCAAGGCCAAGATCTGGCCCCAGGTGAGCCCCAAGAAGTCCTGGGCGGGCAGCATCGGCGGCATGGCCGGATGCATCGCCGCGGTGACGGCCTACGGCCTGAGCCTGGGCCAGGCCCACCCGGCGGCCTGGCTGGCCCTGGGCGCGCTGCTGAACCTGGCCGCGCAGCTGGGCGACTTCTTCGAGTCCGCCCTGAAACGTCGCCTGGGAGTCAAGGACTCCGGCACGCTCCTGCCCGGCCACGGCGGCCTGCTGGACCGCATCGACAGCCTGCTCTTCGCCCTGCCCTGCTACGCGCTGTTCCGCGAGCTGATCCCCCTTTTCCCGTAGGAGCGCGGCGTGAAGACCTACATCTCCCGCTGGCCCTCCGATGCGCTCTCCGTCTCCGGCGCGCCCTTCCCGCGCTCCCTGGCCATCCTGGGCAGCACCGGCTCCATCGGCGTCAGCGCGCTGAAGGTGGTGGAGGAACACCCGGACCTGTTCCGGGTGGCCGCCCTGGCCGGTGGCCGCAACGCGGCCAAACTGGCCGAACAGGCGGCGAAGTTCCGCCCCGCCGTGCTGGGCGTGCTCACCGACGAAGGCGCGACCGAACTGAGGAGCCTGCTCCCGGCGGGCTACACTCCCGAAATACTGGTCGGCCCCGCTGCCTACGAGGCCATCGCCGCCCTGCCGGGGGCCGACCTCGTGCTCTCCGCCATCGTGGGCGCGGCGGGCTTTCTGCCCACGCTGGCCGCGGCCAAGGCGGGCAAGCGCATCGCCCTGGCCAACAAGGAGAGCCTGGTGCTGGGCGGCCGGCTCATCCGCCGCGCCTGCCAGGAGTCCGGGGCCATCGTCCTGCCCGTGGACAGCGAGCACAACGCCCTGTTCCAGGCCCTGTGCGGACACATAGACGCCCACGGAGACGGTGGCGCGGAGCTGGACAGCCTCATTCTCACCGCCTCGGGCGGGCCGTTCCGGGGGCGTGACGCCTCGTTCCTCAAGGCCGTCACCCCGGCCCAGGCGCTGAACCATCCCAACTGGAGCATGGGCGCGAAAATTTCCATCGATTCCGCCACGCTGATGAACAAGGGCCTGGAGGTCATCGAGGCCCTGCACCTCTACGGCCTGCCCGTGGAGCGCGTTCGGGTGCTGGTGCACCCGCAAAGCATCGTGCACTCGCTCGTCGAATACGTGGACGGCTCGCAGCTGGCGCACCTGGGCGTGCCGGACATGCGCATCCCCATCGCCCACAGCCTGTGCTACCCCCGGCGCGTGGGCCTCTCCATGCCCCGGCTGGACCTGGCGGCCATCGGCCAGCTGACCTTCGAGGCCCCGGACGAGGGGCTGTTCCCCTGCCTGCGGCTGGCCAAGCAGGCCTTCGCCGCCAGCCACAGCCACCCCGCGGCCCTCAACGCCGCCAACGAGGTGGCCGTGGAGCTGTTCCTGGCGGGGCGCATCGGCTTCATGGACATTCCCCGGCTCATCGAGGGCGCGCTGGAGCGCCACGACACACTGCCGGAAGACTGCGGCGCGGCGGACCTCATCGCCGCCGACGAGGAAACCAGAACCACAACCCGAGAACGGGCCGCGCGCGGGGCAACCCCGGCCAGCGGCGCGAGGAGCGACACGTGAGTTTCATAGCCGTGGTCCTGGTCCTTGGCGGACTGATCTTCTTCCACGAACTCGGGCACTTCCTGGTGGCGCGGCTGCTGGGCATGGGGGTCAAGGCCTTCTCGCTGGGCTTCGGCCCCAAGATCTTCGCCTTCACCCACGGCATGACCGAGTACCGCCTGTGCGCCATCCCCCTGGGCGGCTACGTGCTGCTGGCGGGCGAGAGCCCGGACAACGACGACGACGCCCGCGAGATTCCCGAGAAGCTGCTGTTCTCCGCCCGGCCGGTGTGGCAGCGCATGGCCGTGGTGGCCGCGGGCCCGGTGTTCAACTTCCTCCTGGCCTGGGCCATCTACTGGATGCTTTTCGCCACCCAGGGCCAGATGGGCCTGGCCCCGAACATCGGCGAGGTGCTGCCCGACAGCCCCGCCGCCCGCGCGGGCCTCGCCTCCGGGGACCAGATCGAGAGCGTGGACGGAACCGCCATCATCTTCTGGGAGGACATGACCGAGCGCGTGCAGAAGTCCCAGGGCAAGAGCATGCAGCTGGCCATCAAGCGCGGCAAGGAGCGGATCACCGTTTCCGTGGCCCCGGAAATGCGCGTGCGCAAGAACATCTTCGGCGAGGAGAAGGCCACCCCGATGCTGGGCATCGTGGCCTCCAAGGAGATCATCGGCGTGGAGCTCACGCCGGGCCAGAGCCTCCAGGTCAGCGCCAAGGAGACCTGGCGCGCCATCGAGACCATGGTCATGGCCCTGGTGAAGATGATCGAGCGGGTCATCCCGGCGGACTCCATCGGCGGGCCCATCCTCATCGCCCAGCTCATCAGCAAGGAGGCCAAGAGCGGCTGGGTGGAGCTGCTTGCGCTCACCGCCGCGCTCTCGGCCAACCTGGGCTTCGTGAACCTGCTGCCCATCCCGGTGCTCGACGGCGGGCACATCGTGTTCTTCAGCCTGGAGGCCGTCATGCGGCGGCCCTTAAGCCAGCGCGTGCGAGCCATGGCGCTGCGCGTGGGCATCGCCATGCTGGCGGCGCTCATGCTCCTGGCCACCTACAATGACCTGCGCCGACTGTTCAAATAACGGCCACATCCTGGCCCCCCACGTGCTCGCCATTGGCGGGGCCGACGAGCGCCTGCAGATGGCGCTTGGCCGAGTGGAAGGCGACACCATCGCCCTGCTGGCCAGCCAGGAATGGCACGTGCCGGGCCAGGCCGCGCGCTTCCTGGCCCCGGGCATCCGCAACATGCTCGACTCCCTGGGCCTTTCCGCCTCGGACGTCGCCCGCATCGCCTGCGACACCGGGCCGGGCAGCTTCACGGGGCTGCGCATGGCGCTGGCCCTGGCCCAGGGCATGGCCGCCGCCACGGGAGCCCTGCTCGCGGGCCTCAACCATCTTGAATTGCTCGCCCACGAGGCCGCCCAATCTTCCCGCGCCACAGTGCTGCCCCTGGCCTGGAGCCGCCGGGGCCAGGTCTACTGCCAGCCATTCAGCTCCACCGGCCCTCTGGCTGCGGCCCAGTCCCTGGCCCTGGACGCCCTGCCCGCGCTGCTCTCCGCCCTGCCCCGGCCCGTGTGCCTGCTCGGCGGCGGCCTGCGGCGCAACCTGGCGCATTTCCAGGCCCTGGCCGACTCCGATCCCGGCCTCATGCTTCTACCTCCGGCCTGGGACAACCCGCGGCCCGAGACCCTTCTCACCCTGGCCCTCCGCGCCCAGTACCTGCCCGCCCACGAGGTCGCGCCCACCTACCTGCGCGCCTCGGACGCCGAGGAGAACCTCACGGCCATCGCCGCCCAGCGCGGGCTTTCCACCGAGGAGGCCCAGGCCATCCTGGACCGGGGCAGCAAGACGTTGTGAGATGGTGATGTCGGGGGGGGGGGGGGGGGGGGGGGGG
>JAEXRD010000159.1 GCA_023438245.1 Pseudomonadota bacterium | reverse complement strand
CCCCCCCCCCCCCCCCCCCCCCCCCCCCCCCCCCCCCCCCCCGCTCTCACATCGCCATCTACTTGCTCTTCACGTACCAGCCGCTGGACTTGGCCAGCAGGTCCTGGACGCGGCCCACCAGGGCGTGCGGGTCGGAGAGGTAGCCTTCGAGCAAGAGCGCGCTCTCGTAGAGCTGGCGCGCGGCCTGTTCCACGAAGGGGTCGGCGGGGTCGGCCTGGTTCAGGCTGGCCAGGTTGCGGATGAGCTCGTGCTTGGGGTTGAGCTCCAGGATCTTCTTGGGGATGGACGAGTCGTGGTGCATGGCGCGCATGATCTTGTCCATGCTGGAGGTGGTGTGGCCGTCGGGGTTGACCAGGCAGCAGGGGCTGCCGGTGAGCCGGGCGGAGGCGCGCACCTCGGTGACGGCATCGCCCAGGATGGCCCGGAAGCGGGCGAAGAGCGCGCTGAGGGCGTCCTGCTCCGGGGCCGGGGCCTCGGCCTCGGGGGCGGCCTCCACGTCGGGCAGGGCGGAGAGGTCCTCGGGCTTGGCCAGCTCGGCGGGGGTCAGCTCGAAGTCCTTGTGGGTGCGCAGGGCGTCCATGACGAACTCGTCCACGGGCTCGAAGAGGTAGAGCACCTCCACGCCCTTGCGGCGGAAGATCTCCAGGTGCGGGTTGAGCTTCAGGGCCTCGCGGCTGGGACCGAAGGCGTAGTAGACCTTCTTCTGGTCGGGCTTTGCGCGGCTGATGTAGTCGTCCAGGCTCACCAGCTCGTCGGCGCTCTCGCTCACGCTGGAGTTGAAGCGCATGAGTCCGGCGAACTTGTCGCGGTTCAGGAAGTCCATGTACCCGGCCTTGAACACGCGGGAGTGCTCGCGCCAGAACTTGGCGTACTTGTCCTTGTCCTCGGCCATCTTCTCCAGGTGGGAGAGCACCTGCTTGGCCAGGGTAGTGTGGATCTTCTTGATGAGCAGGTTGTCCTGCAGGGTCTCGCGGGAGATGTTCAGGGGCAGGTCCTCGGTGTCGACCACGCCGCGCACGAACATGAGGTGCTGGGGGATGAGGTCCTTGTTCTGGCGCTGGATGAGCACGCGGCGCACGTAGAGGTCCAGGCCCCAGTCCTCGCGGTCGAAGCCCATGAAGTCCTTGCTTTTCTGGGGGATGAAACACAGGGCGTTGAACTGCACCGGGGCATCCACGGAGGTGTGCAGCGTGTCCAGCGGCTCCTCGTCGTCGTAGGTCAGGAAGGAGTAGAACTCCTTGTACTGCTCCGGGGTGATCTGGAACTTGGGCTCGCGCCACAGGGCGGGCACGGTGTTGGCCCGCTCGCCGTCCACCAGGATGGGGAAGCCGATGAAATTGCTGTGCTTGCGGATGATGTGGCGCAGGGTCTCCGGCTCGGTGAACTGGGCGGCCAGGTCGGGCTTCAGGTGCGCCTCGATGCGGGTGCCGCGCGCCAGGGCTTCGGCCTCCTCGCCTTCCAGCTCGCGGATGGTGTAGCTGCCCTGGCCGTCGCTGATCCACTCCACCGGGGCGGCGCCGGAGGCGCTCTTGGTGGTGATGCGCACCTTGTCCGCCACCATGTAGACGGAATAGAAGCCCACGCCGAAGCGGCCGATGATGCTGTCCGCGCTCTGGCCCCCGGACTCCTTGAGCGCCTTGAGGAAGTGGGCGCTGCCGGAGTGGGCGATGGTGCCGATGTTCTGCACCAACTCGTCCTTGGTCATGCCGATGCCGTTGTCGGCCACGGTGAGGGTTTTCGCCTCCTTGTCCACGTCGATGTGGATGTCCAGCGGGGCCTCGTCTTCGGTGTCGTCGCCGCCGCCGTTGGCTTTGGTGGCGGCGGTGAGGCGCTGCTTGTCCAGGGCGTCGCTGGCGTTGCTCACCAGCTCGCGCAGGAAGATCTCGCGCTCGGTGTACAGGGAGTGCACGAGGATATCCAGCAGCTGCTTGATTTCGGCTTTGAATTCGAAGGATTGGGTCTGGCTCATGGTGTGCTCCGTCATCTTCTTAGAGGATGCCTGGCTCCAGACCGCACAAGACCCCGCTCACGCGGGGCCTTGGCTGGCTGGGAGGTGTCGGGCCTTGCGCCGGAAGCGGGAGAGGAAGCATCCCGCAGGAGCGCCGGGGGCGGCGCGTCCATGAGTGCTTAAGTAGATACGCTTTTTATCTTGTCAAGAAGGTACTTCTCCATCTCGCGCCGATCCTTGCGCAGACGGATGAGCTCGGACTCCAGCACGGAGAGCTTGGCCTTGAGCTCGGCGTTCTCGGCGGCCATGCGGGCCACCTCCCCGGCGTGGTCGTCCAGGCGTCCGCAGGTGGCGGCAACGGCGCTTCTGATGGACTCCAGCTCCTCGGGCGGCAGGCCGGGCAACGCGGCCAGCTCCTGGCCGGCAGGCATGGCTATTCCCCCCAGGTGCTGGCGCAGGCCCTCGCCGATGCTGCGGGCGATCTCCGCGCCGACCTCCTTGGCGATGGCGGCGGCCATGCGCACGGCGGCCTCGGCGGAGTGGGGCGAGGACGGTTCGGAGGGCCCGCCGTGGGCGCGATGGCCCGCCTGGGCGCGGCCAGCGGCCTCCTCGTTGTGGTGGTCCAGGCTGGCGGTGAGCGGGAAGCGCTTGCCCAGCGCCTCCATGACGTCCTGGGCGGAATGCCCGATGGAGAACATCTCCGCGATGACGCGGAAGACCTCCACGGCGCCCTCGCGGAAGCGCTTCTGCCTGCCGGTTCCCGCGCTGGGCAGGTGCTGGGCGAAGCGGTTCTTCCAGTAGTGCACGGTGGACTCTGGCACAGAGAGCCTGCGGGCGATCTCGGCCACGGAGAGCAAGCGTTCTTCCGGCGCCACGTAGGGCCTCCTCAAAGCGGCGTTCAGGGCTGGGCCTCTTCTACCCTACCCCAATCCCCCCCTTCCCACAAGCCGGGAGGGAAAATCCGGGATTTTTTCCCGTCCCACCCGTTGACAAGAGTTTTGCAAATGGAATATTTCTGACTCACATTTTTTCGGATACGAAAATTCCAGCCCCAAGGATTGCCAGGATGAAGAAAATCCTCGACGCAGCAGACCGCCGCATCCTCTGCGAACTGGCCAGCGACGGCCAGGCGGGCGCGGGCGAGCTGGCCGAGCGCCTGGGCGTCACCGCGCCCACCATCCGCACCCGCGTGCGCGGCATGATCTCCCAGGGGCTCATGCGCATCGCCGGGCTGGTGGACCCCTTCGCGGTGAAGGGGCTGTCCGTGGCGCTGGTGGGCATCAAGCTGCAAAGCCAGATGCAGCTGGACCAGAAGCTGGAGGAGATCTCCGCCCTGCCGGACGTGAACTGGGCGGCGGTGGTCACGGGCCGCTACGACATCCTGGTGGAACTCATCACCAGCGAGGACATTTCCGGACTGTACGACTTTCTCGACAAGACGCTGTCCAGCGTGGGCGGCGTGGCCAGCAGCGAATCGTTCGTGGTCATGAAGGCCAGGCGCAAGTGGATTCCCCTGCCCCGGGGCGCGCGCACCTGGTTCGCCGAATAACACACCAAACCCAAGGAAGAGAGGCAGCGTATGATCATCGGCATCCCCAAAGAGATCAAGACCCTTGAAAACCGCGTGTCCATGACCCCCGGCGGCGTGGAGACCCTCATCCGCCGCGGCCACACCGTTCTGGTGGAGAAGGGCGCGGGCGTGGGCAGCGGCCTGACCGACGCCGAGTACGCCGCCGCGGGCGCCAAGATGGTGGACACCGCCGCCGAGGCCTGGGCCGCCGAGATGGTCATCAAGGTGAAGGAGCCCATGGCCGCCGAGTACGGCTTCCTGCGCTCCGACCTGCTGCTGTTCACCTACCTGCACCTGGCCGCCGACGAGGCCCAGACCAAGGCCCTGCTGGCCGCCGGAACCACCGGCGTGGCCTACGAGACCGTGCAGCTGCCCGACCGCAGCCTGCCCCTGCTCCTGCCCATGAGCGAAGTGGCCGGCCGCATGGCCACCCAGGTGGGCGCGCACTACCTGGAGAAGACCCAGGGCGGACGCGGCATGCTGCTGGGCGGCGTGCCGGGCGTGGCCCCGGCCAACGTCGTGGTCATCGGCGGCGGCGTTGTGGGCACCAACGCGGTGAAGATCGCCGTGGGCATGGGCGCCAAGGTCACCGTGTTCGACCTCTCCCACGCCCGCCTGCAGTACCTGGACGACATCTTCGGCAGCCGCATCGTGACCATGAGCAGCACCGAGCCCAACCTGCGTGCCGCCGTGAAGGACGCCGACCTCGTCGTGGGCGCGGTGCTGGTGCCCGGCGCCAAGGCCCCCAAGCTGGTCACCCGCGACATGATCGCCACCATGCGCGAAGGCTCCGTCATCGTGGACGTGGCCGTTGACCAGGGCGGCTGCGTGGAGACCATCCACGCCACCACCCACGACAAGCCGACGTACATCGTGGACGGCGTGGTGCACTACGGCGTGGCCAACATGCCCGGCGCGGTGCCCCGCACCAGCACCTTCGCCCTGGTGAACCAGACCCTGCCCTACGCCATCAAGCTGGCCGCCAAGGGCATCGACGCCCTGCGCGAGGACAACGCCCTGCTGCTGGGCCTGAACACCTACAAGGGCCAGCTGACCTGCCCGGCGGTGGGCGAGGCCCTGAACATCCCCGCCATCACCCCCCAGGCCGCCCTGGCTTAATCCCTTAAGCCAAGCACATACAGGCCCCCCAAAACGAAGCCCCCGGCGCAGAGATTGCGTCGGGGGCTTTTCGCCGCCCTCGCGGGCGGGGCCGCGCGCGTGTCCCCTCAGGCCTGCCCGGGCTGCAGGGCCGCCGCGCGCAGTTGCGCGTCCAGCGCGCCCTCCGCGTCTCCCGTGCGCTGCAGCAGCCGCCCCAGGTGCAGGTGGTAGTCCGCGCGCTCGCCATGGAGCGAAATGGCGCAGCGGGCGTACCCGATGGCCATGTCCAGCTGCCCGATCCGGGTCAGCGCGTGGCTGATCTGGTTATGGAATTCCGCGGACTTGCCCGCGATGTCCAGCAGATGCGGGGCCACCGAAAGAATGGCCTGGGGATCGTGCCGGGACTGCGCGCAGATGTGCTTGCGCAGCCCGATGAGCGTCTTATGGTGCGCCCGGGGCACAACGCAGACCCGCTCGTTGCAGTATGCCTCGACGCCCTGCGCATTGCCGCGCAGCGCCATGTCCAGAATCGGCCCCAAATGCCCCTGGCGCTTCAGGTACGCCGCAACATCGTGGCCGCAGTTCTGGGTCACGACCATCCGGTATCCGGCCCCCAGCATGCGCTCGGCGTGGAACAGGTCGATGTCGTCGTCCGAGCCGAAGAACACGAGCACGCTCCCGCAGGTGCGCACCCCGACGACATCGGTGAAATGTCCCCCCTTCGGCATGGCGCGCACATACTTGTCGTAGCGGTTCTCGAAGCCGGCGCGAATCGGGGAGACCGAGCTTTGCGGAGCGAAGCTCAGCGTCACGTCGGCCTTCAGCAGCTCGCAGAAGACGAGCGCCCCGGTGCCGCCCATGCTGTTGCCGATGGAGACCGTGCGCGCCACGTTCCAGGCGGCGTGCTCCTGGAGCAGGAACCGCTGCAGGTGGTCGCGGATGGCCTGCGCCGCGTACCATGTGCGCTTCTTGTCGATGATGTAGACGCAATTGCTGCGCGCCTGGCTCAGGCTTTTGCGGAACTCCTCCTTCTGGATGTCCTCGGCGTCGATTCCGCCCAGGCTGGACCCCGTTCCGGTGAAGCAGAACGCGGTGGTGTCCGCCCCCCGGTGGTCGAAGGATATCCGGCAGTCGTCGTCCTCAAAAAACACTTTCATAGCAAACCCCTGCGCAAGTTGCTCCAAGGCGGCACCTGCCGCCCGAACCATCCGCACGGGGAATGCGTAGAATTCACAAATGCGTAGCAATAAACGTACCGCGGAAGCAATGACCCTGCATGTCCATTCGAACATTCGCAGGGCCGCATCCATCTCTCCCCAACCTCGCCCCTTGCCAACCCGCCCGGCGGTGGCTATAGCCCACCCCATCATGAGCAAAGACCTTATCATCGTCGAGTCGCCCGCCAAGGTGAAGACCATCGGGAAGTTCCTGGGGAAGGATTACGCCGTGGAGGCCAGCGTGGGCCACGTGCGCGACCTGCCCAAGGGCGACATGGGCCTGGACGAGCAGAACGGCTACCTGCCCCGCTACGAGATCATCAAGGGCAAGGAGGACGTTGTGGGCCGCCTGCGCAAGGCCGCCAAGGCCGCGGGCCACGTCTACCTGGCGCCCGACCCCGACCGCGAGGGGGAGGCCATCGGCTGGCACGTGGCCGAGCTCATCAAGGCCCAGAACAAGAACGTCAGCCGCATCCAGTTCAACGAGATCACCGCACGCGCGGTGAAGGAAGCGCTCGAACACCCCCGGCCCATCAACGCCGACCTGGTGGGCGCGCAGCAGGCCCGCCGCGTGCTGGACCGCCTGGTGGGCTACAAGATTTCCCCCATCCTCTGGAAGCACGTGAAGCGCGGCATCAGCGCCGGGCGCGTGCAGAGCGTGGCCCTGCGCCTCATCGTGGACCGCGAGCGCGAGCGCCGGGCCTTCCAGCCCGTGGAGCACTGGGCGCTCAAGGCCAAGCTGGAGGGGAGCAATCCCCCGCCCTTCCGCGCCGACCTGTGGAAGGTGGGCGGCAAGCTGGCCCAGCCCGGCCTGGAGGCCATCGGCAGCGAGAAAGCCGCCGGGGCGCTGGTGAAGAACGTGCGCGCCGGAAAGTTCATTGTGGAGGGCGTGGAGGAGAAGGAGCGCTCCAAGAGCGCCCCGCCCCCGTTCACCACCTCCAGCCTGCAGCAGGTGGCCAACCGCGCGCTGGGATATTCCGCCAAGAAGACCATGGGCGCGGCCCAGAAGCTGTACGAAGGCGTGGAGCTGGGCGACCGGGGCACGGTGGCGCTCATCACCTACATGCGTACCGACTCCGTGCGCATCGCCGACGAGGCCAAGAAGGCCGCGCGCGAGTTCATCCTGGCGCGCTACGGCGAGCCCTACGCCCCGGCCAAGGCCAAGAATTTCAAGACCAAGGGCGGAGCCCAGGACGCGCACGAAGCCTGCCGCCCCGTCGACGTGGCCGTGACGCCCGAGAGCGTGAAGGGCTTTCTGCCCGCGGACCAGTTCAAGCTCTACCAGCTCATCTGGCGGCGCTTCGTGGCCTCGCAGATGGCCGACGCCCGCTTCCACGACACCACCGTCACCGCCGCCAATGGGACCACCCAGTGGCGGGCCAAGGGCGAGCGCCTGCTGTTCCCCGGCTTTCTCAAGGTGCAGGGGCTGGAGGCCCCGGACCCGGACGCCGAGGCGGAAGACGGCGAGGCCCAGCTGCCCAAGCTGGCCATCGGCGAGGAGCTGAAGCTGCTGGACCTCACCAGCGAGCAGAAGTTCACCCAGCCGCCCCCGCGCTACACCGAAGCCACGCTGGTCAAGGCGCTGGAGGAGCAGGGCATCGGACGGCCCAGCACCTACGCCGCCATCATCAGCACCCTGCAGGACCGCGACTACGTGGCCATGGAGGAGAAGCGCTTCGCCCCCACCGAGCTGGGCGCGACGGTGAGCGACAAGCTGGTGGCGCATTTCGCCACGCTCATGGACGTGGGCTTCACGGCGGACATGGAGACCAAGCTCGACGAGATCGCCGCGGGCGGCCAGAGCTGGGAGACGGTCATCGCCGAGTTCATGAAGGAGTTCGACCCGGCGCTGAAGAAGGCCGGGGAGGAGATGGAGCGCGCCACCATCGACTCCGGCGTGCCCTGCCCGGAATGCGGCAAGCCCATGCACGTGAAGTTCGGCAAGAACGGCGAGTTCCTGGGCTGCTCCGGCTACCCGGAATGCAAGGCCATCCGCGAGTTCACGCGCGACGCCCAGGGCGCCATCACCGTGGTGGACAAGCCCAAGGACGAGATCACGGACATCCTGTGCGACCTGTGCGGCAAGCCCTTTGCGGTGAAAACCCCGCGCAAGGGCCGCGCCAAGGAGCAGTTCCTGGGCTGCACCGGCTACCCCAAGTGCAAGAACATCAAGAATTTCAAGCGCGACGAGTTCGGAAAGATCATCTTGCTGGAGGCCGCCGAGGAGATCCCCGCGGGCACCTGCCCGGACTGCGGCAAGCCCATGGTGGTCAAGACCGCGCGCCGGGGCTCGAAGTTCATCGCCTGCACGGGCTACCCCAAGTGCAAGCACACCGAGCCGCTGCCCACGGGCGTGGCCTGCCCGCAGCCGGGCTGCACCGGCGAGCTGGTGGAGAAGAGCTCGCGCGGGGGCAAGATTTTCTACTCCTGCAGCCGCTACCCGGACTGCACCTACGCCCTGTGGGACCGGCCCGTTCCCGGACCCTGCCCGCAGTGCGGCGGCGCGGTGCTGGTGGAGAAGTTCACCAAGGCCAAGGGCGCGCACACCGCCTGCCCCAACAAGGACTGCGGCTGGATCAAGGAGCCGGGCGGCGAGGAATAGCCTCCCCGTTCACAATCGCCACGCAAAAAGGCCCGGAAGGATATCCTTCCGGGCCTTTCTCATTGTCTGGTCGGGGCGACTGGATTCGAACCAGCGACATCCTGCTCCCAAAGCAGGCGCGCTACCGAGCTGCGCTACGCCCCGCGTCGTCCGGGCACCCCTACGGGATTCGCCCGGTGCTGGCAAGCGGAGGCCCTACACCTCGGCCTTGCTGCCGGTCCACTTGGCCTTGGGAACGGCCTCGTCCACCAGCATCACCGGAATCTCGTCCTTCACCGGGTACACCACGGCGCAGGCCGCGCACTGCAACCCGTCCTGCCCAGGCAAGAGCGTCAGAACGCCCTTGCAGGCCGGACAGGCCAAAAGCTTCACCAACTCAATATTCAGCGCCATGCGGCCCTCCTTCGCTCGCGTCCGTATACGCCAGCCACCACCGCCCGACAAGTGCCCGCTCAGCCAAAACTCTTGACGAACCCCACAATGATGGTAATACATTTTACCCAAAGACGACAACTCCGTCTATGCGAGGCCCCCATGCAACCGCGCGTCGACCTGCACACCCACTCCACCGCCTCCGACGGCACCTACACGCCCTCGGAGCTGATGCGCGCGGCCAAGGAGGCCGGGCTCTCCGCCGTGGCCCTCACCGACCACGACACCTTCGCCGGGCTGCCCGAGGCCCGCGAAGAGGCCAGGCGGCAAGACATCGAGCTGGTGCCCGGCTGCGAGCTCTCGCTGGACTTTTCCGGCCTGCCCACGCACATGCTGGCCCTGTTCATCGACGAGCGGCCCGGCGCGCTTTTGAGCGCGCTGGACCGGGTGCGCAACGCCCGGCGCATGCGCAACGAGATCATGCTGGAAAAGCTGGCCAAGGTGGGCGTGCGCCTGACGCGCGAGCAGGTGGAAGCCCACGCCCACGGCACCGTGGGCCGCCCGCACATGGCCCAGGCCATGCTCCAGGCCGGTGTGGTGCGCAGCATCGAGGAGGCCTTCGACCGCTTCCTGGGCCGCCACGGCCTGGCCTACGTGCCCAAGGAGAAGCTGGGGCCGGAGGAGGCCATCCGCGCCGTGCACGAGGACGGCGGCCTGGCCATCCTGGCCCACCCCTACCTGCTCACCCAGCAGATTTCCCGGCTGGAGCCCATGGTGGCCGAGCTCAAGGGCCACGGCCTGGACGGCATCGAGGTGTACTACACCGAGCACAACGACCGCTTCACCTCCCAGCTGGAGGCCCTGGCCGGACGGCTGGGCCTGCTCATGAGCGGCGGCTCGGACTTCCACGGCGCGGTGAAGCCCGACGTGCGCCTGGGCCGGGGCCGTGGCGGGCTGTTCGTGCCCGGCGCGCTGCTGGACCGCATGAAGGAGCGCCTGAAACGGAGCTAGGCAATCCTGCCGGGCCGCTTGCCATCCCGACAAAACGAGAGTAGATTCTACGTAGAAGCACCGCCAGAGCAGTGGGGACCCGAACATGAACGAAACCGGACAGGCCTCAGCCAACGGGTTGCTGGTCATCCGCCAGCCCGTGTTCGACCAGCGGCTCCAGCCCTGGGGAACGGCGCTGTCCTTCATGCAGCCCGACGGCCTGGGCCCCCTGTTCACCGACGAGCTCACCGCCAGCGTGCTGCTGGAGGCCTACCTGCCCCAGCGCGGACCGGAACACGTCCAGACCATCGTCAGCTTCGACGCCGGGGCGGTGCTCGACGGCATGCCCCGCCTGATGCCCTCCCAGGGCAGCTACGTGGAGGTCGAGGAGGCCGCGGGCGACACCGGCGGCATCCCCATGGCCGTGGCCGCCCTCAAGAGCGCGGGCTACGGCATCGCGGTGGGCGGCTTCCAGAACCGGTCCGCCTGCCGCGCGCTCAATGCCCTGGCCGATGTCATCATCATCGACGCGGGCAGGCCCGAGAACGGCAGCGCCGCCATGCTCCAGGAACTCATCGGCGCGGCGCGGGGCTTCGGCGCGCTGGCCCAGGTGCGCGGCATGGTCGACTGGCGGCACATGCTCCAGGCCCGCCAGAACGGGGCCGACATGTTCCAGGGCTTCTTCTTCAGCCGCATGGACCTGCCCCACAGCAGCAAGATCGTCACCGCCAGCCAGCTCTCGCGCCTGCGCCTGCTGGAACTGCTGGACAAGCCCGACGCCGACTTCAAGGCCCTGGCCCGCATCGTGGAGTCCGACGCCGCCCTCACCTACCGCCTGCTCAAGTTCCTCAACTCCGCCAGCTTCGGCCTGGCGCGCAAGGTGGAGTCCATCCAGCAGGCCATCGTGCTGGCAGGCTGGAAGCCGCTCAAGAACTGGCTCAAGATCGTGCTCATCACCGACCTGTCGCCCTCGCCCCGGCACCAGGAGTTCTGCTACTACTCCGCCCAGCGCGCGGACTTCCTCCAGCGCGCCGCCCGGGCCGCCGCCCTCGACCGGCTCGTGCCCTCGCTTTCGCTGCTGGGCCTGCTCTCGCACCTGGAAGCCATCCTGGAAATGCCCGCCGAACAGGCCCTGGCCGACGTGCCCGTGTCCGACGCCATCCGGCAAGCCCTCACCGGCGGCCAAAGCCCGCTCTCCCCGTGGCTCTCGCTGGTGCAGGCCATGGAACAGGGCGACCTGGCCCTGGCCGGACGCCTGGGCAGCAGCGCCAAGCTCAGACTCTCCGACCTGGCGCGCTGCTACCACGAGTCCTTCGCCGAAGCCGACCAGATCTTCCGCCGCCTGCCCGCACCCTACGAAGGAAACGCGTAGGCGAGGCGAGTTGGGGGAGGGCGGGGG
>JAEXRD010000155.1 GCA_023438245.1 Pseudomonadota bacterium | reverse complement strand
GTACTCGATGATGCGCGGGTACTTGTAGGGCGCGGTGACGTTCTTGACGTGGTTCTGCAGGGTCTTGGTCAGCTCGTCGCTGGGAGTGAAGCCGGGCGCCAGCACCACGGTGGCCTTGACGGCCATGCCGCGCACGGGGTCGGGCCCGCCGGTGACGGCGGCTTCGACCACGGCGTCGTGGCTCACCAGGGCGCTTTCGACCTCGAAGGGTCCGATGCGGTAGCCGGAGCTCTTGATGAGGTCGTCGGTGCGGCCCAGGAACCAGAAGTAGCCGTCCTCGTCCACCCAGGCCTTGTCGCCGGTGTGGTAGAAGCCGCCGTAGACCACCTTGTCGGTGCGCTCCTGCTCGTCCAGGTAGCCCGCGAACAGGCCGGGGATTCCGGCGGTGGACTTTTCCCCTTTCAGGCGGATGCAGATTTCGCCTTCCTCGCCGGGGGGGCAGGGGTTGCCGTCAGGGTCCAGCAGCACGATGTCCCAGCCGGGCATGGGGCGACCGATGGAGCCGGGCTTGGGCTTCATGAAGGGCAGGGTGGCCACCTGCAGGGTGGTCTCGGTCTGGCCGTAGCCCTCGTAGATGGGCAGGCCCAGGGCCTTTTGCCAGTCGGCGAACACGGAGTCGTTCAAGAGTTCGCCCGCGGTGGTGCAGTGGCGCAGGGAGGACAGGTCGAATTCCTTCAGGTTCTCGCGCACCAGGAAGCGGTACACGGTGGGCGGGGCGCAGAAGGTGGTGACCTTGTGCTCGGAGAGGATGCGCAGCAGTTCGCGCGGCTCGAACTTGCCGCGGAAGTCCCACACGAAGATGACCGCCCCGGCCAGCCACTGGCCGTAGAACTTGCCCCACACGCTCTTGGCCCAGCCGGTGTCGGAGAGGGTCAGGTGCACATCGCCGGGTATCAGGTCGTGCCAGTACATGGCGGTGGTGACGTGGCCCAGCGGGTAGGTGTGGGCGTGCAGCACCATCTTGGGCATGCCTGTGGTGCCGCTGGAGAAGAAGATGACCATGGGGTCGGCCCCGCCGGGGGTCTCGGGCGTGCGGGGGAAGCTCTCGGCCCCGGAGTTCTTCAGGATCTCGTAGTCCTGCCAGCCCGCCGGGGGCGCGGTCTTGCCCATCTGCACCGTCAGGCGCAGGTCCGGGCACTTGTGGCGGGCCTCCTCCACGCGGCTGGTCAGGCTGTCCTCGCAGATGACGCAGGACACCTTGGCGAAGTTCACGCGGAACTCGATGTCGTGGGGGGTGAGCAGCGAGGGCGAGGGGATGGGCAGCGCGCCGATGCGGCACAGGGCCAGCATGCAGGTCCAGTACTCCACGCGGCGGTACAGGATGAGCATGACGCGGTCGCCCTTCTTCACGCCCTTGGCGGCCAGGGCGCTGGCCAGCTTGGTCGATTCGCGCGCGAACCAGCCGAAGGTGAGCTCGCGGCGGTTTCCGGCGTCGTCCACGTGGATCATGGCCAGGCGGCTTTCGTCGGCCTGGGCCCTGGGGTCCAGGAAGTCGTAGGCGAAGTTGTAGTTCTCCGGCACGTCCACCTGGAACTGGGTGCAGAAGTCGCGGTAGCGGCTGGGTTTGATCTTGCTGAGTTCTTTCATGCTTCCGCCCCCTCTACAGGATTACGTCCAGGAACTTGGCCTCGCGGCCGTCCAGCCCGCGCAGGGCGTGGGGGTGCTGGGAGTCGAAGTACAGGCTGTCGCCCGGCTCCAGGGCCAGCACCTCGTCGCCCACGCGGATTTCCAGCCGGCCTTCCATGACGTGGATGAACTCCTGGCCGGAATGGGACACCAGGTTCATGTCCTTTTCATCCTTGGGCGGCACGGTGATGAGGAAGGGCTCCATCTTGCGGCCGGAGAAGCGGTAGGCCAGGCTCTTGTAGTCGTAGTCCTTGCGGCGCTCCACGGCCAGGCCCTCGCCCTTGCGCACCAGGGAGTAGCCGGTGAGGTGCGGCTCCACGCCGCTGATCAGCACCATGAGGTCCACGTGGCAGCAGTGGGCCACCTTCATCAGGAAGCCCACGGGAATTTCGGTGGTGCCGGACTCGTAGGCGGCGATGAGTTCCACGCTGGCGCCGGTGGCCTTGGCCAGGTCCTCGCGGCTCATGTCCATGGCGTCGCGCAGGCCCCGCAGGCGCGGGGCGATTTCCTTGTAGGCCTGTTCCATCTGCATGGTCATTCTCCTTGGCTGTTGTCGGCCTAGGGCTTGGGGGCTTCCTGCATGGCCTCGGGGAACATCTCGCCCGCCAGCTCGCGCAGCTTGTACTTCTGGATCTTGCCGCTGGCGGTCATGGGGTAGCTTTCCACAAAGGCGATGTACTTGGGAATCTTGTAGCGCGAGATCTGCCCGCGGCAGAAGTCCTGCACGTCCTCGGGCTCCATGGTCACGTCGGGCTTGAGGATGATGAAGGCGCCGACCTCCTCGCCGAACTTGCGGCTGGGCACGCCCACCACCTGCACGTCCAGGATGCCCTCCATGCGGTAGAGGAACTCCTCGATCTCGCGCGGGTAGACGTTCTCGCCGCCGCGGATGATCATGTCCTTGAGGCGCCCGGTGACGGTGACGTAGCCTTCCTCGTCCATGACGCCCAGGTCGCCGGAGTGCAGCCAGCCGTCCATGTCGATGGCGCCCGCCGTGGCGGTGGGGTTGTTGTAGTAGCCCTTCATGACGTTGTAGCCCCGGCAGCAGATCTCGCCCACGGCGCCGCGGGCGACTTCCAGGTTGGTCTCCGGGTCCACGATGCGCACCTCGATCTCGGGCATGGAGCGGCCCACGGTCTCGGTCATCTGGCGGATGGAGTCGCCGATGCGCGTCTGGGTCATCACCGGGCTGCCCTCGGTCAGGCCGTAGCAGATGGTGATCTCGCGCATGTTCATCTGCTCCATGGCGCGCTTCATGAACTCGATGGGGCAGGGCGACCCGGCCATGATGCCGGTGCGCAGGGTGGAGAAGTCGAAGCGCTTGAAGAGCTTGTGCTCCAGGATGGCGATGAACATGGTGGGCACGCCGTAGATGGCGGTGCACTTTTCCTCTTCCACGCAGGTCATGGCCACCACGGGGTCGAAGTTCTCCAGGATGCACATGGCCGTGCCGTGGGTGACGCAGGCCATGACGCCCAGCACGCAGCCGAAGCAGTGGAACAGCGGCACGGTGAGGCAGAGGCGGTCCAACTCGGTGAAGCGCTGGTTCTCGCCGATCCAGTAGCCGTTGTTGCCGATGTTGTAGTGGGTAAGCTGCACGCCCTTGGGAAAGCCCGTGGTGCCGCTGGTGTACTGCATGTTCACCACGTCGTGGGGGGAAAGCGTGGCCTGCCGGGCCTCGTACTCCTCGGGCGTGGTCATCACGGACAGGGCCAGCACCTCGCTCATGGAGTACATGCCGCGGTGCTTCTCCGCGCCCAGGAAGATCACGCGCTTCAGGTGCGGGAAGTCCGCGGCGTTGAGGTGTCCGCGCTCCTGCTGCCTGAGCTCGGGCACCAGGTCGTACACCGTGCCCACGTAGTCGATGTCGCGGAAGCCGTCGATGAGCACGAGGTTCTCGCACTCCGACTGCTGCAGCAGGTACTTCAGCTCGGCCTTGCGGTAGTGGGTGTTCACGGTCAGCAGCACCGCGCCGATCTTGGCGGTGGCGAACATCAGCACCACCCAGTGCGGCACGTTGTTGGCCCAGATGCCGACCTTCTCGCCCTTCTTGACGCCCATGGCCATGAGCCCCATGGCCATCTCGTCCACCAGGTCGTTGAACTGGCGCCAGGTGAGCCGGTATTCGCGGTCCACGTAGACCACGGCGTCGCGCTCGGGCCAGTTGGCCACGGTCTCGTCGAGCAGCTGCCCCAGGGTGGCCTCGCGTAAGGCTTTGTCTCTGGGCATGGGCTACTCCGGGAAGTAGAGCACGGCGTAGATGCTGGCCGGGCCGTCGGCGGTGGCGGAAAGGTTGTGCGGCACCACGGAGTTGTAATAGATGCTGTCGCCGGGCTCCAGGATGGTCGTCTCGCGCCCGTAGATGAGCTGGACCTTGCCCGAGACCACCACGATGAACTCCTCGCCCTCGTGGCTGGAGAGCTTCTTGTCGCTCTCGGCCTCCGGGGCCATGTCGATGAAGAAGGGCTCCATGTGCCGGTCGGTCTTGCCGCGGCCCAGGGAGGAGTAGATGTGGCTGGCGTTCAGGGAGCCGTCCACGCGCATGGCCATCTCCCGGGTCCGCTCGCCCAGGCGCACCACCAGCGGGTCGCGGCTGACATGGTCGTCCAGGAAGGTTCCCAGGCGCACGCCCAGGGCGCGGGCGATCTTGAGCAGGGGGCCGAGCGAGGGGTAGGCGTCCTTGGTCTCCACGGCGGAGAGGAACGCCTCTTCCAGGCCGGTGCGTCCGGCCAGGTCGGCCAGGGTCAGGTTCTGCTTTTCACGAAAGGCGCGAATGCGCTCACCCACGTTCTTGTCCATGCTGCCACCTTGCGGGGTTGAAGAATGGTTCCGTGCCTTGGGCCGCAGGCCCCCACCCGCCGCCGGGAGCGTCCCGGTCGGCGCGCATGCCCGTGCTGGTAGGGGGGCCAGTATTCCAGAATGGTTGCGTGTTAGCCCATTTGCCAGTGCTTGTCGATGCCCGTACGCGCGGAAAAGTGAATGCTCACTGAGGGCTCGGCGGGCCTGCCTGCCCCGCCCGCGCCGGGCCGCCGCTTGCCTATGGCACCTGAAGCGTGTAGTTGTGCGTAACCCTCCGGCAACCCTGAAACCACGCACGAAGCCATGGAAAACAACAGCGCGCCTCCGGGCAAGGTCGTTCAGGACGAGGCGCCCTCCGCCGTGTACCGGCCCGAGGGCGGCAAGATGGTCAAGGGCCTGTTCTCCACCCAGACCGTGGAGAAGGTCGGCACCGGCACCACCCAGCGCAAGACCATCAGCAAGATGTACTGGTTCTGCCAGCAGACCGAAGCCGGCGTGGTGGCCGTGCAGCCGCTCAACCGCAACATGGTGCCCGCCGGAACCGCCACCCCCGTGCCGCTGGAGGACTTCCTGGCCAAGTACAGCCCCGAGCCGGAGCTGTACGTCAAGACGGTGTTCCCCAAGATGCAGGAGCTCAACCGCACTGTGCAGCGCGCCGAGGAGCAGCGCCAGCGCGGCGCGCTCTACAGCGCCCAGTTCGAGTTCGAAAACGCCATCGCCGTGGACGAGGAGAACGTGCGCGCCAACTTCGGCCTGGGCCTGACCTACATGGAGCGCGGCGACAACTCCAAGGCCAAGGACATCCTGGAACGCATCGTGGGCCTGGACGCGGCCTTCGCGCCCGAGCACAAGCACCTGTTCAACGAGTTCGGCATCTCCCTGCGCAAGAGCCGCATGGTGGACCAGGCCATCGAGTACTACTCCCGCGCGCTTTCCATGACCGAGACCGACGAGAACCTGCACTACAACATGGCCCGGGCCTATTTCGAGAAGGGCGACACCGCCAAGTGCCGCGAGCACCTGGTGCGCGCCAAACAGCTCAACCCGGAGCACGAGGAGGTCCTGAAGTTCCTGGCCTACCTCGACAAGAAGTAGGCCGACGCCATGGGCCACCTCGTGCTCGAGCGGGTCGGCTTCGCGCACCCTGCCACGTCCGGGGCCACGCCCGGCACGCCCCCCCGCCCCATCCTCGCCGACGCAAGCCTGGAACTGGCGCGCGGCAGCTTCACCGTGCTGCGCGGACCCTCCGGCGCGGGCAAGT
Source organism: Pseudomonadota bacterium (assembly GCA_023438245.1). GTDB lineage: Bacteria > Desulfobacterota > Desulfovibrionia > Desulfovibrionales > Desulfovibrionaceae > Humidesulfovibrio. Next base: position 1,326 of record JAEXRD010000155.1, on the reverse strand, counting down.
CCACCACCCTGCGCCTGTTCTGCCGCCTGGAGGAGCCCTCCTCCGGCCGGGTGCTGCTCTCCGGCTCCGACATCGCCACCCTGCCCCCGGCCCTGCTGCGCCGCCGCGTGGCCTACCTGCAGCAAACCCCCGTGACCATCCCCGGCGACCTGCGCCAGAACCTGCTCCTGCCCTTCACCTTCGCCGCCAACGCCGACCTGGCCCGCCCGGACGACGCGGCCCTGCTCGGCCTGCTCTCCCGGCTGAACCTGCCCGGCATGGACCTCTCCCAGGAGGCCTCCACCCTTTCCGTGGGCCAGCGCCAGCGGCTGTGCCTGGCCCGGGCCATGCTCCTCAGCCCCGAAGCCCTGCTGCTGGACGAGCCCACCAGCGCCCTGGACCCGGAAAGCGCCGCCGCCGTGCTGGCCGCCGCCGAGGACTTCTGCCTGGACCGGGGCGTCACCACCCTGCTCGTCAGCCACACGGACTTCACCCCCGCGCGCGTTTCCCCGCTTGCGCTGCACCTCGAAAACGGGAACCTCCAATGGACGCAGGCCTGATCGAAATCACCCCGCTGCGCCTGGGCCTGGCCCTGGTGTTCTCCCTGGCCGCCGGGGGCTGCTCCCTGGCGCTCCAGCTCGGCCTGGGGCGCGACATCCTCGTCGGCACCATCCGCACCTTCGCCCAGCTCTTCCTCATGGGCCTGGTGCTCACCTTCGTGTTCCGCGTGGAAAACCCCTGGCTGGTGCTGGCCCTGTTCGTCGTCATGAGCCTGGCCGCCGCGCACACCGCCAAGGGCCGCATCAAGGAAAAGGCCGTGTCCATCGCGCTGCCCATGTACGGCGGCATGGCCGCAGTCTACCTGCTCGTCACCATCACCGTCACCGGCGCGGTCATCGGCTCCGAGCCCTGGTGGAAACCCCAGTACTTCCTGCCCATCGGCGGCATGGTGCTGGGCAATTCCATGAACTCCGTGGCCATCGCCCTGGACCGCCTGTTCTCCGACCTGCGCGCCCGCGCCCCCCAGGTCGAAATGCGCCTGTGCCTGGGCGCCAGCGCCGCCGAGGCCAGCGCCGACATCCTGCGCGACGCCGTGCGCGCGGGCATGATCCCCTCCATCAACTCCATGATGGCCGTGGGCCTCGTCTCCCTGCCGGGCATGATGACCGGCCAGATCCTGGGCGGCAACGACCCCTCCCACGCCATCCGCTACCAGATCGTGGTCATGCTCATGATCGTGGGCGCCACCGCCCTGGGCAGCACGCTGCTCACACTCCTTGTGCGCCGCCGCTGCTTCGGCCCCGGCGACCGCCCGCTGCTCAGGTAGCGGGAGGGACGAGTTGGGGG
>JAEXRD010000115.1 GCA_023438245.1 Pseudomonadota bacterium | reverse complement strand
GGTGCGGCGCGGTGGACGCGAGGGGCGCGGGGCCGGGGCGGGGGCTGGCGCATCGTGCGCGGCGGCTGGCGGCTGGCTGGCCGGCTGTGCCGGGCCGTGGTCCTGAAGAATGGGCTTCTCCACCACGCCAGCGGGCACCTTGCCGCCGAGCTGCTGCTTGTCCGCGCTGGCCGGGGCAGGGGCTGGCGGGGGCGGAGCCGGTGCGGCGGGCTGGGAGGGCTGCCCGGCCACGGGGGGCAGGGTCAGGCCCGCGCTGCCGGGAGTGCCGAGCACGGTCTTGTTCACCGGAGCGCGGAAGGTATAGGCCGGGGAGAAATAGGGCTGCGCGCCCTCGGGCTTGACCGAAGGCGAGGGCGTGGCCGCCTGGGGCGCGACCTGGGGCATGGCAGCGCCGGGCTGGGCCGCGGGCGACGTGGGGGCCTGCGCCGCCGGGGCGGGCTCCGGAGCCTTGGGCTGCCTGGCCGCAAGCTCCTTCTGGCGCTTCTCCTCGGCCTGCTGCTCCTTCTTGAGCGCGGCCTCGTGCTTTTTGGCCTCGGCTTCGGCCTTCTTCTGTTCGGCCTCGGCCTTCTTCTTGGCCGCGGCTTCGGCGCGCTTCTGCTCGGCTTCCGCCTTCTTGGCCGCGGCGGCCTCGGCGCGGGCGTCGGGCTTGGCCGGTTCCTTTTGGGCGGGTTCCGCCTTCGGCTCGGGCTTTTTGGCCTCGGGCTTCTTGGAGTCGGCCCAGCGCGCGCCCACCTCGTCCTGGAAAATCTGCACCTGCATCTGCGGCTTGCCGGACACCGGGAAGTTCACGAACCCGAAGGCCGGGGACTTGAGCAGGATCTTGTAGCCGCCGGGCACGGGGCGGATGCCCGCCACCAGCTTGCTGCCGCCCGCGGAAAGGGCCGCCGGGGCGCGCTCGCCCTGGGCGCGGTCGAAGGTCACGGTGAGTTCCTGCGGGCCGGTGCGGCGAACGCTGTAGCGCGGCAACTGCTCGCCGTCGGCGCTGACGGTGAGGGTGTCGCCCTCGGCCCCGGAGCGCAGCCCGGCCTGGAAGGCGGCGGCGGCCCTGGGGCGCGCGCCGTCGCTGGCGAGCAGCGCCGCCAGAATCCAGATGGTTGCCGTGAGTCGTCTGAGTGTCACTGGTCCGAATCCGCCGTTGTCCTGCAACCGCCCGCCCGCTGGCGAACCGAGGCTAGCCGTCGAGCAGGTTGCGTTTCTTCAGCTTCTCGATGAGCGTGGTGCGCTTGATGCCGAGCAGCTCCGCGGCCTGGTTCTTGACGCCCGAGGCCTCGCCCAGGGCCTCATGCAAAAGCCGCTCCTCAATCTCGTCCAGGAACTCCTTGAGGCCCATGCCCTTGTCGCGCATGTCGGAGAGCGTGGGCCAGCGGAAGCCCGCCGGGTCCATGGCCTCGCCGGACTGGGCAGCCTGGGCCGCGCCCGTTTCGCCCGCCTCGCCTGTCAGTGCGGCAGCGCACACCGCCTCGCCCACGGCCTTGCGGATCTTCTCCGGCAGGTCCTCCGGCGTGACGGTGGGGCCTTCGCACAGGATGGACAGGCGCTCCATGAAATTTTCCAGCTCGCGCACGTTGCCCGGCCAGGGGTAGGCGGTGAGCTGGGCCTTGGCCTGCGGGCCCACGCAAAGCGTGGCGCGGTCCTTGTCGCGGCAGAAGCCCTTGAGGAAATGCTCGGCCAGCACCAGGATGTCCGGTCCGCGCTCGCGCAGGGGGGGCAGGTGCATGGGAATGACGTTGAGGCGGTAGAACAGGTCCTCGCGGAAGCGCCCGGCGGCCACCTCGACCTCCAAGTCGCGGTTGGTGGCGGCCACCACGCGCACATCCACCTTCTTGGTCTGGCTGCCGCCCACGCGCTCGATCTCCTTCTCCTGGAGGGCGCGCAGGATCTTCACCTGCAGGCTCAGGTCCATCTCGCCGATCTCGTCGAGGAAGATGGTGCCGCCGTCGGCCAGCTCGAAGCGGCCCGGCCGGGAGCGGATGGCGTGGGTGAAGGCGCCCTTCTCGTGCCCGAACAGCTCGCTTTCCAGGAGCTCCCGGGGGATGGCCCCGCAGTTGATGGGCACAAAGGGCTTGTCGTGGCGGCGGCTGTTCCTGTGCAGGGCGCGAACGAGCAACTCCTTGCCCGTGCCGGACTCGCCGGTGATGAGCACGGTGCTGTCCGTGGGCGCGACCTTTTCAAGAATCTTGTAGACTTCGCGCAGGGCGGCGCTGTTGCCGATGATGCCGTCGAGGTTGAGCGCCATTGGTCCTCCCCCTGGATGGACGGGCCGAAATGGACGGGCCGGGATGGGCCTTTCGCGGCCCTGGCGGCTGAAGCTGCCGGAATGGCATAGCAGAGCGGAACGCGCGCCAGTGCTGGGCCGCGTCCGCTGTCCGTGCCTTCCTCACTGTCAAGGAAATGACACGAAGTCAACCGTTTTCTAGATTTTTTTTAGGCCCGCCGTGGCCCTGCGGCGTGTCAGGCGGGCTACAGCACGAAAGAGATGTAGGAGTAGCCGGAGATCTCCAGGTGCTTCACGTCGCGGGCGTAGCGGGCGAAGAGCGCCAGGCCCAGGTTGCCCAGCTCGTCCGGGCTGGCCTGCAAGAGCGACTCCGGCAGGGCGAAGTTGTTGATGTCGTCCATCATGTGGCCGCAGACCATCTCGGCGAAGCAGCCCTCCTCCTTGAGCGCCACGCGCAGGCTCAGGCTGTGCCCGCTGCCGGAATGGGCCTGGACCATGTGGGCGAAGACCTCCTCGCAGCACAGGCACAGGGCGTCCAGCCGTTCCTGGGTGAGGCCGAGCTTGTCGCGCCCCGTGGCAAGCAGGGCATGGATGCGCGGAATCTCGGACATCTCCAGGGCGAACGCCCCGGTCACGCCGCGCTTGGGCGAAAGGTAGGCCAGGGTGCTCAGCACGAAGGCCGTGAACCCGCCCATGGCCACGCTGTTCTGCAGCAGCGGGCTCAAGCTCGCCGGCACCACGCCGGGGAAGAACGACTTGCCACCGGCCACCAGCCCCACCACCAGGGAAAGCCCCAGAATCAGCCCGTGCTGGTTGCTCAGCTTGGTCATGGCCACCAGGCCGAAGCCCGCGTGGAACAAAAGCGCGGCGATGACCACCAGAAAGCCGCCGATGACCGGGCCGGGCATGTCCAGGATGACGCCGCCCACCTTGGGCATGAAGGCCAGCAGGAGCAGGATGCCCGCGCCCATGGCCCCGATGCGCCGCGAGGCCACGCCCGTCATCTCGATGAGCGGCAGGTTGTCGCAGTAGATGCTGGGCACCGCCGTGCCCATCAGCCCCGCCGTGAGCTTGGACAGGCCGTCGCAGTACAGGCCGCTCTGCACCTTGTCGTAGGACACGCGGCGGAAGTCGCGGGTGGAGATCTGCTGCACGAGCATGATGTTGCCCGTGCTCTCGATGACGCTGGCCAGCATGCCCATGCCGAAGGCCAGGAGCAGGGGCAGGTGCGAGATGTCCAGGTTGGTGGCGATGCCCGGCCAGGCGCCGAAGTCCGGCAGGCCGAACCAGGCGGCGTGGGCGGAGTGCGTGAACTCGAGCCCGCCGGTGACAAAAGCCGTGCCGTAGCCCGCGGCCATGGCGATGAGCGGGCTCCACAGCCGGATGGCGGGCCGCCCGAAGAGCATGAGCAGCGTAAGGCAGAGCACCGTGGCCGCGCCCGTACCCACCCGGGCCAGCGACGGCGCGCCGCCGGGCGGGATGTCGCCCGCCCAGAGCGACAGCCCGATGGGCACCATGGCCGTGGCGATGAGCAGCACCACCACGCCGCCCACCGCCGGGGTGATGATGTGCCGGAAGTGGCGGATGAAGTAGGTGTACAGGAACACCACCGGCACGGTCAGGAGCGACATGGTGGCCAGGAGCGGCAGCCCGCCCATCTTCACCGCGTCCACGGAGCAGAGCACGAAGGCGCTGTACGAGCCCGTGAACAGCAAAAAGCCCGAGCCGATGCCCAGGCGCGTGCGGCTTTGCAGGAAGGTGAACAGCGCGGCGTTGAGGATGGTGGCGAAGGTGATGAAGGCCAGCGCCCCGGGCTCCACGCCCACGGTCTTGCCCAGCACGTTGGGGATGAAGATGATGGCGTCGAACACCAAGAGCACGTGCATGAAGGCCAGGGACAGGGCCAGATGCGCGGGCGGCGTCTGTTCGGCGTCGTATTTGAGCGTGTCGCGGAGCATGGGGGGCCTTTGTCTTTGTTAGCGGGACAGCCTGCGGGCGATTTCCTTGCTGGGGATGAGCCCGGTGGCCGCCGCCGAGACGATGTTGCCCGCCACGCCGGGGCCGTCTCCGGCCACGAACAGGCCTTCCACGGCGGTCTCCAGGTGGTTGTTGGTCTCGATCTGGGTGGCGAAGAACTTGATCTCGGGGGCGTAGAGCAGGGTCTCGTCGTTGGCCACGCCCTGCACCACCTGGCCCAGCTTCTCCAGTCCTTCCACAAGGTTGGTCAGGATGCGCTCCGGCAGGGCCATGGCGATGTCGCCGCAGACCACGTTTTTCAGCGTGGGCTCGATGGAGCTGTTCTTGATGCGCTGCCAGGTGCTGCGCCGCCCGCGCTTCAGGTCGCCGAAGCGCTGCAGGATGGGCTTGCCGTCGCCGATGAGCGAGGCCAGCCGCCCGATGTGCTCGCCGTAGGCCTGGTTGTTGGTCACGGGGTCGTTCAGCACCACCTTGGACAGGAAGGCGAAATTGGTGTTGGGGCTCTTCTTGTCCATGTAGGCGTGGCCGTTCACGCACACGAAGTCCTGGTAGTTCTCCAGGGCCACGAAGCCGCCGTCGTTGGTGCAGAAGGTGCGGGTCTGGTCGTCGTACTTGCTGGTGCGGATGAAGAAGGTCGGGTCGTAGATCACGGCGCAGAGGTCCTGCATCACCTCGCGGGGCACCTCCACGCGCACGCCCACCTCGATGCCGCGCTGGGAGAGGTTCAGGCCCAGCTCGCGGGCCTGGTTGCCCACCCATTCCGCGCCCACGCGGCCGGGGGCCAGGATCACGGCGCGGGCGGTGTACTCGCCCCGGCCGGTGACCACGCCCGTGACCTTGCCGTCCTTGGTGGCGACGCTCTTGACCTCCTCGGAGGTGTGGAAGGTCACGCCCTTGCCCTTCACGTACTCGGTCATGTCCCCGATGAGCCGGGGCAGGTTGTCGCTGCCCAGGTGCTTCTGGCGGATGATCAAGAGGTCGATGCCGGTCTTGCGGGCCTGGGCGCGGATCTGCCGGGCCTGGTCCATGTCCGTGGGGTAGACCGGTCCGTCCATGCCGAAGCGGTTGAACAGCGCCTCGGTCTCGTCGATGAGCTCGCGCGCCTCGGTCTCGCCCATGAACTGGGTCAGGTCGGTCTTGCCCAGCTTGTGGATGAAGTTGAGCTTGCCGTCAGAGAACAGCCCGGCCCCGCCGATGCCCGACAGGATGTTGCAGGGCTTGCAGTGGATGCAGCCCTGCTTGCCCACGGGGCAGTCGCGGCGCTGGGCCTGCTTGCCCTTTTCGATGACCAGCACGTCCAGGTCGGTGTTCTCGCCCAGCCAGGCCGCGGCGAAGAGTCCCGCCGGGCCGCCGCCAACGATGATGACGTCGTAGTCGGTGCGCGCGGGCTTGGTGTTCGGAGTCATGTGTCTGTTCCTCGTGCGTATGGATTGGCGCGGCGCGTGTCCTGAGTGCTCGAAAGCAAGGGCGCACACCGGGTCCATATGCCATTTTAGCACCCGGAGCGCGGGGAGCGCAAGTGCGCCGGGCCGGGACGGCGGGGCGGAAATAAATGAAAAGGGCGTAACCGGCCCTGTCGTCGTTCCGTCTGGGTGTGCAAGGACGAATCCACCGTTCCCCTGGGGAGGGGAGACGATGGAGGGGGCCATGAATTGAATTCGATGCGGCCAGTGGCCGCCTGCCAGGCGTGACTGTCACCGGGAGTGCGTTTCCGGGTTGTGACACATCGCCGCGCAGGTTTGCGCGGTCATTTCGAGGAGAAAGATCATGCAGGTCAACACATCCTACGCCAGCAGCGCCGCAAGCGCCCTGCAGGGCGTGTACGGCTCGCAGAACACGGATGACATGGAGAGCAAGCTGTCCTCCGAGATCATGAGCGCCAAGGACGCCGACTCAAGCGGCAGCCTTTCGGCCTCGGAGCTCGGCGTCAGCTCCACCCAGCTGTCGGAGTTCGACACCGACGGCGACGGCCAGATCAGCGCCGCCGAGCTGGCCGCGGGCCTGAAGGCCCAGCGCGAGAAGATGCAGGCCCAGATGCAGACCCAGATGCAGCAGAGCGGCCAGATGGGCATGCTCCAGGCCAGCATGGGCCAGCAGTCCGGCCAGGACATGTCCACCAGGATCGCCCAGGACGTCATCGGCGAAAAGGACACCAACCAGGACGGCGTGCTCTCCGCCGACGAATTGGGCGTGAGCGCCGAGCAGCTCTCCAAGGTGGACACCGACGGCGACGGCAGCGTGAGCCAGAGCGAGCTTTCCGCCGCGCTCAAGAGCGACCACGAGAAGCGCATGGCCGAAAACGGCGGCCAGATGGGGCCTCCGCCCGAGGGCGTTTCCGGTGCTTCCGGCGGCAAACCCGGCACCGACGAGCTCATCGCCGGGCTGTTCGGCGATTCCGATTCGGACGCCACCACCGCCAGCGCCAGCACCGATTCCAGCACCTCGCTGGTGGCGGAGTTCATGAAGAAGCAGAAGGCCAGCAGCGCCTACCTGAACATGGACCGGCTCATCTCGGACCTGTTCGGCGGCGGCGACGATACTTCGCAGGCGGTGTCCGTCAGCGCCTGATGCTGCCGGACCTCGCTCGCGAACCCTCCCGGGGGGAGCGGTCTGGTCAACCGCTCCTCCCTACTTTTTGACAGCGCCGGCCCTTCGGACTAGGTTTTGGTGCGGAAGGGCGGAACAGCGACGGCGCGGAGAGCGCGCCGGTATGACGGGGCCTGATGAACGACGCCGAGATCGTGCGCCGCGTGCTGGCGGGCGAGGTGAACGCCTTCGCCCGGCTCGTGGATGCCCACAGCGCGCAGGTGCTGGGCATCGCCGCGCGGCATGTGCCGCCGGACAAGGCGGCGGAGGTGGCGCACGAGACCTTTGTGCGCGCCTTCGAGAAGCTCTCCACCTACCGGGCGGAGAGCCCCTTCGCGCACTGGCTGTCGCGCATCGCGCTCAGGCGCTGCGCCGATTTTTGGCGGGGCCGGGCCAGGAGCAGGGAGCTCTCCTTCAGCACCCTGGGGCCGGACGCCCGCGAATGGATCGAGAGCATGCCCGCCGAGAACGACGAGGGCGGGCTGGACGCCCACGCCGAGCGCGCCGAGGCCGGGGTCATGCTGGACTGGGCCATGGCCCAGCTGAAACCCGATGACCGCCAGGTGCTGACCATGACGCACATGGATGGCCAGGCCCTGGCCGAGGTGGCCGAGCTCATGGGCTGGAGCGTCTCCAAGGTCAAGGTGCGCTCGCACCGCGCACGGCGCAAATTGCGCGAGGTGCTGGGCCGGGTCATGGACCGGGGGCAATGATGAAGCGAAAGGAGGACGCGATCATGGACGATGGCAGACTCGACACCACAGAGCGGCTGCTGGCCAGGCACGGACGCCTGCGCGCGCAGCAGGCCGAACTTCCGGGCGACTTCACTGCCCGCGTCATGGCCGACATCCGCCGCCGCAGCGAAAAGCCAGCGGCGTTTTTGGACATCTTTACAACCGTGGCCACGCGCTTCGTGCCCGCCGGGGCCATCGCCGCCGGGGCGCTCTACGGCTATGCCGCCCACGCGGACAGGCTGCTCTCCCAGGCGCTGCTGGGCCTCTCCCTGGCCGGGGCCAGCGTGGCGGGCTACGCCGCGCTGCTGCCCTAGGGAACCGGAGACGATTTATGAAGTCCTGGAAAGCCTGGCTCCTGGTCCTGGTCATCTTTCTCTCCGGCGCCGCCGCCGGGGCCTTCGGCATGCGCGCCTGGATGGCCCGGCAGATTCCCGGCCTGCTGCGGCCCTCGCCCGGCCAGCTGGAGGAGCGCATCGTGGAGCACATCGACCGCGAGGTGGGCCTGTCCGAGGCCCAGAAGGCCGAGATCCGCCCCCTGGTGAAGGAGGCCGTGACCAAGGCCGACACGGCACACAAGGCCGTGCGCCAGCAGGTCGAGGGCGGCTTCAAGGCCATGGACGAGGCCATCGCCGCCAAGCTCGACGAGGGCCAGAAGGTGAAGTTTACGGAGTTCCGCAAGCGCATGGAGGAGCTGCGCCGCCACGGGCCTCCTCCTCCTCCTCCCGGCATGGGGCCTCCCCCTGGCGGTCCGGGAATGCCTCCCGGACCTCCTCCCGGCCAGTAGCGCCCGATTTTCCTTCCTTCTCCATCCGACAGGCGCCCTGCGTGTTTGACCACGGGGGCGCTTTGTCCTATGTTTCTTGTTTGCGGCGGCGTGTGCCGCCGTGCTTCATTTCACAAAAAGAGGAAGTCCCTGCATGAGCACCCCTGAGAAGCCCGCCCAGGCCCCCGGCGACGCCCCCGTCAACTTCATCCGCGCCCGCGTGGCCGAGGACACCGCCTCCGGCAAGTACGGCGGGCGGGTCATGACGCGCTTCCCACCGGAGCCCAACGGCTACCTGCACATCGGCCACGCCAAGAGCATCTGCCTCAATTTCGGCCTGGCCAAGGAGTTCGGCGGGGTCACCAACCTGCGCTTCGACGACACCAACCCGGTCAAGGAAGACGTGGAGTACGTCGAGAGCATCCAGCGCGACGTCAAATGGCTCGGCTTCGACTGGGAGGACCGGCTCTACTACGCCTCGGACTACTTCCAGAAGCTCTATGACTTCGCCGAGGCGCTCATCCAGAAGGGCAAGGCCTACGTGGACGACCAGAGCGCCGAGGAGATCCGCAAGACCCGCGGCACGCTCAAGGAACCCGGCCAGGACAGCCCCTTCCGCGACCGCAGCGTGGAGGAAAACCTGGACCTGTTCCGCCGCATGAGGGCGGGCGAGTTCCCCGACGGCGCGCGCGTGCTGCGGGCCAAGATCGACATGAAGAGCCCCAACGTGGTGCTGCGCGACCCCACGCTCTACCGCATCAAGCACGCCCATCACCACCGCACCGGCGACGCCTGGTGCATCTACCCCATGTACGACTTCGCGCACTGCCTGTCCGACTCCATCGAGGGCATCACCCACTCCGTCTGCACCCTGGAGTTCGAGAACAACCGCCCGCTGTACGACTGGACCCTCGACGAACTGGGCGTGTACCACCCGCAGCAGATCGAGTTCGCCCGGCTGAACCTGACCTACACCGTGCTTTCCAAGCGCAAGCTCATCCAGCTGGTGAACGAGGGCCACACCACGGCCTGGGACGACCCGCGCATGCCCACGCTCTCCGGCATCCGCAGGCGCGGCTTCACCCCGGAGGCCATGCGCGACTTCTGCGAGCGCATCGGCGTGGCCCGCTGCGACAACATGGTGGAATACAGCCTGCTGGAGCACTGCCTGCGCGAGGACCTGAACGAGCGCGCCCCGCGCGCCATGGCCGTGCTGCGGCCCCTCAAGGTGGTCATCGAGAACTACCCCGAGGGCCAGGTTGAGGAGTTCGATTTCCCCTGGCACTCCGAGAAGCCGGAGATGGGCACGCGCAAGGTGCCGTTCTCCCGCGTGCTGTACGTTGAGCAGAACGACTTCCGCGAGGTGCCGCCCAAGGGCTTCCGCCGCCTGTTCCCGGGCAACGAGGTGCGCCTGCGCTACGCCTACTACGTGACCTGCACCGGCGTGGTGAAGGACGAGGCGGGCAACGTCGTCGAGCTGCGCTGCACCTACGATCCGGCCACCAGGGGCGGCTGGAGCCAGGACGGCCGCAAGGTCAAGGGCACCCTGCACTGGGTCAGTGCCGAGCATGCCCTGGACGCCGAGGTGCGCCTGTACGACCTGCTGTTCACCAAGCCCAACCCCGGCGCGGAGGAGGACTTCACCTCCTGCATCAACCCCAATTCCCTTGAGGTTGTGCGCGGCAAGCTGGAGCCCGCCCTGGCCGACGCCAAGCCCGGTTGGAGCTGCCAGTTCGAGCGCCTGGGCTACTTCTGCGCCGACGAGAAGGACAGCAAGCCCGGAGCGCCCGTGTTCAACCGCTCCACCACGCTCAAGGATTCCTGGGCCAAGGAAGAAAAGAAACAGAGTAAGTAGGGGCTGTCGCCAGCAGCGTCTGTTGCCCCCTGGACTTCGTCATGAGGCGGCTGGGGGCCGGGGCTGTACCGTATGAGTACTATCCCCGGCCCCCAGCCGCCTCCTTCCTTGCCAGGGAACCAAAATCCATCGTTTGGAAACAGGCCCGCAGCGCGCCGGGCAGGGGTGAAGAGAGGAAAGGCGGGGGAGGCCCGGCATCGGACAGCGTGGGAGAGATGAAAAAGGCGGGACAGGCTTCGGGCCTGATCCGTCTTCATTGAAAAACGGGGTGCTGCCCGGCTATCTGGGAATCCAGATGCGGAAGGTCGAGCCCTGGCCCGGCTCGGAGAGCGCGCCGATGCGCCCGCCGTGCTGGTCCACCGCCTTCTTGGCGATGAACAGCCCCAGGCCCGTGCCGCGCGAGCCCTTGGTGGAGAAGAACACGCTGAACAGCCGCGAGAGCGTCTCCGGCTTCATGCCCACCCCGTTGTCCTCGATCTCGAAGAACACGCCGCTGGCGTCGGGCCGGGCGCGGAAGCTCACCCTGTGCACCGGCTTGGCCTCGTCGTCCAGGCAGGCCTCCACCGCGTTTTCCAGGATGTTCACCATGGCGGCCTGCAGCACCACCGCGTCCACCTGGAACTCGCCCAGGTCCGGCGCGATCTCCAGGCAGAACTCCACGCCCATCTGCTCGGCCTTGGGGGCCACGGCGTCGGCCACGTTGCGGGCCAGCTCCTCGGCGGGCATGGCCTTGAGCTGCAGCTCGCGCTTCTTGGCGTAGAACAGGATGTCCAGCACCATGCCCTTGATGCGGCCGATGAGCTCGGTGACGCGCTTCCAGCCGCTGTCCACCATGGCCTGGTCGCAGGTGCGCAGGCCGGTGTTGACCTTGTACACCCCGCCGTCCAGCGCCGTGAGCATGCCCTTGATGCCGTGCGACAGCGAGGCGATGAGCATGCCCAGGCTGGCCAGATGGTCCTGCATGCGGGAAAGCTCGGTGATGTCCGTGGCCATCTCCATCACCGCCTCGATGTCTCCGGCGGCGTTGCGGATGGGCGCGGTCCAGACCACGAGGTTCACCGGTTCGCCGTTCTTGCCGCGCACGGTCAGCTCGCTCTGGTGCGGCTGGCCGTCCTCGAAGGTGCGCAGGGTGGGGCAGCCGAAGCAGGGCCGCTCGCTGCCGCAATAGGCCTTGTAGCACAGCTCGCCCTGGGCCTGGCCGAATTCCTGGCGGAAGCGGCGGTTGGCCGCCTGGATGCGCAGGCCCCGGTCGTGCACGGTGATGAAGCAGGGGGCCTCGTCGAAGAGCTGCTGGTAGCGCTGGCGGGTGGTGGCCAGGTCGTCCTGCAGGCGCTGGATTTCCCCGGCCTCGGCCAAGAGTTCCAGCACCAGCTCCACCTGGCCGTCGGCCCCGAGTATGGGCGCGGTATGCACGGTGACGGTGTTGAGGGTCTCGTCCGGGCCGAAGAGGCCCTCCTGGCTGCGCTGGCCCTGCCCGGTGCGCAGGGTGCGGGCCACGGGGCTTTCCAGGCCCTCTCCGCTGGCCCCGACATAGATGGAGAAGCCCGGCTGGCCCACGCGGTCGCCCAGGCGTTCGCGGTACAGGCTGTTCACCGAGACAACGCGCTGGTCGCGGTCCTGGACGTTGACCATGCAGGGCAGGGCGTTGAACATGCCCAGCTCGCCCACTTCCCCGGCCAGCCCGCCCATGATCTGGGCCATGCCCTCCACGGCCTGGCGCACGGCGGTGCGGCGCTCCAGCTGCACGAGCCGCTGGGCCTGCTCGTTCACCATGGATTCCAGGTTCTCGGTGTACTGCTTGAGCTGCCGGCGCTGCTCGATCTTGTCCGAGGCGCGCTTGATGGCGATTTCCAGCACTTCCTGGCCCGCGGGCTTGGCGATGAAGTCGCAGGCGTCGAGCTTCAGCCCCGCGATGGCCATGTCCAGGTCGCCGTGGCCGGTGACCAGGATGACCTCGGTCTCGGGGGCTTCCTGCTTGATGCGCCGGAGGAGTTCCAGGCCGTCCATGCCCGGCATGCGCACGTCGGTGAGCACCACGGGCGGGCGATGGCGCCGGAAAACCTCCAACGCCTCGTCGCCGCTGGCCGCCTCCAGCACCGTGTGCCCCATGTCGGCCAGGGCTATGCCCACGACCTTGCGGATTCCCGTCTCGTCGTCCACCAGCAACAAGTTCATGCGCCCGCTCTCCGCCTCCGGCCCAGATGGGTCTGCCCAAGACGTACCGTATTTTCCCACCCTTGGGGAAGGGGTTTCTGCAGCCCCGGTGGGATTTTAGGGCTTGCCGATGGTCTTTTCGACGATCTCCAGCACCTGGGCCGGGTCAAAGGGCTTGTTCACCGTGGCCACGGCCTTGCGGATGGCCAGGTGGATGCCCGCCAGGCCGCTGATGACCACCACGGGCAGGTCCTTGAACTCCGGCTTCTGGCTGAACTTGCGGTAGAAGCGCGGCCCCCATTCCTCGGGCATTTCCAGGTCCAGGGTAACGAGGTCGGGGCGTTCGCGCTCCAGCATCTCCATGGCGCCCTCGCCGCCCTCGGCGGAGCAGGTCGCGTAGCCGCGTTCGCGGAAGATGGACACGAGGTATTCCACGATATCCGGATCGTCGTCGACCACCATGATCTTCTTGGCCATGTCATGCCTCCTTGGTTTTGCCGTGCAGTATCCGCTCCGCCTGGCGCAGGATTTCCTGCGGCGAGGGCGGCTTTTCCACGTATCCGTCCGGCGCCGGAATGTCGCCCAGCATGGCCAGGGTCTGGCGGAAGGTCGCGTCCTCTATGGCCGAGACCACCAGCACCCTGGTGTCCTTCAGTTCGGGGTCGGCCCGCAGCCCGGTCAAAAGCCGCAGGCCGCCCTGGTTCGGCATCATCAAATCCAGGCTCACGAGGTCGGGGCGGAAGCTTTTGAGCTCCCGCAGCCCCTCCTCGCCGTCCCTGGCCGTGCGCACGGCGAACCCGGCGGTCTCGAACACCGCCTTGATGAAGAGCCTGAGGTGCATCTCGTCGTCCACGACGAGCACCCGGCCCCTGGGTTCCCCGGCGCGCTGCTCCATCGCTACTCCCCGGCCCTGGGCGGCCCGTAGGGGGAAACGTCCACCTTGTCGGGGTGGTTCACGCTCAAAACCGGGCAGGCCGAGCGCAGCACAACCTGCTCGATGGTGCTGCCGAGCATGGCCTTCTCGGGGTCCACGTCCTTGGTGTGGTGGGCCATGACGATGAGGTCGGCCTTGTTCTCGCGGGCGTACTTGAGCACCTCCACGTGGGGCGCGCCTTCGCGCAGGGCGATGAGGTAGTTGTCGAAGTCGCCCATGTTGGCCACGTAGCGGTCCTGGACCTTCTTCTCGGCGGCGGCCAGCTGCTGCTCGATGTAGGCCTGGCCGGGCTCCGCCTCCTGGCCCAGGTCCACGCAGTGGAACACGTGCAGGCGGCAGCCGATCTCCTTGGCCACGTTGCGCGCGAACTGGAAGGCGTAGTCCGAGGGCTTGCTGAAGTCCGTGGCCACCACGATGTTGGCGAAGTAGGACCAGCAGGTGACGCAGGGACGGCTGACGATGAGCACCGGGCAGCGGGCGCTCTTGGCCACCTTCTGCATGGTGCTGCCGGCCACGGCGCGGTGGCGCATGGCGCCCACGTCCTCGGGCCGGGTGTGCGCGCCCATGACGATGAGGCTGGTGTCCTCCTTGCGGGCCTTGCGCAGGATCTCGGTGTGGGGCTCGCCCACCACGGTCTCGAAGGCGCAGGACGGGTGGTCCTTGGCCAGCTTCTCGTAGTACTGGGCCATCTCCTCCTTCACCAGGCTCACCAGGTTTTCGTCCACGGCTTCTTCCTCGCCGGTGCGCACGTCGCGGTAGGTCAGGCCGAATCCGCGGGTGGGCAGGCCGAAGACGTGGAACACGTTCAGGCGCGAACGGTTCTTGCGGGAAAGCTCAAAGGCCACGCGGGCGGCGTCGTCGCAGGTGGCCGAGGCCGAAGTGGCGAACAAGATCTTCTCGAACATGGTCTACCTCCTGAGTGCACACTCTCTTGGAGTGGAATGGAAAGCCAGTTGCCAGACGACCGCATCCAGCAGGTCGAACAGGGTGCAGTCCGACAGCATGGGCGCTCGGTCCACGCGGTCTCCGAACACCACCTGCCTGAGCGGCCCCAATACCAGGGGCACGTCCAGCAGCTGCTCCACCTGCCAGGCCTTGATCTCCACGTCCTCGCCGCCGTCCTCGCCGTTGCCGGAGAGGCGGCCGCGCAGCACGTGGTAGACCTCCAGCCGCGCCGGGGGCGGATGTCCGATGACCTCCACCACGCGGGCGAATTCCAGGCTCTCAAGCCCGGGTGCGAGGCAGCCCTCCGCGGGCCAGGCGGGAAGCTGGGCGGCCAGCCCGGGTCCGAACTCGGACAGCCGCTGCAGCTCCGGGTGCCTCGCAAGAAGCCGCAGCACGCTGCGCAGACAAACCCCTTCCCCCAGCGTGACGCGAGAGGCGAGCACAGCAAGGGGGTCCGGCGCCGGAGTCCCGTTCTGTCTCTTCAACTCGCCATTCTGCGTCAGTATGATTTCGTTCATGTTGATCTACACTTGGGGTGTGGTTTTGTTCTTCAGCATGTACTGCTTAGTTCAGTTCATATGAAATGAGGGGTTACGCGTCAATGCCGTTTTGTCAATTCCATGCAACTTTAAAATCCTACTTAAAAACTTTATATTCCTATTGCGCAGGTATGAGTATGTTGAATTCCGTGCCGCGTCCTTCTTCGGACTGCAACAGAATACTCCCGCCATGCGCCTCCACGGCCTTTTTGACCGAAGCCAGCCCCAGGCCGGAGCCGCCCTCGCCCTTGGTGGTGAAAAACGGCGTGAACAGGCGCGGGCGCAAGCCCGCCGGAACGCCGCAGCCGTTGTCGCGCACGGTGTAGCCCACGCCGCCGCCGGGCAGGGGCTCCACGCGGATGTCCACGCGCCCGCCCGGCCTGCCCAACGTGTCCGGCCCGAACCCGGCGGCCTCGCAGGCGTCCAGGGCGTTGCCCGCAAGGTCCAGCAGGCAGCGGTGCAGGGCCTCCGCGTCCATGCGCGCGGGGGGCATGGACGAAGGGGCCGCAAGCGCAAGCGCGATGCCCGCGGCCTTGGCGCGCGGGGCCAGCAGTTCGGCCACCTGGCGCGCGGGCAGGGCCGGGTCCACCTCGGCCAGGCGCAGCTCCTGGGCGGCGCAGTAGCGCACCATGCCCAGCGAAAGCTCCTTGAGCCTGCGCACGTTGCTCTCCAGCATCTCCCAGCCCTGCTCCAGGTAGGCCTTGCGGTCGCCCTCCAGCCCCTGGCGCAGCAGGAACAGGCTGCCCTCCAGCCCGCTGGCCATGTTCTTCACCGAGTGCGACAGCCCGGCCACGGCCTGGCCCACGGCGGCCAGGCGCTCGGCGTCGATGAGCTCGCGGGTCTTCTGCTCCACCAGCCGCTCCAGGTGCTCGGTGTGCGCGCGGATGGCCAGGCGCATGCCCCGGCGCTCGAAGGCGCGGGCGAGCGCGATGTCCAGGGCGTCGTCCTGGATGGGCTTGGTGACGAAGTCGGCGGCGTCGAGCTTGATGCCCTGGATGGCCTGGTCCATGTCGCCGTGGCCGGTGATGAGCACCACCTCCGCCTCGGGGTCCAGGGCCTTGATCTCGCGCAGCAGTCCCAGGCCGTCCAGCCCGGGCATCTTGATGTCGGTGAGGGTGACGGGGGCGGGCTCCAGCCGGAACAGGGCCAGGGCCTCCTCGGCGTTGGCGGCCTGGCGCACGGCGAAGCCCCTGTCCTCCAGGGATAGGCCCAGCACGCGCCGGATG
Organism: Pseudomonadota bacterium; assembly: GCA_023438245.1. Taxonomy (GTDB): domain Bacteria; phylum Desulfobacterota; class Desulfovibrionia; order Desulfovibrionales; family Desulfovibrionaceae; genus Humidesulfovibrio. The sequence goes on along the minus strand of JAEXRD010000115.1, from coordinate 10,986 downwards.
CCTGGCTCATCGTCCACCAGCAGCACGCTGCGCGCCGGGTTCATTGGGTGCCTCCGCCGCTTTGGGTTGCGCCCGGCGTGTCTGGGGCCTCGGGCTTGTCGGGCTGGTGGGCGGGCAGGGTGATGGTGAAGGCGGTGCCCTCGCCGGGCTCGGACCGGGCGCTGATGCTGCCGCCGCAGTCCTGGAGGATGCCGTAGCTGATGGACAGCCCCAGGCCGGTGCCCTTGCCCACGCGCTTGGTGGTGAAGAAAGGCTCGAAGATCTTGCCGATGACGCCGGTGGGGATGCCGCAGCCGGTGTCGGCGATGACGATTTCGACATTGCGGCCCCGGCGGCGGGCGGAAAGCGTGATGCGCTTGGGCCCTGCGGGCAGCTTGCCCTCGGCCAGGGCGGCGGACCACTTGTCCTCTATGGCGTCGCGGGCGTTGATGAGCATGTTGATGAACACCTGCTCCAGCCTGCCGGAGTCGGCCAGCACCGGTGGCAGGCCCGGCTCGAACTCCTGGCGCACCTCGATTTCGCGCAGGGTCAGCTGCTGGATGAAGATGTCCAGGGCGCGGCCCAGCACGTAGGCGGTGTCCACGGGCTCCAGCTTCATCTCCGGCTTGCGCCCGAACTCGCGCAGGTGGTTGATGATGCGGCTGGCGCGGTCCACGTGGGCGTCTATCTCGCCGGAGAGGGTGTCCAGGATGTCGTCGGCCAGCGGCTCCTTCTTGCCGATCTTGCGGCGGATGAAGCTGGCCGCGGTCTTGATGACGGAGAGCGGCTGGTTCAGCTCGTGGGCCACGCCGGTGGCCATTTCGCCCAGGGTCGCCATCTTGGAGGCCTGGATGAGCTGCTGCTCGGTCTCCAGCCGCTTGGTGATGTCGCTGGTGGTGACCAGCAGCACCTTCTGGCCGGAGAATTCCGAGGGCGACACGCGCACCGTGGCGAAGAGCCTGCGCCCGTCCTTGGCCAGGTGGATGACGCGGTCGAACATGGTGCGGCCCATGAGCTCCATGACGAACTGCTCGCGGTCCTCCTCCGGGAACAGGGAGAGGAAGCTCAGGCCCGCCAGGTCGGACTTGTCGTAGCCGTACACCGTCTTCACGCTCTCGTTGCAGTCGATGACGGTGAGGGTCTTCTCGTCCAGCACGAACACGGGGTTGGGGATGTTGCGGAAGATGGCCTGGTACTTGCGCTCGCTCTGCTCCAGCTTGTCTTCCAGCTGCTTGCGGCTGGTGATGTCCAGGCACATCTCCATGGCCGCCACCACCTCGCCCTCGGCGTTCTTGATGGGCGAGCTGGTGACAAGCCAGTGGCGCATGGAGAGGTTGGCGTCCAGGCCGGATTCCTCGCTGGTGTAGGGCTCGCCGGTCTGGAAGGTCTTTTCCACCGGGCAGTTGGGGCATTTCTCGCTGCGGCCCTTGTAGGCGTGGTAGCAGGTGTCGCCGGGGCGCGGGCGGAACTTGTCGCGGAATTCCTGGTTGTAGCGCAGCAGGCGGAAGTTGCGGTCCTGCACGGTGATGATGCAGGGCGCCTGCGAGAACAGGGCCTGGTACTCGTCGCGCTGGCGGTTGAGCTCGATCTGCTTGTCGCTGATGCTGCGGCCCATGCGCTCGATGGTGTGCACCAGCTTGCCCATCTCGTCCTTCTGGTCCACGTCGATGCGCGTGCACTGGCCGCCCTCGGCGATGAGCTGGGCGCCGGTGATGAGCCTGCGGATGGGCCGGATGACGAAGCGGCCCATGAAGATGAAGATGGCCAGGCCCAGGCCCAGCAGCACGATGATGGTGAAGGCGATGCTGCGGTGCTCGAAGGAGTCGATCTCGCGGTCGGTGGGCTCCAGGGAGACCACCACGTCGATGGCGCCCAGCACGCGGGCCTCGGCCGGGTGGAAGTGGCAGCCGCCGGAGCAGCCCGGCTCGTTGTGGATGGGGCTGATGATGCCCAGCAGGCGCTGCCCGGCCGGGCCGGTGAAGATGCGCGTGCGGTGCTCCAGCGGCAGGTCCGAGGGCGGCGGCTCGGTCTGGTGGCATACGCGGCAGGCCTTCACCTCCTTGGCGGTGAAGGTGTCCACCTCCCCGGGGAGGTTGGAGAACTTGATCTGGCCTTCCTTGTTGTAGATGCGCACGGCCTGGATGTCTTTCTGGCTGCCGATGTTGGTGATGATCTGCTTCAGGTCGGAGCGCGAGTTGATCATCATGGCGTAGCGCGTGCCGAGCTTGATGGTGTTGCCCAGGCGGTCGGCCTCGGCAACAACGTAGCTCATGAGGATGTCTTCCTGGTGGGACGTGGCGAAGTAGGACAGGGAGGCTATGCTTAGGACCAGCGAAAGCCCCGCCGTGGCGATGAGCTTGAGCACCAGGCTGCTCTGGATGACGCTCCAGGGCGTGCGCATGGCCGGTGGCCCCCGTTGCGGTCCCCCTTGGCCCCGCCGGCGGCATTGCACCGGCAGGGCCAAGGGAGGAGTAGAATCAGCGCTTGTGGCACTGGCCGCAAGCCACGGGCCCCTTGCCCTTGGCCTTGTGGCAGCCGATGCACTGCTTGTGGTAGGCGCGGGTCAGGTCGGTGCCCTTGCCCTTCGGGGTCTTCACCTTGTGGCAATCGGAGCAGGGCGTGCCCTCGGTGGAGGCGGTCTTGTCCTGCTTGCCGTCGGCCCCGCCGTGGTGGCAGACCACGCAGTCGGTGAGGCCGGCTTTTTCGTTGTGCTGGTCGTGGGCGAACTGCGCCGGGGGCCTGGTGAGCTTGCCCAGGGCCGCCGGGGCCAGGGTTTTCATGTCCTGCTGCGCCAGGGCGGCCTGGGAGCAGGCCAGCAGCAGCGCGGCGGTCAGGAGCAGTGCGAGGGTGCGGTTCATGGACAATTCCTCCTACGCGGCGGGTTTTTCCATACACTCGTAAATGATGTCGGAGAGGAACTTCAAGTCCATTCCCAGCTTGTGGTGGTGGATTATGTCGTGCAGGCCGCCGTGGCAGTTGTGGCACGGGGTGATGACGGTCTTGACGCCACGCTCCGCCGTGGCCCTGAGCTGCTCGGCCTTGATGCTGTTGCCCTCCACCCGGACGTTCTTGAACGGGGGGCCGCAGTTGATGACGCCGCCGCCGGCGGCGCAACAGAAGTTGTGCTCCAGATTGGGGTTCATTTCAATGATTTCTCCGTCCACCAGGAAGCGGGCCACCTCGCGCAGCTTCTGCTGCAGGCCGCGCCCGCGCACGATGTTGCAGGGGTCCTGGATGGTGACCGGGCCCTGGAACTTGTGCGCCAGCTTGATCTTGCCCTCCTGGATGAGCTCCCAGTAGAACTCCACGGCGTGGACCACCGGAATGGGGTGGTTGCGCCAGCCCAGCCAGCGGTTGCCGGTGTCGTACACGCTGCGGAAGGCGTGGCCGCACTCGCCCATGACGATGCGCTTGGCCTTGAGCTGCATGGCGCTCTCGAAGTGCCTGCGCTTGAGCCGGCCCATCATCTCGAAGTCGCCGGTGAACATGCACATGTCGGAATTGTCCCAGCCGGGCTCGGCGGGCATGGTCCAGTCCACCCCGGCCGCGTGCATGATGGCCGCGGCCTGGTAGATGAGCTGGGTGCGGAACTTCGGCTCCGGCGCGATGACGGAGTAGTAGATGTCCGCGCCCTCCTTGGCGATGGGGATGCGCAGGCCGGGGAATTCCTCGCGCGCCTCCTCCTCCTGCCACATCAGCGAGTCGGTCCACTCGTCGTCCTTCACCCACATCTGGTTGTAGGTGCTGGCGTGGCTGTGGGCGGTGTCCTGGATGTACTGCGGGGTGACGCCCAGCTTGTGGCAGATGCGCCGCACCGTGCTCATGATGTAGCCGGTGTCCACGCCGATGGGGCAGGTGTGCACGCAGCGGCGGCACAGGTTGCACTCGGTGTAGGCCAGCTGGGCCATGCCGTACACGAAGTCCGCGTCCACGCGGCCGCCGGTGCTGAGCACCACGCCCATGGTCTGGTGCACCTTGCCCGCGGGTGTGTAGCTGGGGTCGCCGGGGTGGGAGAGCGAGTAGTGGCAGGCCTCGGCGCACATGCCGCAGCGCATGCAGGTCTCGTTGTACAGCTTGAGCCGGGCGCCGGTTTCCCCGGCGATGACGGCGCTGATGGTGGAAACGATTTTCTCCGGGGTGAGCTTGGCGACGCCGCGCCTCAGGCCCACGTCCTCGATGAGTCTTTGCTGGATGCCCATGTCCTGTCTCCTTCTGGCGTTACCAGTCGCGGGCGTGGCGCACGCCGCCGAATTCCGAACCCATGTACGCGCGGGTGAAGGCCGCGAAGACCATGTGCGACAGCCGCGTGAAGGGGATGGCCGCGAGCATGATCTCTCCCGCCACGATGTGGGCCACGATCAGGGCGTCGTACCCGGCGGCCCCGCCCACCTGGTGGTAGGCCAGGAATCCGGTGAGGAAGGGCGCCAGCACGATGACGAGCGCCAGCCAGTCCTTGCCGGTGGTGATGTAGCGCACCTCGGGCATCATCAGCCTGCGGCCGGCGAAGAACAGGCAGGCGGCGATGACCACCAGCGTCATGGCGTCGGCCACGGTGTCGGGCAGGGCGGGGTAGCTGATGCCGAAGAACTCGTCCCACAGCGTCACGTGGGCCACCAGGAAGATGGGCGCGACGATGAGGCTGATGTGGAAGGCGAAGGTGCCCACGGTCATGGCCGGATTCTTGCGCCAGCCCAGGGCGTTGAAGGGGATGAGCCAGTTGAATATGGAGCGCAGGGAGAAGCCCCAGTCCATGAAGGCCAGGGAGGCGGTGTCCTTGGCCTTGGCCAGTTTGTACATGGAGACAAGCCGCCAGGCCGAGCCCAGGACGAACACGCCCCAGGCGACCCAGGCCAGCGGCCCGGTGACGAACTCGTAGATGGCGTTCATTCGCGACTCTCCTTAATTGCCCAAAGAACCCGCCACGTCGGCCACGATGCGCACGAAGGCGCCCTTGTCCACGGCGCGGATGAGCAGCTTGCTGCCGTCGGGGCTGAAGATGGGGTCGAAGATCTGGTCGAACTCGCGGGCATAGGCGCGTCCGTCCACCACCACGGTCTGGCGGCCGTTCTTGCGCACGCGCACGGCCACGTGCCTGCCGCCGGGAGCGATGACCGGCTTCCAGGCCATGTCCCAGATTCCGTTCCAGGCGTTGCCGTCCACGAGGATGCGGAAGTTGCGGTTGTCCTCGCAGCCAAGGGCGGCCACGCGCTCTCCGCCGCCGCTCACCACCAGGTCGGTCACCACCGGGAAGGTGGCGCGCCAGGGCGTGGCGTTCACGGCCACGGTGAACTCGCCGAAGGCCGTGGCCACGATGGCCGCCACGGTCTTGCCGTCGGCGCTGATCTCCTGCTGCCAGCACTGGGCGAACCTGGGCTCCCAGATGATCTGGCCGTCCTGGGCCATGCCCCACATGCCGCGCACGCGCACCGGCGCCAGCACCTGGCCGGTGGCCGGGTTGAAGCGCGGCTCCCACACGCAGGCGAAGGTTTCCTTCCAGGGGGTGCCGTCCACGGCGATGGAATAGTCGTAGAGGCTGTGGCGCACCTGGGCGGCCACGCGCTTGCCCTGGGCGTCGAACACCGGGGTCCAGCAGTTCACGAAGCGGGCGTCCCAGGCCCGCCCGTTGACGGCCACGCCGAACACGCCGTTCTGGAAGGCCTCCAGGTCGGCCGGCTTGAGGGACTCAAGCTGCACCACGGCGGCCTGCGAGGTGCCGTCGGGCGAGAGCGCGACCTGGTTGGCGTTCTCGAAAAGGGTCTCCCAGACCGCGCCGTCCACGCACAGGCCGTATTCGCCGCCGGTCTGCACGCAGGCGGCGATGACGCCCCCCTCGGCGGGGAAGCGGGTGCCCCAGAGGTAGTCGTAGCTCTCCTCCCAGCACTCGCCGTCCACGGCCAGGGTCCACATGCCGTCCTGCTGCACCACGGCGGTCATGCGCCCGTCGGGGCTCATGCGCGGGTACCAGGCTTTCTCGAACTCGCCCTCCCAGCGCTCCTGGTTGACCAGGGCGGTGAACCCGCCCTCCTCCAGGCAGCCCAGGCGGGCCAGGCGCTCGCCATCGGGCGAGGCGTGTGGCTCCTCGATCCAGGCGAAGCCCTCGGGCCGCTCCAAGGAGGAGAGGACCACTCGTTGACCGGACTCCCAATCCCACAAGGCTTGCGGATGCATTCCTTACCTCCCCCGCACATTCTACGTGCGTCTTGCCGAATCGTTGCGACAGCCGTGCATGCCATGCAAAACAGAATTAGAGTGTTTTGGTTGCAATTCATGCCTGCAAGAGACAGATGCATGGCGGTTTCGCCAAGTACTGCCACAGTTATTTTTTTATGGGAAGCATTTTTTGCAGTTTTTTGTTTACATACACTGCAAGTGTGCATATACTTTTAATGCACACTGTCGCAGTGTGATATGAATTCCAACAAATCAGTAGCAAAATATATAGAGATGGTGTAAGGCTAATGGCTAGCAATGTAGTCGAATTTTCGCTCCGCGAGACGGAACCCTGCCCGGGAGCCTGCCCGGGAGCCTGCCCGGAGGCCACGGCTCCGGACGCGACCCCGGGCTTTGCGCAAGGCGCAAGCCAGGATGCGAGCCAAAGCGCGAGGAGGATGCGCATGCGATTGACCACCAAGGGGCGTTACGGAATGCGGCTGGTGCTGGACATCGCCCAGCACGAGCGCTACGGGCCGGTCTCCATGGCGGAAACCTCCCTGCGCCAGGACATCTCCGCCAAATATCTGGAGCGGCTGGTGGGAGAACTCCAGCGCGCGGGCTTCGTGCGCAGCCTGCGCGGGCGGGAGGGCGGCCACATGCTGGCCCTGCCGCCGGAGAAGATCACCGTGGGCGCCATCGTGCGCGTGCTGGAGGGCGAGGGCGCCCAGCTGGCCTGCAGCCACAACCGCCTGGCCTGCCCGCGCTCGGTGAACTGCCTCACGCGCTCCATCTGGGTGGCCGCCGACCAGGCCATGTTCGAGAAGCTGGACTCCGTCACCGTGCGCGACATCATGGACGACGGCATGAACTGCATGGCCCGCAAGGAGGCCGAGGCCGTCGCGCCCGCGCGGCCCGCCGCCAGGCCCCAGGCCATGGGCCCGACCGAGCGCCGCAAGGCCGTGCGGCGCATCCTGCGCCAGCGCCCCGCCGGGCCGCCCAAGGCCCGCGCCGAGGGCGAACCCAGGAAGATCATGGTGGTGGACGACGACCCGAACATCGTGGACTACCTGGTCACCATGTTCGCCCAGCGCGGCTACGCCACGTGCAGCGCCAGCGGCGGCGTGGAGGCCACAGAGGTGCTCCTGCGCGAGAACCCGGACCTCATCACCCTGGACCTGGAGATGCCCGAGGAATGGGGCCCGCGCTTCTACAACCGCTTCTCGCGCATGCCGGAGTACAAGCACATCCCGGTCATCGTCATCAGCGGCCTGCCGGGCATCCACATGGCCATTCCCAAGGCCGTGGCCACGGTGCGCAAGCCCTTCGACCCCGACGAGGTGCTGCGGCTGGTGGAAGGCGCCATCGGCGACCCCGTCTAGGGCGCGCGCGGGCGGGGAAAGCTCCCGGTTCCGCCGGGAATGACGCGGGACTTTGTCACGAATCGTGGTGGGAGTGTCTGCCTCCAGCGCGGCCATGCAGTGCATGTCGTGGCATTATATAACTACGCTTCTGGCCATGCTGCGCCTGCATTTCCGGTTGTTGCGGCCACGCTTGCAACGCATGTTTTTTGCCATGGCATGGCCGATTTGGCGCATTTGGTCAGGAGTTGCCTTTTCGTGCGCCTTGTGTATTGTCCTGGCCTGCAACACCAAACGTACTGCTCGGAGTGAACACGCGATGCGCGTCAAAGTCCCTTCCTTCGCCCCTTCGGTTCTGGTTCCGGCCCTTTCGGACCTGGCCCAGGCCCCGTCCGTTCGCGTCCGCGCCGGGCGGATGGAGCGCGTCCTCTCCCGGCTGAGGGGGGCCGCCGTGTAGCGCGTCGTCACAACCGCACACTGGCAGGCCCCATCTTTCCGAACGGCGGAAGATGGGGCTTTTCATTTATTTCAAACCAATGGAGGATATCATGACTGCGGAACAGCTTTCGCGCCTGCGAGGAATCGTCGAGGAGGAGATAGCGGACATCCACCGCGCCGTGGCCGCCTGGCGCGACTGCAACGGGCCGGACGAGAACGGGGTGCAGCGCATCCAGGAGCATGCCGTGCGCATGGCCTCGCTGGACTGGAAGCACGGCATGGACCGGCGGCTCCAGGAGCTTCTGCGCCTGCTGGGGCGCATGGAGCGCGAGGATTTCGGCGCCTGCGAGGAGTGCGGCGAGGACATACCCCTGCGCCGCCTGGAACTGGTGCCCACCACGGCGTTCTGCTCCGCCTGCATGGCCCGCAAGGAGGCCGTGGGGGCGAACTAGCGCCGGGCCGGGCGCGGGCGGATATTTGTCCCGCGGCGGCGCGACGCGGTTGTCGCGGCCCGGCAAAGCTGATATGTTCCCGGCAGCATGGTCGGCATTCCCCGCCGCGACGGCGGATATGCGGGCCAAGGCGGGTGGGACATGCCCAGGTTTGCCAGCGCCGCGAATCTCCGGTCCGGCTTGCCGCTTCTGGCGGCGCTGCTGTGCTGCGCGCTGCTGGCCGCCTGCTCGCCCTGGCCCGGCGACGAGCCCGTGGTGCGCGTGGACCTCTCCAAGCGCCAGGAGGCCGCCCGCCCCGCCGCCAGCGTGGGCATCGCCTACGCCTACCTGCCGCAGTATTCCCACACCACCTCCTACAAGCGCCACCACCTGCTGGTGGAGTACCTGGGCAGGGCCACGGGCCTGCCCCTGCGCCAGGTGTTTCCCAACTCCTTCGACGACCACGTGAAGATGGTGGCCCAGGGGCAGATCGACATCTCCTTCACCAACCCCTTCGTGTACATCAGGCTGGCGCGCCTGGGCGCATCGAGTTTCGCCCGCACGGTGAAGGCCGGCGGCAAGGCCGCCTTCCACAGCGAGATCATCTGCCGGGCCGACAACCAGGAGCTCAAGACCCCGGCGGACTGCAAGGGCAGGCGCTGGATCGCCGTGGACCCGCTCTCCGCCGGGGGCTTCCTGTTCGCCCTGGGCCATTTCCACGATCTGGGCATCCGCCGGGCGGACTTCGCCGAGATCGCCTTCGCCCCCGGCCCCGGCGGCAAGCAGGAGAACGTGGTGCTGGCGGTGCTGGCGGGCAAGTACGACTTCGGCACCATCCGCGAGGGCACCCTCGACGTGCTCAAGGGCCGCATCGACATGGAGCAGGTCCGCATCCTGGGGCGCACCCGGGCCTATCCGGAGTGGCTGTACACCGCGCGCAAGGGGCTGGACCCGGCGGTGGTGGAGAAGATCGGCAGGGCCATGTTCGCGCTTGACCGCGCCAACCCGGAGCACGCCGCCATCCTGGAGGCCGCGGGCTTCGAGGGCATCATCCCGGCCAGCGACGCCGACTTCGACTCCGTGCGCGAGCTGGTGCACAAGCTTGAGCTGGACTAGGGGGCGGGCATGCGGCTGATTTCCCGGCTCAAGTTCCAGACCAAGATCATGCTCGGCATCATCCTGATCCTGGCCGCCGTGGCGCTCATGACCGCCATCCCGGTGAGCCGCATGGCCGCGCGCTCCATCCTGGCGGAGTCGCGCGGGCGCGGGCTGGCCCTGGCCGAGAACCTGTCCCTGCGCCTGGCCGACGCCCTGCTCACCCAGGATTTCCTGCGCATGAAGACCATGGTGGACGAGCTGACCGCCGTGGGCGAGGACGTGCTCTACGCCTTTGTGCAGGACGAGGGCGGCAACGTGCTGGTGCACACCTTCCAGAAGGGCTTTCCCGTGGATCTGAAGGACGTCAACGCGCCCGGGCCGCCCGGCCATTCGGGACCATCCGGGCCCAGCGTGCGGCTTTTGGATACCGGGACAGGGCTGGTCTACGACTACGCCGTGCCCGTGAGCATCGACGACCGCCGCCTGGGCACCGCCCGGCTGGGCCTCTCGCGCGAGCGCGCCGAGGAGGAGGTGCGCCGCCTGCTGCTGGCCTTCGGCGGGCTTTCCGCCGCGGCCCTGGCCGCCGCGCTGATCCTGAGCTCCATGTTCGCCCGCCGCGTGGCCCGGCGCATCAACGCGCTCAAGGAGTACGCCCAGGAGGTGGTGCGCGGCAACCTGGACATCGAGACCGCCTCCACCCTCAAGCGCAACTGCTGGGAGATCATGGACTGCGGGCGCGAGGACTGCCCGGCCTACGGCAGGCCGCGCCACCGCTGCTGGCACATGCAGGGCACCCTCTGCCCGGACTGCGCCCCTGGCGACGGCAAAGGCGGCAAGTCCTGCCAGCGCTGCCCGGTGTTCCGCGCCAACGCCGGCGACGAGATCCAGGACCTTGCCGAGACCTTCGGCATCATGGCCATGACCCTCAAGCGCCAGATCGGCAAGCTGGGCCAGCAGGAACAGCTCATGCGCACCATCCTGGACGCCACGCCGGACCTGGTGTGCCTGCTGGACGCGCGCGGGCGCTTTTTGGCCGTGAACCGGGCCTTCGCGGCCTTGCTGGGACGTACGGAAGGCGAGCTGGCCGGGCGCGAGGAGGGCGAGTATTTCGAGCCGGAGGAGGGGCAGGCGCGCGTGGCGCAAACCCGCGCCGTGCTGCAATCGGGCCGCGAGGCCCAGGTGGAGGGCCGCCTGCGCTCGCCCTCGGGCCTGCTGTGGCTGCACGAGCTGCACGTGCCCGTGCGCGATGCCTCGGGCGCGGTCATCGGCGTGCTCAAGACCGCCCGCGACGTCACCGGGGTCAAGGCCATGGAGGCCACGCTGCTGCAGGCCCAGAAGATGGAGTCCCTGGGCAAGCTGGCCGGGGGCGTGGCGCACGAGATCAACACCCCGCTGGGCATCATCCTGGGCTACGCGCAGCTGCTGCAGGAGGACGTGCCCGAGGGCCAGGTGCGCGAGGACCTGCGCATCGTGGAGCGGCAGGCCCAAGGCGGCCGCAAGATAGGGGGCCACCAGCTGGGGGTAAAGCG
>JAEXRD010000142.1 GCA_023438245.1 Pseudomonadota bacterium | reverse complement strand
TAGTACTTTTACGGTACAGCCCCGGCCCGCCGCCGCATTCCGACGATGCCCAGGGAGCAAAAGCCGCGCTTTGCGACCGCCCCCCCTCTACGTTATGGACTGGTTGGAGATATCGAGGGGGCTGTCGAGGCGGCCCAGGATGCGGCGCAGGGTGTCCTTGGAGATGCCCAGGTCGCGGCAGGCGGCGTTGCGGTTGCCGCCGTTGCGCTCCACGGCGTCCACGCAGGCCTGGTAGCGGATGTCCTCCATGGTGGGCGGGCGCGAAGCATCCGGGCCGGGATGCTCGCAGGCGCGCACGTCGGCGGGCAGGTGCTCGATGTCGATGAGCCCGCCGGGGCAGAGGATGCAGGCGTATTCGATGATGTTTTCCAGCTCGCGGATGTTGCCGGGGAAGCTGTGGGCGGAGAGCAGGCGCATGGCCTCCGGGGTCAGGCCCTGGATGTCCTTGCCCCCGGCCTGGTTGCGGCGTTTGAGCGAGTGGTCGATGAGCAGCGGCAGGTCGCCCTTGCGCTCGCGCAGGGGCGGCAGGGTCATGCGCACCACGTTGAGCCGGTAGTACAGGTCCTGGCGGAAGGAGCCCTCCCCCACCATGCGTTCCAGGTCGCGGTTGGTGGCGGCGATGACGCGCACGTCCGTGGCCACGCCCTGCACGCCGCCGAGCGGCTCGAACACGCGCTCCTGCAGCACGCGCAGGATCTTGGCCTGCAGGGGCAGCGGCAGGTCGCCGATTTCGTCGAGCAGGATGGTGCCGCCCTCGGCCAGCTGGAAGCGGCCCGGCTTGTCGCGCCGGGCGTCGGTGAAGGCCCCGGCCTTGTAGCCGAACAGCTCGCTCTCCATGAGCTGTTCCGGCAGGGCGCCGCAGTTGATGGCGATGAACGGGCCCTCGCGGCGGCCCGAGAGGTTGTGGATGGCCCGGGCGAAGAACTCCTTGCCCGTGCCGGACTCGCCCAGCAGCAGCACGGTGGCCTCGCTGGCGGCCACCTGCGGCAGAATGCGCAGGATTTCCTCAAGGTTGGGATCGCGCGAGCAGAAGCCCTCGCCGATGGATTGGCGGGTGCCGCGCGCGGCGCCCGGGCCGCAGGAGATGTCGCGGAAGGTCTCCACCCCGCCGATGATGTTGCCTTCCTGGTCCTTCAGGGGGGCGGCGCTCACGCTCACGGGGATGCGCACCCCGTCGGCGCGCTCCACCATCATGATGCGCCCGGAGATCTTGCAGCCGCCCTCGATGCAGGCGCGCAGCACGCAGTGCTCGGCGCAGCCCTCGGTGCGGAACACCTCCCAGCACTTGCTGCCCACGGCCTTGTCCGGGTCCACGCCCACGATGGCGCCCGCGGAATTGCTGAAAAAGATGACGTTCCACTCGCGGTCCACGGTGAACAGGCCGTCGCCCACGGAGTCGATGATGAACGAGCACAGCGAGGTGCAGGGAAAGGGCTTGCCCAGAGGATGATGCACGTCGGATGACCCCAGGTTCAGCGGTTCGGGTGGCCCGGATGCGAATCTGCCCTGCCCCGCCCCGGAGGTCAACACAGGGGGACGCAAATTTCGTCCGCAGACCCCTCTTTTTTCCAGCTCGGCAGCATATCCAATTGAAATCAAGCGCAATTTCAGGATGGCACGGAGCATGCTTTGAAGAGGGCACACGGCCCGCGGATGGCACAGGGGCGCCGATCCACTGGGGCACGAGGGACTTTCAACATATCCACCCGGAGGCAGACCATGCAACTCGACTTCACCATCATCGGACGCTGCTGCGACCTGGCCCTGCATCCCGTTTCCCAGGCCACGGCCGAGAAGATCCGCACCGAGGGCAGGGGCATCTACAAGCAGAAGTACCTGGAGTGGTGGCGCAAGGGCAACACCTGCACCTGCGGCATGAAGCTCGGCAACGACTCCGTGGTGGAGGTGACCCTGGACGGCGAGCAGGTGGACTTCGATCCCATCCCGGTGCGGGACAGCGCCGTGCTGCTGCGCCGCCGCATGTACCTGGACAGCAAGGCCCAGTTCCTGGCGCTCATGGGCTACAACGACGAGGTCTGCTCGCTGACCTGGCACTGGCAGAACGTCAGCGAGTTCGACCCGAAGAAGTTCGAGTTCTTCGTGCACCGCTGGGACCGTCTGGTGCACGAGCGCGACTTCATCATCGTGGACGACATCCGCTACGACGGCCACTTCGCCCAGGACCATTCCTGGGGCGAGCGCTCCGGCCACAACATGATCGACCCCGTGGTCATCGACCTGGACGAGGTGCGCCGCGAGGTCGCGGGCGGCCAGGTGGCCGTGGCGTAAGGCTCTCCCCCTTTTCGACACACCCCGCCCCTGGGCCGTCCTGGCAACCCCTCGCCAGGGCGGCCCTCCTCTTTTTCATCCGGACCGGCATCCCCTCGCCGTCCGGTCTCCATTTTTGCTCCAACAGGCTCTCCCGGCTCCCTTTGTGCCAAAGCTCGAATTGATGAGCCGAATATTTACTATTGATGTTTGCCGTGATATCCGTCCCCCATGCGCGAGACCTGTCCGGAACACTGGGATTTCGAGGACGAGTTCGACGGCGGCGAGGAGACCTGCGGCCGCGTCATCATCAACCTCTACACCTACCTGAAGAACGCCGCGCCCGGCACCCGCGTGCTGCTGATAAGCCGCGACGCCGCCGCGCCCATCGAGTTCCCGGCCTGGTGCCGCATGACCAGAAACACCCTGCTCGACATGGACCACCCGTTCTATCTCATCGAATACAAACCCGAACTCAAAGGAGTCTGACATGGCCGGCACCTTCTGCGTCACCATCAGCCACTGCCGCACCGACGGCGACAAGGCCACGCTGGGCTTCGTGGTGGCCAACGCCGCCCAGGGCAGCGAAAAGCAGACCATGGTCTTCCTGTCCACCGACGGCGTGTACTGCGCCGTGAAGGGCGAGGCCGAGAAGATCGACGAGGGCGCGCCCTTCGCCCCGCTGAAGGAGCTCATCGGCAAGTTCGTGGCCGCGGGCGGCAAGATCTACGTCTGCACCCCCTGCCTGAAAAAGCGCGGCCTGTCCGAGGCGGACCTCATCGAGGGCGCCACCCCGGCGGGCGGCGCGGCGCTCGTGGAGTGGCTGGCCAGCGGCAGCCCCTGCGTGGCCTACTAGAGAGCATCCGGCGCACAGCCCCCCGCATTGCCCAGCTCCCCCGGGCGTCCGCAAGGGTTCCCGGCGGGGCCGGGCCTGTTTTCAAGGAGACGAGACGATGACCGACCAGGAACTGGCCCGGATCACGCCCGGCGAAATGTTCGACGGCGGCGACCTGGACTGCGGCTCGGGCCTGGTGCTCATGATCCGCGAGGCCATGCTGCGCGTGGAGGTGGGCGGCGTGCTGGAGATGCGCTCCAGCGAGCCCACCGTGGGCGACGACCTGCCGCCCTGGTGCCGCATGGCCGGGCACGAGTACCTGGGGCAGCTGGCGGGAGACGCCCCCGGCCAGATGCGCTACTTCGTGCGCCGGGGCCAGCCCGCACAACAGTCGGCGGCGGTCGCCCAGGCCGAATCCCAGGCCCTGGCCGACGACAAGCAGCGCGCGCGGGACTACGTGTGGCGGCTGCGCACCCGCTCCACCGGCCACCAGAAGGCCACGGTGTACTGCCGCAACTTCTCCTGGGTGCTGGGCCAGCCCGCCAGCTTCGAGGAAAAGGACGCCCACCCCTGCGCGGTGGAGGCCGTGCTGGGCGCGCTCGGGGCCTCCCTGGCCAGCGCCTACGCCACCGCCTGCGCCATGAAGGGCCTGGAGGTGGACGACATCGAGCTCACCGTCACGGGCAAGCTGCACAACATTTTGGCCCACCTGGGCCTGGAGCAGGGCGATCCCTCCTTCTCCGAGATCGCGGTGAAGTGCTACGCCTCCACCATGGACGACGAGGCCAAGGTCCGCGCCGCCTTCGAGGACGTGGTGGCCCGCTCGCCCATCGCGGCCACGCTGAAAAAGGCCGCCACCCTCACCATCAACTTCGCGGCGGTGTAATCATGGCAACCAGCTTCCTCACCACCCAGGTCGGCTCCTGGCCCCGCTCCAAAACCATGCTGCGCGCCCTGCGCGACCGCAGAACCGGCCAGATGAGCCGCGAGGACTTCGATGCCGTGGCCGACATCGAGGTGCGCCGCACCGTGCGCATCCAGGAGGAGGCGGGCCTGGACATCGTGGTGGACGGCGAGCACCGGCGCGACAATTTCTATTCCTTCCTCACCGAGAAGGTGGAGGGAACCAGGCTGATGAGCCTGGCCGAGATGCTGGACGAGGTGGAGGACAAGAGCGGCTTCGAGGAGATGCTGACCACCCTCGACGTGCCCGCCTCCTCCATCCGCAACCCCACCTGCGTGGGCAGGCTCTCCCGCCGCGAGCCGCTTGCCGTGGACGACTTCCGCTTCGTCAAATCCCTCACCGACAAGCCGGTGAAGATCACCCTGCCCGGCCCCTACCTGCTCAACCGCTCCATGTGGGTGGGCGCGTACACGGCCAAGCACTACGAAAACCAGCGCGCCCTGGGCGACGACATCGTGGCCCTGCTGCGCGACGAACTCCGCGAGTTGGCCGAGGCCGGCTGCGAGTTCGTGCAGTTCGACGAGCCGGTGCTCACCGAGATCGTCATGAGCCAGGAGTGCGGCCGACGAACCTTCATGTGAGCCACGCTGGCCACCCGCCGGGACGCGGGTGAAGAACTGAAGTACGCCGCCGAGCTCATCAACCGCATCATCGACGGGGTCTTCGACCCTTCAGGGAAAACGGGGCCGCGCGTGGGCATCCACATCTGCCGCGGCAACTGGAGCACCAAGGAAGAGGTGCTCTTGACCGGCGACTACACCGCCCTGCTCCCGGCGCTCACGCGCATGAAGCTTCGGCAGTACGTGCTGGAGTACGCCACCCCGCGCGCGGGCGACATCTCCGTGGTGGGCGAGGCGCTGTCCGGGCCGGTTCCCGGCAGCGAGGCCCCCGATGGGTCGGGCGGCACCCCTCGCGAACTGGGCCTGGGCGTGCTGAACCCGCGCACCACCGAGGTGGAGACCCCGGAGTTCATCATGGGGCGCGCCGAGCTGGCGCTCAGGCACTACAAGCCCGAGCAGCTGTTCCTGAACACGGACTGCGGCTTCGGCTGCTTCGCGGGCCGCTGCGTCAACGTGGAGGAGGTGGCGGCGGCCAAGCTCAAAAGCATGGCCGAGGCCGCGCGACGCCTGCGGGAGAAGTGGGGGTAGGCAGCAGCCTCTTCTTATTTATCAAAATTCCTGCATTTAGGGCACTTATATTCCTTGCCCTCCGGACGGTCTGGGTGGATTTTATTGTCGAGTTGCTTCTCAAAGTCGTGGTAGTTTACGCACTCTTTCTCGAAAGCCACCTTCTCGCTGTCTGCATATGAGTACTTAAATTTTTTATACTTTTCACCGACATGCGCCTTGAGCCTACCGTTTAGATCATCGTCAGCTCGGCCAACATACTTTGGGATAAAGTCGCCGTCTTTGTCGAGATGCCCGAGTGCATAATTCCCCGGCGAGGTCTTGGTGATCTGCGCGTCAATCGTCTTCGCCTCAAAATCGTAGGGGCCCTTCATGTCGAGCGATGCCATACTCTTCCTCCCTTGTGCATAATTGGTGAAAACATTTAAATTCGTATTTAATGTACACGACAAGCAATTGGCGCGTCAACAAATGTCGAACTAGAGGAGCCCCCTGTCCTCCCCCTCTTCCCAAACGCCGCGAAATCCAGCATGAAGCACTGACATTCCACTCTTGCGGGAGACTTCATGCTGCACAGCGCCCTGGGCCTTCTCGTCCTCGTCCTCGCCGCCTGGCTTCTGAGCGAAAACCGTCGTCGTGTGCCTTGGCGCATGATCGTGGCCGGGCTGGGCCTGCAGTTCGCCATCGCGGGCTTCGTGCTGCGCGTGCCCTGGCTCAAGTCCGTGTTCATGGGGCTGAACGCCATGGTCCACGCCATGGAGGAAGCCACCCGCGCGGGCACCAGCTTCGTGTTCGGCCACATCGGCGGCGGGCCCGTGCCCTTCGAGGCCACCAAGCCCGCGCTCAACTTCAGCCTGGCCTTCCAGTCCCTGCCGCTGGTCATCGTCATCGCCGCGCTGACCAGCCTGCTGTTTTACTGGGGCATTCTGCAGCGCGTGGTGAAGCTCTTCTCGCTCCTGTTGGAGAAGACCATGGGCATCGGCGGCGCGCTGGGCGTGGGCGCGGCGGGCACCATCTTCCTGGGCATGATCGAGGCCCCGCTGCTCATCCGGCCCTACCTGGCGCAGCTGACCCGCAGCGAGCTGTTCGCGCTCATGGCCACGGGCATGAGCTGCATCGCGGGCACCATGCTGGTGCTCTACGCCACCGTGCTGCAAACCATCATCCCGGACTCCCTGGGCCACATCCTCACCGCCAGCGTCATCCACGCGCCCGCCGCGCTGCTCGTGGCCTCGGTGATGCTGCCGGAGACGGAGCAGCCCACCCTGGGCCACCAGCTGCCCTGCTCCGGCGCGCGCGGCTCCATCGACGCGCTCACCCGCGGCACCTGGGAGGGCCTGCAGCTGTTCTGGAACATCGTGGCCATGCTCATCGTGTTCGTGGCCGTGGTGAAGCTGGCCAACCTGGGCCTGGCCGCCCTGCCGGAGATCGGCGGCGCGCCCATGACGCTCCAGCGCGGCCTGGGCTACGTCATGGCCCCGGTGGCCTGGCTCATCGGCATCCCCTGGGCCGAGGCCCAGACCGCCGGGTCGCTCTTGGGCACCAAGATCGTGCTCAACGAATTTTTGGCCTTCATGGACATGGCCGCCCTGCCGCCCGAGGCGCTCTCGGAGCACACCCGGCTCATCCTGGCCTACGCCATGTGCAGCTTCGCCAACTTCGGCAGCCTGGGCATCCTCATCGCGGGGCTGGGCACGCTGTGCCCGGAGCGCCGCGGCGAGATCACCGCCCTGGGCATGCGCTCCCTGGCCGCCGGGGCCATGGCCTCGCTCATGACCGGCGCGGTGGTGGGCGTCATTTCCGGCCTGTAGAATCGACAAGACCACAAAGGAGGACACATGGCCCTCATCGACATCGACCTTTCCCGCTGCGAGCGCGACGGGCTGTGCATCAGCGAATGCCCGGTGTTCATCTTCCAGCGCGGGCCGGACAAATTCCCCGTGGTGGACCAGCAGGCCGCCGAGCGGTGCATCAACTGCGGCCACTGCATGGCCGTGTGCCCGCCCGGCGTCATCACCCTGAACGGCCAGACCGCCGCGGACCTGGTGCCGCTCGACCCCGCGCTGGCCGTGGCGAGCGAGGCCGCGGAGCAGCTGCTCAAGTCGCGCCGCAGCGTGCGCCGCTTCCGGCGCAAGCCCGTGGACCGCGACACCATCCGCCGCTGCATCGATGTGGCGCGCTACGCGCCCTCGGGCATGAACACCCAGCCGCTCAACTGGATCGTGGTGGAGGACCCGGACCTGATGGTGCTGCTGGTGGACCTGACGGCCAAGAACCTGCGCCGCCTGCCCTATTTTATGCCCTTCGTGAAGGCCTGGGAGCAGGGCATCGACCTGATCCTGCGCAGCGCGCCGCAGCTGGTGGTGGTGCACGCGCCCAAGACCGGGCTGGACTACTCCACGGACTGCGTCATCGGGCTGACCCACTTCGAGCTGGCGGCCCACGCCAACGGCCTGGGCACCTGCTGGGCCGGGCTGTTCACCCACGCCGCCGGGCGCAGCAAGGCCATCAGCGCCGCCCTGTGCCTGCCGGAGAGCCACAAGGTGTACGGCGCGCTGATGCTGGGCAGGCCCAAGTACGGCTACCAGCGCCTGCCGGAGCGCAAGCACCCGCCCGTGCGGTTCACCTAAGCGAAACAATGGAGAAAACGCCCATGAAACGCCGCGCCGCCAGCCTTTTCGCCGCCGCCCTGCTGCTTGCCCCGCTCCTGTCCGCCCAGGCCCAAGTGGTGCCGCCAGCAGCGCCCAAAACGCCGCAGGGCCCCCAGTTCCATGAAATGGACGCCAACAAGGACGGCCATCTGACACTGGAGGAAGTGCTGGCCTACGCCAAGAAGCAGAGCGCCCAGGCCAAGGCCTTCCGCATCGCCGACGTGGACCGCGACGGCGACGGCGTGCTGACCCCGGAGGAGTTCCGGGCCGCCGGACTCACCGGGATGGAGCCGTTCGGGACCATCAACGTCAAGGACCTGGACATCCGGGGCGACGGCTACATCAGCCGCGCCGACCTGGACGAATACTTCCGGCGCAAGCACCGCGAGGCCTACGCCCGCGCCGACCAGGACGGGGACGGGCGCATCCACAAGACCGAGTTCGCGCTGTACCGCTTCTCCATCACGGGCCAGGGCGACCCCCAGTAGAAGACGCGTCCGCCCGCGCAAGCAAGCAAAAGCGAAGGCCGCCCCGGTTGTCCGGAGCGGCCTTTTCTTGTTTGGGCGTTGGCTTCATGGCCCCCCAGGGGGAGCAGCCTTGCGCGTCGTATCTTTGTCAGCGGGGAGCCCATGCGGCGTCTGGTGCAGCATAGCTGCGTGCGCCGCGTCCCTTGTGTTGGTCGGGTGTCGGCCGCTTGTTTTAGCCGCCTTGGGTCCCCATCCTCCGGGAGTTGCCTTCTTTCCTGGGCGTTGCCGCCGCGGCCGCCTTGCTCTGCGGGCCGCTGACCATGCATGCGGACTTCACGCCTCCGGGCCTTGTCCCGGTCCTTTCGTATTTGGCCTTGGGAGCCAATGTTTCCACTTTTCCAGTGTTGGTCGCGCCTCGCCGCTCCTTGCCCGGGCGCTTGGTTCCGGTTCCGGGCGCCGCGTCCCTCATGATGGGTTGCGGCCTGCCTGGGGAGCTGGACTTGGCCTTGTCGTTCGCCGGCGGTTCGCCCCAAGACCGGGAGATGAACCCGGTGGGCGACCGCAGATCGGCGCTCATGCCGATCAAGGCCTCCACTAGCGTTCCGTGTCCATTGGTCTGCCCTCCTGTTGATGCGAGTCCAGGATGGACTAAAGGCTGCCTACGATTCCTAGATACGCTCCTGGTTTGGGGTGTCAACGCCCCCGCGCAAGAAAAATCCCGCCCCGCAGGCAACAGCCTGATGGCGCGGGATATTTTTCCTGCGAAGGGGGTCGAAAAGGGGGCTAGAACTCTTGCGGAAGCCCCTTGAGCTGGGCCTGCGTAAAGACGGGCCCGTCCACGCAGACGAACTTCTCGCCGATGTTGCAGCGGCCGCACAGCCCGATGCCGCACTTCATGCGGCGCTCCAGCGTGGTCACGATCTGTTCGTCGGCAAAGCCCAGCTGCTCCAGGGCCTGGAGGGTGAAACGGATCATGATGGGCGGGCCGCAGGTGACGGCAACGGTGTTTTCCGGGCTGGGCGCAAGGTCCGTGAGCACCGCCGGAACCACGCCGGTGCGGCCCTTCCAGCCCTCGTCCGGGTTGTCCACGGTGAGTTCCACGCGCATGTCGCCGCGCTCGGCCCACTCCTTCAGCTCGTCCTTGAAGCACAGGTGCGCCGGGCTGCGCCCGCCGTAGATGAGCGTGATGTTGCCGTAGTCGGCCCGGTTGTCCAGCATGAACAAGAGCAGCGTTCTGAGCGGGGCCATGCCTAAGCCGCCGCCCACGAACACGATGTCCTTGCCCTTCATGTCCCCGTAGGGGAAGTGGTTGCCCAGGGGGCCCCGCAGGCCGATGGGATCGCCGGCCTTGAGGGTGTGCAGGCGGTGGGTCAGCTCGCCCACGCGCATGACGCTGAACTGCAGGTAGTCCATGCGGGTGGGCGGCGAGCAGATGACGAAGGTGCTCTCGCCGGTGCCGAAGACGCTGAGCTGTGCCACCTGGCCCGGCTCGAAGCGGAACGCGGCCATCTTGGCCGGGTCCTGCAGCACCACGCGGAAGGTCTTCACGTCCGGGGTCTCGTCGAAGGTGTCCACGATGGTGGCCAGCTCCGGAATGTAGGGAGTCGCATGTCCGTTCACTTATTTCGCCTCGCCTTTCCTAAGCACGTCCAGCACCACGGCGCGGATGTCCACGGACACCGGGCACATCTTGATGCAGCGGCCGCAGCCGGTGCAGGAATATTCCGCGCCCCCGTCCTTTCCGGCCCCGGGGAATTCGCGCGGGTGGTAGCAGAACTTGTGGCCCACGCGGTTGCGCAGCCGGTGCGCACGACTGATGCGCGGGTTGTGGCCGCTGCCCTCCAGCGTGTACAGCGCGCTCATGCAGGTGTCCCAGGTGCGCAGGCGCCGTCCCTTCAGGCCCTGGGATTCGTCCGTGATGTTGAAGCAGGAGCAGGTGGGGCACAGGTAGGTGCACACCCCGCAGGACAGGCAGCGCGCCGTCTCGTCGATCCAGAAGTCCATGTCGCCGAAGAGCTTCAGGAACCGCTCCGGCGCGGGGCCCAGGTCCGGGGCCTCGCTCTTGGGCGCGGGCGGGTTGGCCCGCTTTTCGTCCAGGGCCGTTTGCTGAGCGGGCGAAAGCCCCGGCAGCGCCGCCACCAGCTTCTCGCCCTTTTCGGTCAGCGCGCGGGCCGCCCAGCCGCCCGGGATGGCGAAAAGCAGCACGTCGCTGCCGTCTTCCCCATGCGGCCCGCCGCCGGTCCAGTGGCAGAAGCAGGTGTTCTCCATGCGCTCGCAGGCCACGCTGACCAGGGTGGTGCGCGCCCGGCGCTCCAGGTACTGCGGATCCTTCACCGTGCGGTCCTGGAACACGCGGTCGAGCAGGTGCAGGCCGCGCGCGTCGCAGGGGCGCGGCCCCAGGATCAGCGTGGGCTCCACCGGCGGCGGCTCGGACAGGAACACCTCGGTGTGCGTCAGGTCCTTGGGGTCCTTGCGGTAGGCGTAGGTGAACAGGGTCTCGGTCTGGGGCAGCAGGGCCTCCTTGGCCGAGGCCGTGGGCACCCGGCCCAGGAAGGGGTGCATGTCCTTGGCCCACTCGCGATACACCACCGCCGCGCCCTCGCGCACGGGGGCCAGCAGGTGGTAGTCGCGCGCCCAGCCCTCCACGATGGCCGGAAGCGCCTCTTCGGCTATATATCCGACGGTATTGATGGAGTCGGCTACCATAACAATCCCCGGTCCTTGATCTTTTCTTCTTCCATCTGGAAGGTGTGCAGCGGCGGCACGGCCTCCAGCGAGATGCCCGCCTCGTAGCCGAACACGGCCTTGAGCTCCCGGTTCATCATGCGCTTGAGGAGCAGGATGGGAATGCCCATGGGGCAGGAGCGCTGGCATTCGCCGCACTCGGTGCAGCGCCCGGCCAGGTGCAGGGCGTGCATGACCTGGAACATCCATTTCTCCTGCAGCGTGCTCTCGGCGGAAAGCCAGTGCGGCTCGCGGCTGTCGGCCAGGCAGACGTGCTTGCACACGCACAGCGGGCAGGCGTTGCGGCAGGCGTAGCAGCGGATGCAGCGGCTCATCTGGCGCTTCCAGAAGTCGAAGCGCTCCTGGGTGGAGAGCTTCTCCAGCGCGGCCAGGTCGGGATAGGTGTCCTCGCCCTCCCAGGGCGCAAGCTCCGGGCCGATCAAGTGGTCGGAAATGACGGGATTGGGGTAGCGGCAGCGCAGGCACTTGTCGGCCAGGATGTCCTTCAGGGGGACGGTCTTTTCCCCGCCGGGCAGGGCCAGCCGGGCGATGCGGGCTTCCCCTTCACCCTCGAACGCCACCCGCTGCACCTCGGCGATGTCCAGCTTCACGCGGACCTTGGCCAGGTCGATGACGCCGTCGCAGGGCAGGCCGAACACCACCAGGTTCTCGCGCTCCCACAGGCCCTCCAGCAGAAGCTGGGTGATGGAGCGGCTGTCGCAGCCCTTGACCACCACGCCCAGGCGCTTGCCGCGCAGGCCGTACAGGCTGGTGGCCAGGTTCTGCACGCAGGTGGGGTCGAAGATCAGCTTGTCCAGGTCCGCCTCGGTGCGCACGGTGACGGGCGTGGCGTGCAGCGGATCGAAGCCGCGCGCCCAGCCCAGCACGAAGTCCACCTTGCCCAGCTCCGAGGCGATGGCTTCCTTGAGTTTGGGAATGCGATCACTCGCCTGCCTATCACTCGCCATCCATGACCTCCTTGCCCTGGGCAAAGTCTCCCCCCTTGAGATCGGAAGGCCCGAGGAGCGCCTCGGGCACGGGCTCCTTCTTGTCCCAGTCCGGCAGCTGGGCCATGTCCGGCTGCGCGGAGCTGACGCCGAGCATGCCCTCCAGCCTGCACAGCGTGCGGGCGGCCTCGGTCATGCGCGGGATGGGCCCCAGGGCGTGGATCTTCTCGGTGAAGCCGGTGATGATGTCGCGCCAGCGCGAGCCCTCCGAGGCCGAGACCCAGACGTACTCGAAGCGCTGCTCGTCCACGCCGATGATGGGCAGGAAGCGCCGCAGCATCTCAAGCCGCCTGCGGGCATACAGGTTGCCCTCGGTGTAGTGGCAGTCGCGCGGGTGGCAGCCGCTCACGATGACCCCGTCCGCTCCCGACAAAAGCGCCTTGGCCACGAACATGGGGTCCACGCGGCCCGAGCAGGGCACGCGGATGATGCGCAGGTCCGTGGGCTGGCTGAACCGGGCCACGCCCGCTGCGTCCGCGCCCCCGTAGGAGCACCAGTTGCAGAGGAATCCGATTATCCGGAAGTCTCGTCCCATGTCCGACATAGCGCGTTGACCTCCGCGAGAAGCTGGGAATCGGTGAAGTGCTGGAGCTGGATGGCCCGCACGGGACAGGTGACGCTGCAGATGCCGCAGCCCTGGCACACGGTCTCCACCACCTCGGCCTTCTGGCTGCCGTCGCGCAGCTCGCGCATGCGGATGGCGCCGAAGGGGCAGGTGCGTTCGCACTTGCCGCAGCCGATGCAGCGGTTCATGGTCACCTGGGCGATCTGCGGGTCGCTTTCCAGCTTGTCCTTGGACAAGAGCGACAGGACCTTGCCCGCCGCCGCGCTGGCCTGGGCCACGCTGGAGGGGATGTCCTTGGGACCCTGGCAGGCCCCGGCCAGGAACACGCCCGCGGTGTTGGTCTCCACGGGCTTGAGCTTGGGGTGGCCCTCCAGGAAGAAGCCGTAGTGGTCGTAGGAGATGCGCAGCTTCTCGGCCAGCGCGCCCGCGCCCTTGGCGGCCTCCGCCCCCACGGCCAGCACCACCAGGTCGGCGGCGATCTCCACCTGCGCGCCGAGCAGCGTGTCCGCCCCGCGCACGATGAGTCGGCCTTCCGCATCGGGCCCGGTGGCCGGGGTGATCTGGGCCACGCGGCCGCGCACGTACTGCACCCCGTACTCCTCCTGGGCGCGGCGCACGAATTCCTCGTAGCCCTTCCCGTTGGCCCGGATGTCCATGTAGAACACGTAGGAGGTGGAGTCCGGGATGTGGTCGCGCGTCAAAATGGCCTGCTTGGCCGTGTACATGCAGCAGAAGTTGGAGCAGTAGGGCCGGTCCAGGCTGCGGTCGCGGCTGCCCACGCAGGCGATGAACACCACGGTCTTGGGTTCCTTGCCGTCGCTGGGCCGCTTGATGTGTCCCGCCGTGGGGCCGCTTGCCGAGAGCATGCGCTCGTACTGCAGGCTGGTGATGACGTCCGGGTAGCGCCCGCCGCCGTACTCGCCGCACTTGGTGTGGTCGAAGAGGTCCAGGCCCGTGGCCGCGATGACCGCGCCCACCTTCTCCGTCACCACCTCGTCGGCCATGGCGTAGTCGATGGCGTCCGCCGGGCAGATTTTCTGGCACACGCCGCACTTGCCCTTGGTGAACTGGCGGCAGTGGGCCGGGTCGATGGCCGCGCGCTTGGGGATGGCCTGGGGGAAGGGAATGTTGATGGCCGTGCAGAAGGCCACGTTCTCGTTGAAGGAATCCGGCACCTTCCTGCTGGGGCATTTCTCCAGGCAGGCCCCGCAGCCGGTGCACTTGGTCCAGTCCACGAAGGGGCTCTTCTTGCGGATCTTGACCTCGAAATTGCCCACGTAGCCGGAAAGCTCCTCCACCTCGGACAGGGTGTGCAGCGTGATGCGCGGGTGCTGGCCCACGTCCACCATCTTCGGTCCCAGCACGCACACCGAGCAGTCGATGGTGGGGAAGGTCTTGTCCAGCTTGCTCATGATGCCGCCGATGGCCTGCCTGCGCTCCACCAGCACCACGTCCAGCCCGCCGTCGGCGCAGTCCAGCGCCGCCTGCACGCCCGCCACGCCGCCGCCGATGATGAGCACGCGCTTCTGCACGTCGAAGCTCTTGGCGGTGAGCGGGCGGTTGTGCCGCAGCTTCTCCACAGCCATGCGCACCAGGTCGGTGGCCTTCTCGGTGTTGCGGCGGCGGTCCAGCGAGATCCAGGCCACGTGCTCGCGGATGTTGGCCATCTCGAACATGTAGCGGTTCAGCCCGGCGCGCTCCACGGCGCGGCGGAAGGTGGTCTCGTGCATACGCGGGGAGCAGGAGGCCACCACCACGCCGTCGAGCCTCATATCGCGGATAACCTGCTCGATGCTCTTCTGGCCGGGGTCGGAGCAGGCGTACATGTGGTCCGTGGAGAAGACCACGTCCGGGAACTCGCGCGCGGCCTTGGCCACGGCCTCCACGTCCACGGTGGCGGCGATGTTGTTGCCGCAGTGGCAGACCATGACGCCGATGCGCATGGGTTACGCCTCCTCGCTGGTTTCAGGCTTGGCCTTGGCCCCTTTCAGGGGGTTTGACGGGGCCTGGGCCGGGGCTTCCGCAGCCCTCTTGGCGGCCCTCTCCAGGGCCGGGCGCAGGTCCAGCACCAGCTTGCCCAGGGCCAGCTCACTGTCGGACAAGCCCAGGGCCAGGCCCAGAAGCTGGGTGAAATAGGGCACCGGCAGGTCGTAGCGCTCCCCGCTCGACGCGCTCACCTGGCCCTGGCGCAGGTCCAGGTTCATCTGGCACAGCGGGCAGGCCACCACCACCACGTCCGCCCCGCAGTCGCGCGCAGCGCCCAGGATGCGGGCGGAGAGACGCTGCATGACGTCCAGCCGGGGCATGCCGAAGGCCGCGCCGCAGCACTCGGTCTTGAAGGGAAAGTCCACCACCGTGGCCCCGCAGGCGGCCAGGATGCGGTCCATGGCCGTGGGGTTCTCGGGGTCGTCGAAGGCCATGAGCTCCGGCGGGCGCGAGAGCAGGCAGCCGTAGTACGGGGCCACCTTGAGGCCCGCGAGCGGCTTTTTCACCGCCGCGGCGATTGTCCCCGGCCCCACGTCCTCCAGCAGCACCTGGAGCACGCTCACGGCCTCGGACTGCAGCGGCGCGGGGCCGCCGAGCAGTTCCTCCACCCCGGCGCGGTAGTCTTCCTCATGCAAATGGTGCGACGCGGTGCGCAGGGCGGCCAGGCAGCTGGGGCAGGGCGTGGCCGTGCGCGCGCAGCCCGTGGCCTCGGCCTGGCGCAGGTTGCGCGCGGCCAGGGCGCCCGCCAGGTGGTGGTCCACCGTGTGGGCCGGGGTGCTGCCGCAGCAGGTCCAGTCCGGAACGTCCACCAATGCGATGCCCAGGGCCTTGCAGCAGGCCCGGGTGGAAATGTCGTACTCCGCGGCGGTGCCCGCCTGGGAGCAGCCGGGATAGTAGGCCAGCCGGAGGGAATCGGCGGGGCTCATTTACCGCCTCCCCCGCCCGCCTGGGCAGCCTTTTTGGCCCGGAAGCGCTGGAAGATGGCCGCGACTTCGGCCTTGCCCTGGCCTTCGGGCTCGTGCGGCAGGAAGGCCAGCTTGCCCCGGCTGAGCATGGCGGGCCCGAGCCCGGCGTCCTGCAGGGGCTTGCCGGACTTGAGCGCGAACACGGCGGCCAGCCCGGCCTCGAACACGCGGCCATGCCGGGCCACGCTGGCCAGGAACCCGTCGGCGAAGGTCTTCACCAGGGGCTCGGGGGCGAATCCGGCGCGACGGGCCATGTGGCGCAGCACGTCCATGACGCGGGCGACCTCGATGTTGTTGGGGCAGCGGGTGGTGCAGGCCTGGCAGGTGGCGCACAGCCAGATGGAGCGGCAGGACAGCGCGGTCTCGCGGTCGCCCAGCTGCACCAGGCGCATGACCTGGTGCACCGGGATGTCGTAGTCCCTGGTGTACACGCACCCGGCAGTGCAGTTGCCGCACTGGTAGCAGGAGGCCAGGGCCTGTCCGCTCTCGCGGGCCACGGCCTCCTGGAACTGAGGGTCGCGGACCTTCGCCAGGTCCAGGACGTGGCCGCTTGGCTGCATGGCGTGCTCCTGCGGGATCGGCCCGCTGGTGTCGGTGGCCTGGGGGGCTGGGCCGCGAAAAGCCAAGCTTTCCGGTGCGCCAGAAGACCATGCTACCAACAGCATGCTTCTAAGGCAAGGGCGCGGGCCGGACGGCCCTCCCCGCCTGGTTTGTGGAAGCCGCCCCCCGCCCCGGCGTGGGGGGCAGGGGAGCGGCGTTCTCTGCTCCGGACGGAGAGCGGGTCGGCCCCGGCCATCCGGGGAACCGGGCCGACCCTTCGGGGAGCAAGCTCCCCGCTCTCATGCACAGGCTGGTCCCGCAGGGGACTTGGGTCCGGCGAGGTAGCGCCCTCACGCCGGAGCCCGCGGGAGCCTTAGTCGTCCAGGTTCGGCTTGGCGTACAGCTCGCCGCCGAAGGCGTCGTTGATGACCAAGAGCGGGAAGTCCTTCACCGTCATCTCGCGGATGGCCTCGGGGCCAAGCTCGTCGAAGGCGATGACCTTGCTGGCCGTGATGCACTTGGAGAGCAGCGCGCCTGCGCCGCCCGTGGCTCCGAAGTACACGGCCTTGTTGTCCTGCATGGCCTTGCGCACGGCGTCCGTGCGCTTGCCCTTGCCGATGGTGGCCTTGAGCCCCAGGCTGTGCAGCCGGGGGGCGTAGGCGTCCATGCGGCCGCTGGTGGTGGGCCCGGCCGAGCCGATGGGGCGGCCCGGAGGCGCCGGAGAGGGCCCGACGTAGTAGATGCTTGCCCCCTTCAGGTCAAAGGGCAGGTCCTTGCCCGCGTCGAGGAGCTCCATGAGCTTCTTGTGCGCGGCGTCGCGGCCGGAGTAGATGATGCCGTTCAAAAGCACCACGTCGCCTGCGCGCAGCTTCTCGATGTCGGCATCGGTGAGCGGAGTGTTCATGGTATACGTGGGCATTAGAACTCCACCTCCTCGTGACGGGCGCTGTGGCACTGCACGTTGACCGCCAGCGGCAGGCTGGCGATGTGGCAGGGGGCCATGGCGATCTTGACGCCCAGGCAGGTGAACGAGCCGCCCAGGCCCATGGGGCCGATGCCCAGCTTGTTCACCGCGGCCAGCAGCTCGGCCTCCATCTCGGCCACCTTGGGGTCCGGATGGGTGTCGTCGAGCTTCCTGAGCAGCGCCTTCTTGGCTATCTTGGGCGCGATTTCGAAGTTGCCGCCGATGCCGATGCCCAGGATGATGGGCGGGCAGGGGTTGGGCCCGGCCTCCACCACGCGCTGCACCACGAACTTCTTGATGCCCTCCCAGCCCTGCGAGGGGCTGAGCATGGTCACGCGGCTCATGTTCTCGCTGCCGCCGCCCTTGGCCATGAAGCTGATCTTGAGCTTGTCGCCGGGCACGAAGTCCACGTGGATGATGGCCGGGGTGTTGTCGCCGGTGTTCTTGCGCTCCAGCGGATGGCAGGAGCTCTTGCGCAGGAAGCCGTCCTTGTAGCCCGCCACCATGCCGTCGGTGATGGCCTTGTTCAGGCCGCCGGGCACGTAGACCTCCTCGCCCAACTCCACGTAGAAGATGGCCAGTCCGCAGTCCTGGCACAGGGGCAGCCTGGTCTCCGCCGAGAGGTCGGCGTTCTCCAGCAGCTGGCGGAAGATCTCCTTGCCAGCGTCCGTGGTCTCGTTCTTGTAGCCGTTCTCGAACGCCTTGCGGACGTCGTCCGGCAGCTTGGTGTTGGCGCTCATGCACATCTGCGCCACAGCCGCCGAGATGTCCGCAGCCTTGATTTCCCTCATGTCGTGGCCTCCCTTACTTCTTGAAGAAGTTCTTGAGAGCGGTGATGCCCATCTTGCGGCGCAGGAAGCCCAGCTGGTCCTGCAGGGGCATGTGCTTGGGGCACACGTCCTCGCAGGCCAGCAGGCCCATGCAGCCGAAGATGCCCATGTCATTGCCGATGATCTCGTAGTAGTCCTGCTCGGTGCGCTCGTCGCGCGGGTCGATGAGGAACCGGCCCACGCGGTTGATGCCCGCCGCGCCCATGAAGTCCGGACGCAGGCGCGCCGTGCCGCAGGCGGCCACGCAGCAGCCGCACTCCACGCAGCGGTCCAGCTCGTAGATGGCCTCGGCGATGTCGTTCTCCATGCGCTCTTCCAGCGCATTGGGGTCGAACACCTTCTTGGTGTGGATCCAGGACTCCGTGGTGTCGTACATCTCGCGGAACCAGCTGCCGGTGTCCACGCTCAGGTCGCCCACCAGCTGGAACACCGGCAGGGGCAAAAGCGTGATCTCGGCGGGCAGGTCGCGCGTTTTGGTGTGGCAGGCCAGCCCCGGGCGGCCGTTGATGACCATGCCGCAGGACCCGCAGATGCCCGCGCGGCAGCAGAAGTCGAACTGCAGGCTCGAGTCCTGCTCCTCGCGGATGCGGTTGAGGACGATGTACAGGGTCATGGAGTCGGTCTCCTCCAGCACAAAGCTTTCCATGTGCGGAGTGGACTCCGGGTCCTGCGGGTTGTAGCGGAATATGTTGAACTTCAGCATTCTGCCCATGGCTTACCCCTTGGTCTCGGTCGGAATGTCGGCCTTGATGATCTCGCTCTTGCCGTAGCCGCGGTCTCCGGGCGGGATGTGGAAGATGCTGGTGGCCGGCTCGTACTCCAGGGTGGGCAGCGTGTCGGACTCGTTCTTCCAGTAGGCCAGGGTGCGGGTGAGCCAGTCGCGGTCGTTACGCGCGGTGAAGTCCTCGCGGTTGTGGCTGCCGCGGCTCTCGGTGCGCATCAGCGCGCCGTAGGCCAGCATCAGCGCCATCTTCACCTGGCCCTCGATCTTGAGCGCGGCGGACAGCTCCGGGTTCACCCCGATGCCGTTGCTCTTCAGGCCCACCTTGCGGGCGCGCTCCAGGGTCTCCTGCAGGGTCTTCACGCACTCGGTCAGTCCCGCCTCGGTGCGGAAGATGTTCGCGCCCTTGAACAGGGCGTCCTGCATGGCCGTGCGCACCTTGTACACGTTCTCCGTGCCGTTCTTGCAGGAGACGACGTTCGCGATGCGCTCCTGCTGCTTCTTGACCTCGGAGTCGATGACGGCGGAGTTGAAGGTCACTTCCGCGCCCTGGAGGAACTCGGCCACCTTCTTGCCCACGATGCCGCCGGCCACGACGGTTTCGGCCAGGGAGTTGCCGCCCAGGCGGTTGAAGCCGTGCATGTCCCAGCAGGCGGCCTCGCCCACGCTGAACAGGCCGGAGAGGCCGTAGGCCGCGCCGTCCTTGTTGGTGCGCACGCCGCCCATGCTGTAGTGCTGGGTGGGCCGCACGGGAATGAGCTGGCGGATGGGGTCCACGCCCAGGAAGGACGTGCAGATCTCGTACACCTCGCGCAGCTTGCCGGTGATGTGCTTCTCGCCCAGGTGGCGGATGTCCAGCCAGAGGTGGTCGCCGTAGGGGCTCTTGACGCCCTTGCCCTGGCGGATGTGGTGGGTCATCCAGCGGCTGACCACGTCGCGGCTGGCCAGCTCCTGCTTCTCCGGCTCGTAGATGTGCATGAAGCGCTCTTCATTCACGTCGAGCAGGGTGCCGCCGTCGCCGCGGCAGCCCTCGGTGACCAGGATCTCGGTGGGCACGATGCCCGTGGGGTGGAACTGCACGGCCTCCATGTTGCCCATGGGCACCACGCCGGTGTTGATGGCCGTGATGTGGCCGCCGCCATCGCAGATGACCGCGTTGGTGGTGCCGGGATAGATGCGCCCGAAGCCGCCCGAGGCGATGACCGTGGCCTTGGCCAGGTACACCCTGAGCTCGCCGGTGCGCAGGCAGCGCGCCACGCAGCCGAAGCAGGTCTGGCCGTCCTGGATGAGCGCGATGGATTCGGTCTTGTCGTGGACCTCGACACCCAGCTGGGCGCAGACGTTGTCCACGGTGAACAGCACGCTGTGGCCCGTGCCGTCGGACACGTAGCAGGTGCGCCACTTGGCGGTGCCGCCGAAGTCGCGGGCGGTGATGAGCCCGCGGTTCTCTTCCTTCTCTTCCTTGTCGAAGAGCTTGCCGCCCTTGAAGTAGGTGTCCTTGCCGGGCACCACGCGGTTCCAGGGCACGCCCCAGTGCGCCAGCTGGCGCATCTCGATGGGCGCGCGGTCGGCGAACAGCCGCGCCACTTCCTGGTCGCAGCCCCAGTCCGAGCCCTTCACCGTGTCGGCGAAGTGCACGTCCGGGCCGTCGCCCTCGCCCTTGGCGCAGTTGCCCAGGGCCGCCTGCATGCCGCCCATGGCCGCGGAGGAGTGGGAGCGGCGGGCGGGAACCAGGCTCAGGCAGATGGCGGAAAATCCCGCCTGGGCGGCTTCGATGGCCGCGCGCTCGCCGGCCAGGCCGGCGCCGACAACAAGTACGTCAGTGTAGATGGTCTGCATGCCGCCCTCCTAGACCGCCATGAACCAGAAACGGAACAGCGTGATGACGCCGATGGCGATGAAGATGAGGGTGAGCATGTTCTCGCCGCCCTTCAGGCTCTTGCGGCCGTCGCGCTTCACAAAGCCCCACTTCACCGCGATGCGGTACAGGCCGATGCCCACGTGCAGCTCCACCAGGGGCAAGAGCACCAGGTAGAACAGCAGCCAGCCGCCGCGCTGGATGCGCGCCGCGCTCTTGGCCGCGGTGATGGGCAGGTCCGAGAGCACCACCCACATGTGGGCCGCGCCCATGATGAGGATGATCATGGCGCTGACCGCCTGCACGATCCACAGCCAGGTGTCGGTGTGGTGCAGGAGCTTGGCCTGCTCCAGGATGGTCTTCTGGCCTTCCAGGCGGAAGGGAATCTTGCGCGCGGCCAGGATGAAGTGCCCCAGGAACACGAGGAAAATCAGGGGGCCGCCCACCTGGGCCATGCCGGTGGACTCGAAGAACTCGGCGATGGCGTTCATCACATTGGGGCTGATGTTGACGCTGGCCACAAGGATCATGTGCGCCCACATGAACAGGATGAGCCCAGCCCCGGAGAGCATCTGCGCCCAGTCCATGACGCCGTCGAGGCGGTGGCTGCGCAGGCTCGCGTGGTTGGCCGTCACAGGTACTTGCATGCACTCCTCCAGATCGTTGTACTTTGTGCGCCGCCACCCATTGCGGGCCGCCCCTCCCCCTCGGAAGGGCGGCCCGCGCCGGGGAGCTGGTTCCGCGTGCTACTTGCCGTTGGCGTTGCCGTTTCCGTTCAGGCTGCCGTCGATGATCTCCTCGGGGGAGTCCTCGGCGGCCTCGTTCTTGCCGGAGAAGGCCTTCTGGAGCATGTCCATGTCCAGCGCGCCCTCCCACTTGGAAACGACGATGGTGGCCACGCCGTTGCCGATGAGGTTGGTGATGGCGCGCGCTTCGCTCATGAAGCGGTCCACGCCCAGCAGGATGGCCATGGCGGCCACGGGAATGGTGTGCAGCGAGCCCAGGGTGGCGGCCAGGGTGATGAAGCCGCCGCCGGTGACGGCAGCCGCGCCCTTGCTGGTCAACAGCAGGATGCCCAGCATGTACATCTCGTCGCCGAAGGTCAGCGGGGTGTTGGTGGCCTGGGCCAGGAAGATGGCGGCCATGGTCAGGTAGATGCAGGTGCCGTCCAGGTTGAAGGAGTAGCCCATGGGCAGGGTCAGGCCCACCACGGACTTGTTGCAGCCCGCCACTTCCATCTTGGCCATCATGCGCGGCAGGGCCGCCTCGGAGGAACTGGTGCCCAGAACGAGCAGGATCTCTTCCTTGATGAAGCACAGGTAGCGCCACAGGCTGAAGCCCGCCATCTTGCAGACGGCCCAGAGGATGACGAAGATGAACAGCACGCAGGTGGTGTACACGCCGGCCATGAGGTACATCAGCTGCTGCAGGGTGGACACGCCGTGCACACCGACGACGTAGGCCATGGCGCCGAAGGCGCCCAGGGGCGCGAAGTACATGATGTAGTGCACGACCTTGAACAGGCCCTTGCCGAATTCGTCGATGAACTTGGTGACGTTCTTGGTCTTCTCGCCCAGGGCGGAAAGGCCCAGGCCGAAGAAGATGGAGAAGAACAGCACCTGGAGGATCTCGCCCTTGGCGAAGGCGTCCACCACGTTGTTGGGGATGATGTTCAGGATGAAATCGATGGTGGAGAGCTTCTTGCCCTCGCCCGCGTACTTGGCCACGGCGCCGGCGTCCAGGGAGGCCACGTCGATGTTCATGCCCACGCCGGGCTCATAGACCTTGACCACCACCAGGCCGATGGCCAGGGCCACCAGCGTCATGGTCCAGAAGTAGAGCATGGCCTTCAGGCCCACGCGGCCGACCTTGCCCATGTCGCCCATCTTGGCGATGCCGACGACCACGGTGCAGAAAATGATGGGCGCGATGATCATCTTGATCATCTTGATGAAGCCGTCACCCAGGGGCTTCATCTGCCCGGCCAGTCCCTCCTTGCCAGGGAACATGATGCCCAGGGCAATGCCGATGCAAATGCCCATGATCACCTGGAAGTACAGGGATTTATAAATCGGTTTCTTGACTGCTGCGTCTGCCATGCGTCCAGCTCCTCTCTCTCCGGTTCACAACTCGGAAACGGCCCTAGCCACTTGAGCCGCCCGGAAGCGGCTCCCCCTCGCCCCATGCCCGGTGACGCGGCCAGCCGCCGCGCGCCCGGGGATGACGCATGCTTCTTAAGGCAAATGCCGTGCCAGCCGGAGAGCACGGCCAGAGAACGCCTTTTTGTCCAGCATGACGGTAAGATACGCCGAATCGCGCAAAAAGGATAGGGGGGCCCAACAGGATTTTTACCTGTGGCATGCGCCACAGGTGTGGCGCCACACATGTGTGGCGCACAGGCATGCTACACCCGGCTCACTCCAGGCCCAGGCGCTCCATGTTCCGGTACAGGGTGCGCCGGTCCACGCCCAGCATGCGCGCCGCGCGCGAACGGTTGCCCGCGGACTTCTCCAGCGCAGCCGACAGGGCCTCGCGCGTCAGCCCGTGCCCGCCGGAGCGCATCGGCGCCGCGGGCTGGCCGCCGCCCGCAAGCGGGGAAAGGCCCCGGCCAAGCGGAGCGCGCAGCAAATCGCCCGGAAGGTGCGCCAGCCCGATCTCCCCGCCGGGGCACAGGATGCAGGCGTGCTCCAGGGCGTACTTGAGCTCGCGCACGTTGCCCGGCCAGGGGTAGGTCATGAACAGGCGCATGACCTCGTCCGAGCACTTCTCGATGTGCTTGCCGAAGCTGGCCTGGAACTGGGCGATGAAGTGGGCGATGAGAAGCGGGATGTCCTCGGCCCGCTCGCGCAGGGGCGGCAGGTGGATGACCATGACCTTGAGGCGGTAGTACAGGTCCTCGCGGAACTGGCCGGTGCGGATCTTCTCCAGGAGGTCCACGTTGGTGGCCGCCAGCACGCGCACGTTGGCCTTGCGCGTCTTGGAGTCGCCCACGCGCTCGAACTCCTTGCGCTCCAGCACGCGCAGCAGGTTCAGCTGGATGCGCGGGGAGATGTCGCCGATTTCATCCAGGAAGATGGTGCCGCCCTCGGCGGCCTCGAACCGGCCCACCTTGTCGCGGATGGCCCCGGTGAAGGCCCCGCGCGTGTGGCCGAAGAGCTCGCTCTCCAGCAGGCTCTCGGAGAGCGCGGAGCAGTTCACCTTCACCAGCGGGCCCTTGCAGCGCGAGCCGCCGTAGTGCAGGGCCTCGGCCACCAGTTCCTTGCCGGTGCCGCTCTCCCCGGTGATGAGCACGGTGCTCTCCACGTCGGAGAGGTGGTCGAGCACGCCGTAGATGCCCTGCATGACCTTGCTTTTGCCCACGATGCCCCGGTGGCTGTGCAGGTCGGTGAGCCTGCGCTCCAGGTCGGCCAGGCGCGTGATGTCGCGGATGACCAGCACCGCGCCTGCGAAATTGTTCTCGCGGTCCAGCAGCGGCGAGCTGTTGATGACCACCACCTTGCCCGGGGCGTGGGTGCGGCACTCCACGCGGTGCTCCACCACGGGCTTGCGCGTCTCCAGCGTGGTTTGCAGCACCGAAAAGCAGGCCCGCTTGCACGAGCCGGTGATGCCCGTGAGCGCCCGGCCCTGTCCCAGCTCCGCGCCGATGCAGCAGATCTCGTTCAGGGCGCGGTTGGTCTGGATGATGCGCATGTCGTTGTCCACGGTGATGATGGCGTCGGGAATGGAGCGGAACACGGCCTCCAGGTTGGCCCGCAGGCGCTCCTTCTCCCCGAAGATGTTGCGCATGGCCCGCTCGGCGTCCTTGCGCCCGGTGATGTCCTGCACGATGGGCAGCAGGTACAGCGGGTTGCCCGCGCTGTCGCGCACCATGCCCGCGGAAAGGTGCACCCAGACCTCGTGGCCGGCCTTGTGCACGTAGCGCTTTTCCTGGTGGAAGGACTCGATCTCCCCGCTCTTCACCCGGCCATACTGCCGCAGGCTCTCCGCGCGGTCGTCGGGGTGGGTGATGAAGTCGAAGGTCATGTTCTTCAGCTCGGCCTCGGTGTAGCCGGTGATGCGGCAGAAGGTCTCGTTGGCGCGCAGGAAGGTGTTGTGCAGGCTGACCATGGAGGCCCCGATGGGCGACTGGTCGAAGGTGTGGCGGAACTTCTCCTCGCTCTCGATGAGCGCGCGCTCGGCCTCCTTGCGCGCGGTGATGTCCACGTTCAGGCCCTCGATGTACATCAGCTCGCCGGTGACCGGGTCGCGCACCTCGCGCGCGGTGAGCGAGATCCAGCGCACCCCGCCGTCGCGGCGCAGAAAGCGCGTCTCGAAGCCCTTGACCTGGCCGTCCTGGCGCAGGAGCCGGAACAGCGTGTCGCGGTCCTCGGGGTCCACGTAGAGCATGCTGCGCAGGTCGGAATAGTGGTCGATGAGCTGCTCGGGCGTGTCGAAGCCCAGGATGGCGCACAGCCCGGGGTTGACCATGATGTACTGGCCGCTCTCGGTGGACTGGAACACGCCCTCGATGACGTTCTCGAAAAAGCTCTGGAACCGGGCCTCCGCGCGCTTGATGCGCGAGAAGTCGGCCATGGTCAGCACCACCGCGGCGCTGCCGGTGTGGCTCTCCACAGCGCGCAGCCGGTGCGAGGCCACGGACAGGAGCACCGGGTCGCCGCCGGGCGGCAGCAGGTGGCATTCGCGGTCCTCAAGACCCGCCGAGAGGTGGCCCAGCACCAGGTCGCCGGGGCGGAACATGGCCGCCAGCGTGCCGAAGTCCGGCAGCGCGCCTTCCCTCAGGCGCAGCATGCCCATGGCCTTGTGGTTGGCCTGCAGCACCTGGCCGGTGAGCGCGTCGAGCACGAGCACCGCCGCGCCCAGGGCCTGCAGCAGGCCCACGCCCACGTGGGCGCATGCCGCGCCCTTCTGGGCGGTCATCCCGCGCGCCCCTGGCCCAGGCCCAGGCCCAGTCCCATGGCGGAGGGCAGCTCGCCGGGGTGCGCCACAAGCAGCCGGGCGCCGTTCTCCACCAGCTCGCTCTCGGGCCGGAAGCCCCAGAGCACGCCCACGGGCAGCATGCCCGCGCCCCGCGCGGTCTTCATGTCCGTGGCCGAATCGCCCACGAAGCAGAACGCGCCCGGCGCGACGCCCAGCTCGCCCGCGATGGCCAGCGCGCCCGCCGGGTGCGGCTTGCTGGGCACCTCCGGCCTGGCCCCGCAGACCATGCGGAAGGGGAAGCCGGGGAAGAACTGGCGCACGGTGATCTCGGTGAAGTTCTGGGGCTTGTTGGACAGCACGCACAGCGGCAGGCCCGAGGCCGCAAGCGCCTCCAGCATCTCCGGCACGCCGTCGTAGGGCCGGGTCCTGTCCTTCCAGCGGGCCTTGTACTCCTCCACCACCAGGGCGCAGGCGCGGCCCACGGTGGCGTCGTCGCGGGCGCTCTCCGGCAGCATGCGGCGGGCCAGCTCGGCCACGCCCAGGCCCACGAACCAGCGGTAGGAATCCGCGGGATGGGTGGGAAAGCCCAGGGTGTTCAGGGCGGCGTTGCCGGAGTCGGCCAGGTCGTCCAGGGTGTCGAGCAGCGTGCCGTCCAGGTCGAAGACGACGGCGCGCGGGGGCAGAGGCAGGTCGTTCATGAGCGGCTCTCCTGGTTCCTTGGCCGGGGCGCGCCTCCCAGCAGGAAGGCGGCGGGCGGCGGTTCTCTGTGCCGGGGGTGTACACCTTCCGCCCCCGCGGGGCAAGCCGAGCCCCCTGGCGGAGCGGGCCTTTGCGCCCCCCCCCGCGCCACGGCCCCCCTTGCGACGGCCCCCCTTGCGACGGCCCCCTTGCGACGGCCCCCTTGCGACGGCCCCCCTTGCGACGAGGAGGGGAACGTGGCACTAGGGCCGCATGGCCAAACCCTTCAGCTTCCGCCTGCAAAAGGTGCTGGACTACCGCCAGCAGCGCGAGGACCAGGCGCGCCTGGCCCTGGCCCAGGCCAAGGCCGCGCACGAGGCCCAGGAGCGCGCCGTGGCCGACGTGGAGGCCAGACTGGCGGAGCACATGGCCAGGGGCTTCGGCGAGAACCCCACCCAGGGGGACATCTGGCTGTGGAACCAGTACCGCGAGGCCCTGGGCATGGACCTGGCCGCCGCAAAGGCCGAGCTGGCGCGGCTGGCCCTGATTTTGCAAAACTGCCGCCAGGAGGCCGTGCTCCGCTCCAGGGAAAAGAAACTCCTGGAAAAACTCAAGGACCGGCAGGCAAAAAAACATCATGTCGCCGCAAACCTCGCCGAACAAAAAGAATACGACGAAATGGCAACGCTTCGCCATAAACGCGAAGATCACTAAGATTCTTGGCGCGCTGGCGCTGCTGGCGCTGCTCAAGCTCACCGTGCTGGGCACCCTGGGCTTCCAGGCCGTCAAAGGTCTGATGGACGGCGACCTGGACCTGCCCAAGGCCATGGCCAGCACCCCCGCCCCCGAGGGCAAGGGCGCGCCCGCCGCACCGCCCGCCGTGGCCCCCGGCCAGACCGCCGAGCAGGGTGCGGAGACCTCCCTGCCCGCCTCCGCCGCCCCGGCGGACCTGGCCGCCCAGGCCGACATGCTGGCCCAGACCAAGATACCCGACGCCCGCGTGCCCGAGGCCCAGCAGAGCCGCGACCTGAACCGCCGCGAGGCCGAGCTGACCGCCAAGGAGCGCGCGCTCACGGCCATGGAGAAGAGCATCGACGACAAGCTGGCCGAGCTCAAGCGCGTGGAAGCCTCGCTCAAGAAGCTCATGGACGACGCCGACGTGCTGAAGGACGCCCGCATCAAGCGCCAGGTGGACACCTACACCGCCATGAAGCCCAAGCAGGCCGCCGAGGTGCTCTCCAACATGGAGCAGGACCTGGCCGTCAAGATTCTGACCGGCATGAAGCCCAAGGTGGCCGGCGAGATCATGACCTTCATCAAGAC
Source organism: Pseudomonadota bacterium (assembly GCA_023438245.1). Lineage (GTDB taxonomy): Bacteria > Desulfobacterota > Desulfovibrionia > Desulfovibrionales > Desulfovibrionaceae > Humidesulfovibrio. The sequence continues at coordinate 16,606 of JAEXRD010000142.1, read as the reverse complement.
CGACAAGGCCGCCAAGCTCACCGAGGCCATGACCAGGGTGCAGGCCCCGCTCCAGGGCCCCGGCAAGTAGACCGGCACCCCCCGCGATACGACCACCACCAGCCCCGCGCGTTTGTCCGGCATGGACGCCCGCGCGGGGCTGTGCTACCTCCGGCCCATGCCGCGCATCAAGCTCATCCTGGCCTACGACGGCACCGACTTCCACGGCTGGCAGTTCCAGAACCCGGCGCACCGCACCGTGCAGGCCGAGGTGGAGCGCGCCGTGGGCAGGATCGTCGGCACCCGCGTGCCCGTGCAGGGCGCGGGGCGCACCGACGCGGGCGTGCACGCCCTGGGGCAGGTGGCGCACTTCGACTGCCCCGACAACCTGGCCAGCGTGCCCTGGCGCATCGCCCTCAATTCGCTCATGGACCGCGACGTGCGCGTGGTGGAGGCGAGCCTCGCCGCGCCGGACTTCCACGCCCAGTTCCAGGCCACGGGCAAGGTCTACGCCTACACCCTGTGGCACGACCGCACCCACGTGAACCCCTTCCGCCGCCGCTTCGTGTGGGACGTGCCCCCGCTGGACCTGGACGCCATGGACGAGGCGGCCCGGCTCTTCATCGGCTCCCACGACTTCGCCAGCTTCCGCAACGAGGGCAACCCCATCGGCCCGCGCGGCACCGTGCGCACCCTCACCCACCTCTGGCGCGAGCCGGGCCAGACCCCCGTGGAGATCGTGTGGCGCGTGCGCGCCGACGGCTTCCTCAAGCAGATGGTGCGCAACATCATGGGCTGCCTGGTGGCCGTGGGCAAAGGTAAAGCCCCGCCCTCCATCGTCCGATCACTCATCGAGAGGCGCGACCGCAACCACGGCCTGCCCACGGCCCCGCCCTGGGGCCTGTGCATGGAGCGGGTGTTCTACGGCGATGAACCGGAGAAGGGGCCGGAAAACGCGGCGGACGCGCTGAACGGAGAGCATGGCGGCCATCACGTGGACGGGGGTGCTGCACACCCCGACGGAGTCGAGCCAAAGCTCGACTGACCTCACCGCGCCCAGCGCGCCGGGCGGGGTCTCGTCCGGCGGCCAAAGCCAGGAAATCACCGCCGCCCGCCAGAAATACGAGGAAGGCAGGCAGAGCCTCGCCGCGCGGAAGCTGGCGAACACCGGCCCGGTGCTGGCCCTGGCGCTGCAGGGCGCGCTCTCGCGCCTGTCGGAGCGCATCGAGGCCTTCGCCTGGCCCTCCGGCGGGCTCACCTTCGCCGATTCGCGCCTGGCGGACGCCCCCTCCTCGCTCGCGGGCAAGCTGGGCGTCTCCTTCCAGACCCCGGGCAGCGTGGTCCAGGAGGACAAGCTCCTCTCGCGCGGGTTCGCCGCCAGCGAAAAAAGCGGGCTGGCCGCGGGAACCTACACCATGGCCCTCGGCCTGGGCGACGGCATCGCCTACCCGGACACCGACACGCTCTCCATCACCCTCGGGCGCGGCAGCACCAACGCCCAGGCGCTCCAGGCCGTGGCCGACGCCGTGAACGCTTCGACGCTTGGCGTGCGGGCCGAGGTGCGCAGCCAGACCGGCATGGGCGTCCTCTCGCCCGACCTGGTGCAGACCGGCAGCTTCCTGGCCCTTTCCGTGGAGCCGGGCAGCACGGCGCAGGTCGCCACCCTGGCGGACGCCTCCGGGCACCTGGCCCAGTGGCTGGACCTGGAAGCGCCCTCCGCGCCCGCCCAGCCCGCGACCATCGCCACGCACCAGGTCTCCGCGCTCTCCGTGGCGCGGCCCAGCACGTTCACCACCAAAGCCTACGACCCCGAGGCCGCGACCACCATCACCCCCGGCACCTACACCCTGTCCTACACCGTGGGCCAGGAGGGCGACCCCGCCTACTCCGGCGACGTCAGCATCACCGTCAGCGCCGGGGACACCTGGAGCGAGGTGCTGGGGCGCATGTCCCGCGCCTTCGGCACCGCCAGCCCGGCCCTGGCCGCGCAGCTCGTGCCCGCAGGGCGCGTGTGGGATTCCGCCGACGGCCAATACCATGAGCTTGTGGACGGCCAGGCCCTGCAAATCAGCCAGGCCGGGAGCAAGCTGGGCTGGCGCACGAGCATTTCCGGGGCCGACGCCGCGTCCACCACGTTTCTCCAAACCCTGGGCCTGAACGGGACCGCCGCCCCGGGCAGCGACGGCGCGGCGGTGGTGGACGGCCGGACCCTGGCCCGCGCGGGCAACACCTTCACCACCGACCGGGGCCGCGTGGTGCTGGAGACCGCCGAAACCTTCGGGGACTCCGCGCCCGTGAGCGTCACCGGGCCGTACGAGCGCCTGGCCGACAGCCTCATGGACATCGCCAGCGCCTACAACGACCTGCGCGGGCTGATGCTGGGCAACGAGGACATCCTGCGCCCGGGCCGCGACGCCAAGGGCCGGGAGTCCACCCAGGCCGAGGCCTGGCGCGCGCCGGTGGCGAAGCGTTCGGCCACGCTGGCGGCCCTGGGGCTGGTGGAGGCCGGGCGCGAGAAGATGCTCTGGCTCTCGGCCCAGGAGTTCCTCGGCGCGCTCCTCGACCGGCCCGGCGAGGTGCGGGGCGCGCTCACCGGCACCGGCGGGCTGCTGCCGGAGCTGGCGGCCAGGGCGGACAAGGCGCTCACCGACGGAGCCGAAAGCCTGCTCCAGGGGCCGGAGAGCTTCGCGGCGGGAAACCCGCTGGCCGCGCCCACCGGCCTGCGCACGGAGACGGAAGTGGAAAAGACCAACCAGCTGCTGGATCTGTACGACGTCAGCAATGCGGAATCACTGGACATCCTCAGCAAGTCCGGGGCCGGGGCACTGTTGCGCCGCAAGGGCTGAGCGCGGCGGCCCGGACGGACCATGCAGAGCGCAGCCGGATGCGCGCTGCGCAGAGGGTTGCGCCAGGGCGTACAAGCGGGGCGAATTTGTTTCGTGCCCTGCCGAGATTTCTGGTTATTTCCCTTGCTGTTTTCCCAAGGCTGGGATATGGCGGGCCTAGGTCTGGGGAAGCCTGAAGCGTCGCGCGAGGTCGTGGGGAATGCAGTTTCGGGTGACGGGGATAGGCGGTATCTTTCGTTTTTCACCAGGAGAAGGGAAAAGATGAAGTCCATTTACGTCGGCAATCTGCCTTTCAGCGCCAAGGAAGACGAGATTCGTGACCTCTTCGCCAGCTATGGAGAGGTGCAGGGCGTGAAGTTCATCATGGACCGCGAGACCGGCCGCTTCCGTGGGTTCGGCTTCGTGGAGATGGACGACGCGGGCACGGCCAAGGCCATCGAGGCCCTGGACGGCAAGGATTACGGCGGCCGCACCCTCCGGGTGAACGAGGCCAAGGAGCGCGCCCCCCGCCCGCCCCGCCGCTACTAGCCAAGACAAGACGGCACACAAAAGCCCCCCGGATCGATCAGGTCCGGGGGGCTTTGCTTTTGGCGCGTGCGGGGCTGGTTCTACGAAGGCAGGAGCTTTAAACCTGCGATTCCAAGCGCGATGAGCCCGATGCAGGCGATGCGCAGCGCGCCGGCGGGCTCGCCCAGCACGGCCATGCCCCAGGCCGCCGCGCCCAGGGTGCCGATGCCCGTCCACACGGCGTAGGCCGCGGAGATGGGCAGGGAGCGCACGGCCAGGCCAAGCAGGCCCATGCTGGCGATCATGGAGAAGCCGACGAAAACGGACGGGAGGAGGCGGGTGAAGCCCTCGGTGTGCTTGAGGCCAACGGCCCAGGCCACCTCGAACAACCCGGCCACGAACAGGTACAGCCAGGACATGGTGGGGATTCCTTCGGATGCTGCGGGGTCGTCCCCGTGAACGGGAGGGCCTCACGCCGGGTCGTCCCGGCCGGGCCATGACTGCGGAGAGGTGGGATTAGGCCAGGACGGAGCGGGGGTCAAGGGGCATCAGGACTGCCCGCCCCACACCCGCGCGCACAGCTCCTCCAGCATGGCCAGCATCTCGCCGCACACCCCGCCCATGGCCGGGGGCGTGCCGAAGAGCGCGCGGCGCGTCTCGCGCAGGCCCGTGGCGAACATGGCCTCCGGGGTGGAGGAATCGCCCGCATCGGGCGCGTGGGCGTTCTGGGTCTGGCGCACGGTCATGTCCAGCCGCTCGGCCAGGAGCAGGCCGGACAGCCCGGCCTCGAACAGCTCCGCCAGCCGGGCGAAGGCGGGGGCGCGCTCGGCCCACCAGGCCTCGGCCTCGGGCGTGGGCACGGCGCAGAGCGCCTCGCAGATCAGCGCGTACAGGCTGTTGATGCCCGGCCCCGGCAGTCCGCGCCGCCAGCCCAGCAGCCACGGGTTGCGCCAGAACAGCAGCAGGTGGCTCTCGCCCACGGCCACCGCGCGCTCCACGCTCTTCTTGGCGGCGAGCAGGGCCGGGTCGATCCAGCGGATGGTGTCCTTGCCCACGCGCCAGGGCGGCACGCTGGTGACGGGGCACTGGCCCTGGGGAACATCAGGCACCCCACCGCCCAGCTCGATGAGCAGTTTCGCCAGCCAGGCGTTGGCCTGGGCGCTGTCCGGCGTCTCCAGGTGCGGATAGCTGAGCACGTAGCGCCCCTGGCCGTACGCGCCGGAAATCACCGCCGGGCGGCCCTTCAAAAAATCGGGGCGGATCTGCAGGCCGTAGAGGTTCTGCCAGTCGCCCAGGGTCTCCTCCGGCAGCAGGGAGAGCTTGAGGTCCGCCACCCAGAAGTCGCGGCCAAGCCCGGCGTAGCGCGCCAGGATCTCCACATCCCCGGCTTCATTGGGCGCGAACTGCGCGGGCCACCAGACCTGGGCCAGGAGGGTATCGGAGCGGTCCTGCCGCCCCTGGCGCCCCGTGCGCTCCAGCAGCACATCGCCGGAAAGGAAATGTTGCAGCCGCCCGGCAAAGCCCATGCGCCCCCAGGGGCACAGGCCCAGGCTCTCGCCCGGCTTTGGGCTGGTGAGCGCCAGGCCCGCGCCGCCGCAGAAGCCCAGGTAGCCGCCGCCCCCGGCCACGAAGCCGCGGATGGCCTGCATCCCGGCCTCGCCCAGCCGCAGCGCCCGGCCCCGCGCCCAGCCGCCCGGCACCACCAGTACGCCACGCTTGCCAGAGAGCGCGCCCTCGGCTATGTCAGTGGCGCGTAAAATCTGGTGAGAAGTGCCGAGCGCCCGCAGGGCGCGCAGCACCAGCACCCCCCACAGGTGCGAATCATCCCACAAGACGAAAACGCGCGCCATCGCTTGCTCCCAAGGTTTCCGGGCACCCTACCCGCGCCCGGCCCTCCTTGGCAATCCCCTTCGGGGCCTCATGGGCAATGTGCACCGGCGCGCGACTGCCGCAAGGAGCATGAAATATGTCCGACGCCAATCTGACCGACAACCTTCCCAAGGGCTACGAGCCCGCCGATGTGGAAGCCCGCTGGGGCAAGCACTGGGAGGAGAACAAGACCTTTTCTCCCGATCCCCAGGACGTGCTGGACGGCGAGAAGGAGCCCTACTCCATCGTCATCCCGCCGCCCAACGTCACCGGCGCGCTGCACATGGGCCATGCCCTCAACCTCACGCTGCAGGACATCCTCTGCCGCTTCATGCGCCAGCAGGGCAAGAGCGTGCTGTGGGTGCCCGGCACGGACCACGCGGGCATCGCCACCCAGAACGTGGTGGAGCGCCAGCTGAAAAAAGAGGGCAAGAAGCGCGACGACCTGGGCCGCGAGGCCTTCATCGACCGCGTGTGGGACTGGAAAAAGGAGTACGGCGACCGCATCCTGAACCAGATCCGCCGCATGGGCGCCAGCGTGGACTGGACCAGCGAGCGCTTCACCCTGGACGAGGGCTGCTCCCGCGCCGTGCGCGAGGTGTTCACCCGCCTGTTCCACGAGGGGCTGATCTACAAGGGCAACTACATCGTCAACTGGTGCAACCGCTGCCACACCGCGCTGGCCGACGACGAGGTGGAGCACGCCCCCAAGAAGGGCAAGCTCTACCGCATCAAGTACCCCCTGGCCGACGGTTCCGGCGACCTGATTGTCGCCACCACCCGCCCGGAGACCATGCTGGGCGACGTGGCCGTGGCCGTGCACCCGGAGGACGAGCGCTACACGCACGCGGTAGGCAAGAAGGTCATTCTTCCGCTGGTGGGCAAGGAGATTCCCGTCATCGCCGACGCCTACGTGGACATGGAGTTCGGCACCGGCTGCCTCAAGATCACCCCGGCCCACGACATGAACGACTGGGCCCTGGCGCGCAAGCACGACCTGCCCGTGCTCCCGGTCATCGACGACAAGGGCGACATGAACGAGAACGCGCCCGAGGCCTACCGGGGCCTGTCCAAGACCGCCTGCCGCGACAAGGTTGTCGAGGACCTGGAGGCCCAGGGCCTGCTGGTGGACATCGCCGACCACGACCACAGCGTGGGCGAGTGCTACCGCTGCAAGAGCGTCATCGAGCCGCACGTGAGTGAGCAGTGGTTCGTGAAGGTGGGCCCCCTGGCTGAGGCCGCGCGCAAGGCCGTGCCCGGCGAGACCCAGATCTTCCCCGCGCAGTGGGAAAAGACCTACTACGAGTGGCTGGACAACATCCGCGACTGGTGCATCTCCCGCCAGATCTGGTGGGGCCACCGCATCCCGGCCTGGACCTGCGAGGCCTGCGGCGAACTCATCGTGCAGGTGGACGACCCCACGAGTTGCCCCAAGTGCGGCGGAGCCCTCGCCCAGGAAGAGGACGTGCTGGACACCTGGTTCAGCAGCGCCCTGTGGCCCTTCAGCACCATGGGCTGGCCGGATGACACCAGCAAGCTGAAGGCCTACTACCCCACCAGCTGCCTGGTCACCGGCTTCGACATCCTGTTCTTCTGGGTGGCCCGCATGATGATGATGGGCATCCACTTCCAGGGCAAGGTGCCCTTCCACCACGTGTACATCCACGCCCTGGTGCGCGACGAGCAGGGCAAGAAGATGAGCAAGTCCACGGGCAACGTCATCGACCCGCTGGAGATGATCGCCAAGTACGGCACCGACTCCCTGCGCTTCACCCTCACCGCCTTCGCCGCCATGGGCCGCGACATCAAGCTCTCGGAAAAACGCATCGAGGGCTACCGGCACTTCGTGAACAAGATCTGGAACAGCGCCCGCTTCGCGCTCATGAATCTGGAGGGCGAGCCGGGGGCCAAGCTCTCCGACGCCACGGGCCTGGCCAATGGGTGGATTCTGCACCGCCTGGAAGAGGTGAAGGACGAGGTTCAGAGCGCCACCCTCGAATACCGCTTCAACGACATCGCCCAGGGGCTGTACAAGTTCATCTGGAACGAGTTCTGCGACTGGTACGTGGAAATGGCCAAGGGCGACCTGTACGGCCAGGACGAGGCCAACAAGGACGCCACCCGCCGCGTGCTCCTCACCGTGCTCTCCGAGACCATGGTGCTGCTGCACCCGGTGATGCCCTTCGTGACCCAGGAGATCTGGAACGCGCTGCCGGGCATTGAAAACAAGGACATCGCCACCGTGCCCTTCCCGGCCCGCAGGCCGGAGTGCCGCAACGAGCAGGCCGCCCGCGACATGGCCTTCTTCCAGGGCGTGGTGGGCGCCACCCGCGCCATCCGCACCGAGCTGGCCATCGACCCGGCCAAGAAATTGAGCCTCATCATCGACACCGAAGCGGGCGGCGACAACGCCCTGCGCGTGCTGGCCGACAACGTGGCCCTCATCCAGCAGCTGGCCCGCATCGAAAGCGCGGACATCGGCCCAGGCCTGACCGGCCCGCGCGCCAGCGGCACCGCCGTTGTGGAGGGCAGCCGCATCTTCGTGCCCCTCAAGGGCCTGGTGGACTTCACCGCCGAGGTGGCCCGCCTGGACAAGGAGCTGGGCAAGCTGGACAAGCAGCTGGCCGCCATCAAGGGCAAGCTCTCCGCCCCGGGCTTCGCCAACAACGCCCCGGCGGACATCGTGGCCGCCGAGCGCGAGAAGCTGGCCGGACTCGAAGACGCCAAGACCAAGCTCTCCGAGCTCCAGGAGCGCCTGAAGGGCGCGCTGGCCGAGGGCTAGGGAGCATACGAGGAGCCGTGGCCATGGACGTGCGCATCCGCCCCTGCCTGCCCGCCGACGAGGCGCGCATGGTGGAGATCATCAACGACGCCGCCGTTGCGTACAAGGGCGTCATCCCGGCGGACCGCTACCACGAGCCGTACATGCCCCTTGAGGAACTGCGCGCGGAGATCGCCGCCGGGGTGCGCTTCTACGGGGCGGAGATAGGCGGAGCGGAGATAGGCGGAGCGGAGGTCGGCGGGGAACTCGTCGGCGTCATGGGCATCCAGGACGTGGCCAACACCGACCCGAACGGCATCGGCGACGTGACGCTCATACGCCACGCCTACGTAGCGACTGCGCAGCGGGGCCTGGGCATCGGCGGCAGGCTGCTGGCGCACCTCAAGGATATCGCCGCCCGGCCCATGCTCATGGGCACCTGGGCCGCGGCCACCTGGGCCATCGGCTTCTACGAGAAGCACGGCTTCGCCTTGACCTCGCACGCCGAAAAGGAAACACTCCTGCGCGTCTACTGGAACATTCCGGAGCGGCAGGTGGAAACCAGCGTGGTGCTGGCCGACCAGGCCGCCCTGGCGCTCATTCGGAGAGACACCATGAAGAAGGTCAACGCCGCCCAAGAGTTCGCCAGCATCGACGCCTTCTGGAGCCCCCGCGTGGTGGGGGAGCTCAACGGCCAGCTGGTGAAGTTCTGTCGGCTCAAGGGCGAGTTCACCTGGCACACCCACCAGCGCGAGGACGAGATGTTCTGGGTGCTGGAGGGCGAGCTGACCATACGCTTGCGCGACCGCGACGTCGTGCTTGGACCCAACGAGTTTTTCATCATCCCGCGCGGCGTGGAGCACATGCCCGTGTGCGCGCAGGAGTGCCGCATCATGCTCTTCGAGCCCGCGGCAACCAAACAATACGGCGACCAGGAGTAAGCATGTCCATCGTCTACCTCATCGGCGCGGGCCCCGGCGACCCGGGCCTCTTAACCGTCAAGGCCAAGCACCTCATCGAGACCTGCGACGTGGTGGTGTACGACTACCTGGCCAACAAGGACTTCCTGGCCTACGCCCGCCCGGACGCCGAGATCATCTACGTGGGCAAGAAGGGCGGCGACCACACCCTGCCCCAGGACCAGATCAACCAGCTCATCATCGACAAGGCCAAGGAGGGCAAGAGCGTTGCCCGCCTCAAGGGCGGCGACCCGTACGTGTTCGGGCGCGGCGGCGAGGAGGCCGAGGAGCTTGTCGAGGCGGGCATCGAATTTGAGGTGGTCCCCGGCGTCACCGCTGGCGTGGCCGCCCCGGCCTATGCGGGCATCCCGGTCACCCACCGCGACCACACCACCAGCGTGTGCTTCATCACCGGCCACGAGGACCCCACCAAGGAAGAGACCGGCCACAACTGGGAAGTGTACGCCAAGAGCACCAGCACCCTGGTGTTCTACATGGGCGTGAAGAACCTGCCCATGATCGCGGGCAACCTCATGGCCGGGGGCCGCGACCCGCAGACCCCGGTGGCCCTTGTGCGCTGGGGCACGCGCTGCAACCAGCAGAGCATGGTCAGCACCCTTGAGAACGTGGCCGCCGACGCCGAGAAGCGCAAGTTCGCCGCGCCCTCCATCATCATCGTGGGCGGGGTGTGCAGCCTGGCTGACAAGCTTTCCTGGTTCGAGAAGAAGCCCCTGCTCGGCAAGGGGGTGGTGGTCACCCGCGCCCGCGAGCAGGCCAGCGACCTGGCCGACCTGCTGAAGCACATGGGCGCCTGCGTGTACGAGTTCCCCACCATCAGCGTGGAGCCCCTGGACGACTACGACGAGGTGGAGCAGGCCATCCTGACCCTGGGCGGCTACGACTGGCTGGTGTTCACCTCGGTCAACGGCGTGAAGCACTTCTGGGAGCAGCTGAACGAGATCGGCCTGGACACCCGCGCCCTGGGCGGCATGAGCGTGGCGGCCATCGGCCCGGCCACGGCGGACGAGCTGAAGGCGCGCGGCGTGAACCCGGACTTCGTGCCCGCCAAGTACGTGGCCGAGGAGGTGGTGGCCGGGCTCCTGGAGCTGGGCATCGCGGGCAAGAGCGTGCTCATTCCCAGGGCGAAAGTCGCCCGCGAGGTGCTGCCCGAGGAGCTGGCCAAGGCCGGATGCAAGGTGCGCATCCTGCCCGTGTACGAAACCCGCCTGACCCAGCAGGACCCGGCGGAAATCGTGGAGGCCCTCGAAAAGGGCAAGATCCAGGCGCTGACCTTCACCAGCTCCAGCACGGTGGAGAACTTCTTCACCCTGCTCGCGCCCGAGACGCTGAAGAACCACCCGGACGTGAAGATCGCCTGCATCGGCCCCGTCACGGCGGGGACGCTCTCGCGCTTCGGCTTTGCCCCGCACATCCAGCCGGAGGACTACACCATCCCCGGTCTGGCGGCGGCCCTGGCGGACGGGCTGTAGCGCGCATACGGCGCATCTGCGAAAGGGCCGGGGCGCACGAGTCGCTCCGGCCCTTTTTCGTGCCCGGTGGCGCAAAAAAACCGCCCCGCCGCCGTTGACATCCCCCCGCCCCTGCTTATCTTCCCATCGCCGCGCCAACCACTGCCCCGCGCAGGCGACCAGTATCGCCGCGCTTACGGGGCCAAGCGGCAACACCAATCCACATATTTTGTCCCAGGAGGAGTCCCGAATGAAGCTCAAGCCCTTGCACGATCGCGTCATCATCCAGCGCCTGCCCGAGGAAGAGAAGACCGCCGGCGGCATCATCATCCCCGACAGCGCCAAGGAGCGCCCCATGCGCGGCACCGTGGTGGCCGCCGGTCCCGGTTCCGAGAAGGTCAAGATGCAGGTGAAGAAGGGTGACGTGGTGCTCTTCGCCAAGTACGCGGGCACCGAGTTTAAGATGGATGGCGAGGAATGCGTCATCATGCGCCAGGAAGAGATCCTGGCCGTCATCGAAAAATAAGCGCCCTGCGCACACCACAAAATTCAAGGAGCACTGAAGCATATGGCCAAGACCATCCGCTTTGACGAAACCGCCCGCGCGGGCCTGAAGATTGGCGTGGACAAGCTTGCCGACGCCGTGAAAGTCACCCTCGGCCCCAAGGGCCGCAACGTCGTCATCCAGAAGTCCTGGGGCGCGCCGACCATCACCAAGGACGGCGTCACCGTGGCCAAGGAGATCGACCTCGAGGACAAGTTCGAGAACATGGGCGCCCAGATGGTCAAGGAAGTGGCTTCCAAGACCAACGACGTGGCGGGCGACGGCACCACCACCGCCACCGTGCTGGCCCAGGTCATCTTTGCCGAGGGCCTGAAGCTGGTGGCCGCCGGCCGCAACCCCATGAGCGTCAAGCGCGGCATCGACAAGGCCGTGGAGGCCGTGGTCGAGGAACTGGGCAAGATCGCCAAATTCACCAAGGACCGCAAGGAGATCGCCCAGGTCGGCACCATCTCCGCCAACAACGACCAGACCATCGGCGACATCCTGGCCGAGGCCATGAGCAAGGTCGGCAAGGAAGGCGTCATCACCGTCGAGGAAGCCAAGAGCATGGAGACCGTGCTCGACGTGGTCGAGGGCATGCAGTTCGACCGCGGCTACCTCTCCCCCTACTTCGTCACCAATCCCGAGAAGATGAGCTGCGAGTTCGACGACGCGCTGCTGCTCATCTCCGAGAAGAAGATCAGCAACATGAAGGAGCTGCTGCCCGTGCTGGAGCAGGTGGTGAAGATGAGCCGCCCGCTCATGATCATCGCCGAGGACGTGGACGGCGAGGCCCTGGCCACCCTGGTGGTGAACAAGCTGCGCGGCACCATCAAGGTCTGCGCCATCAAGGCTCCGGGCTTCGGCGACCGCCGCAAGGCCATGCTCAAGGACATCGCCGTGCTCACCGGCGGCCAGGTCGTTTCCGACGACATCGGCCTGAACCTGGACAAGGTCACCGTGGCCGACCTGGGCAGCGCCAAGCGCGTCACCGTGGACAAGGACAAGACCACCATCGTCGACGGCGCCGGCAAGAAGGAAGACATCAAGGCCCGCGTGAAGCAGCTCGAGGCCGAGATTTCCGCCACCACCTCCAGCTACGACAAGGAAAAGCTCCAGGAGCGCCTGGCCAAGATCATCGGCGGCGTGGCCGTCATCAAGGTCGGCGCGGCCACCGAAGTGGAAATGAAGGAGAAGAAGGCCCGCGTGGAGGATGCGCTCAATGCCACCCGCGCCGCCGTGGAAGAGGGCATCGTGCCCGGCGGCGGCACCGCCCTGGTGCGCGCCTCGGTTGCCCTGGACTCCCTGAAGCTGGCCGACGACGACGAGGCCGCTGGCGTCACCGTCATCCGCCGCGCCGCCGAGGAGCCCCTGCGCATGATCTCCGCCAACGCGGGCTTCGAAGGCTCCGTGGTGGTGGAGAAAGTCCGCGCGGGCAAGCCGAACTTCGGCTTCAACGCCGCCACCGGCGAGTACGCCGACCTGGTGGCCGTGGGCGTCATCGACCCCAAGAAGGTGACCCGCGTGGCCCTGCAGAACGCCGCCAGCGTGGCCAGCCTGCTCCTCACCACCGAGTGCGCCGTGGCCGACAAGGCCGAGGACAAGGACGAGAAGAAATAGACCTCCGTCCGCGCAAGAAGATTCCCAAGGCCGGGCCGCAAGGTCCGGCCTTTTTCATTTCCCGGCGTCTTTCCTTGGACCCTGCGGGGTAAAGCAATCGGGGCCCGGCACCGATACGTAGGCATGCGCCGGTGATGCCGGTGCCAAAGGCTCCGGTCGTCTAGGGAGGGGACCGGGGCCTTTTTTCGCGCCTTCGATACCGCACCGGCTAAAATTGCGCACCCCGCAACGCTTGCCCGCGTCATTCCAATGGGATAGGATTTCCATAGCCTGACCCCCCATCCGAGGTTCCTGTTCGTGACACACGGCCAGCCCGCGCGCGCCAAGCGCACCCTCCTGCTCGCCAGCTTCGCCGCCGCGCTCCTGGGCCTCATCTGGTGGCACGCGGCCCTGAGCATCCAGCAGATGCGCGAGCGCGCCCTGGACTACTGGAACGCCAGACAGGCCGACCTGGCAGGACTGCTCGCCCTGGAGGCCTCGTCGGACTTCAACGCCGGGCTTGAGGCTGGCCTGACCCAAGGCAGGCTGGAGGAGCTTCTGACCCAGAAGCTGCGCCAGTATCGCCCGCTGGGCGGACAGGCCCAGGTGTTCGTCTGGTCGCGCCAGGGGCCGCTGTTCGACTCCAGGCTGGAGCGCGCGCACCCCGACGGCCTCGCCGCCCTGCTGAAAAACCAGGAGAGCCACGGTGCGCAGGGCCTGGACCAGCTGGCCGAGGCCGTGGCCCAGGGCGGCAGGGGCAAGGCGAACTACCAGTGGAATCCGGCCAGCGGGCCGGAGCTGGTGTGCTGGGAGTCCATCCGCCTTCCCGCCGGAACCTGGACGATCTTCGTCTCCACCCCGCAGGCCGCGGTGCTCAAGTCCGAACGCATCAAGTCCCGCGTTCGCAACGCGCACGCAGCCGCCACCCTGGCCAGCCTGATCCCCCTGGGGGCCGCCTGGCTGCGGTGGGTCCAGAGGGGCCGGGCGCGCAAGGGCCAGCTGGCCGCCGAGGGCGCTCAGGACGCCCTGCGCCTGGCCACGGCCCAGCGCGCGCGCCTGGCCGCCGTGTTCGAGTCGCTGCCGGTGCCGCACGCCGTGCTGGACCGTGAGGGCAACGTGCACAGGGCCAACCGGGCCTTCCGCCTGCTGGTGGCGCTGCCGCCCGAGCACCCGCCCACGCCGCTCGCCGCGCTGCCCGGGCTGGCCGAAGGCGCACCCACTCTTCTGGCGTTCCTGGCCGAGAGCCCCATGGGCGCCGCCGGGCACGCCGAGGTCGGCCTGTGCGAGCCGGCGGCCCCGGCAGGAGCCGACGGGCGGAACGGCCAGGAAAGACGGGACGGACGGGAGCGCCGCTACACGGCCATGCTGCGCCCCTGCCCTCCGGGGGCCTCAGCCCTTGCGCCGCAGGAGGCTGTTTCCGGCCCCATGACCGTGCTGACGCTCGTGGACATCACCGAGCTGCGCCAGATCGAACGGCTGCTGGAAGAATCCCGCGCGTTGCTGGAACACCGCGTCCGCGTGCGCACCGAGGATCTCTCCCGCGCGGCCCGCAAGGTGGAGGACTCGCGCCGCAGGCTCCAGGCCCTGCTGGACAACATGCCCGACATCGCCTGGCTCAAGGACGTGAGCGGGCGCTACATCTCGGTCAACGTGTCCTTCGCCCGCAGCATCGGCATGGAGAACCCGGCGGATATCGCCGGAAAGGTGGACCAGCACCTGCTGGAGCCGGAGGAGGCGCTCTTCACCCGCGAGATCGACCTCAAGGTCGTCAGCTCGCGCCAGACCCAGCGCGTTGAGCAGCCCTACAACCTGCCGGGGCTGGGCGTGCGCTGGCACGAGGTCATCCGCACGCCCATCTTCGACGAGGCGGGCATGGTGGTGGGCATCGTGGGCATCGCCCGCGACATGACCGAACGCAGGCGCATGCTCCAGGATCTGCAGGACTCCGAGGCCGAGCTGCGGCGGCTCAACGAACTTTTGCTCTCCAGCCAGGAGGAGGAGCGCACGCGCATCCGCCAGGAGCTGCACGACAGCGTGGGCCAGCTGCTCACGGGCATCAAGTGGGCCGTGGAGCGCGCCAAGCTGTCCATGGTCCGCGCCAGCGCGCCGCAGGAGGCGCAGAGCGCCCTGGCCGACGTGGTGCCCATGGTTCAGAACACGGAGGAGGAGCTCTCACGCATTTTGCTGGCGCTGCGGCCCAAGGCCCTGGACGAGTTGGGACTGGAGGCGGCGGCGCAGTCCATGTGCCGCGAGTTCGCCAAGATGCACCCGGAGGCGCGCGTGGTCACGCGCATCGCCCTGGACAGGCAGACCGAGGCCGCCCTGCATCCGGACATACGTACCGCGGCCTTCCGCATACTGCAGGAGGCGCTCAGCAATGCCGGAAGCCACAGCGCGGCAGGCCGGGTGACGGTGCAGCTGGCGGTGCGCGCAGGCTGGCTGCGGCTGGCCGTGGGCGACAACGGCCGGGGTTTCGACCCCGCCGAGCGCTCGCCCGGCCTGGGCCTGCACAACTTCCAGAGCCGCGCCCGCTACGCAGGCGGAACCTGCGCGGTGCATACGAAGCTGGGGGCGGGCACCGTGGTGGTGGCCCGCCTCCCGGCTATTCCTCGTCCTGCTTGACCAGCCCGTTTTCCTGAGCGAACTCGCGCACCTGGTGCACGTTGTGCAGGTCCAGCTTCTTCATGAAGTTGGCGCGGTGCTTCTCCACCGTGCGGGTGGACAGGAAGAGCTTGTCGGCGATGTCCTTGTTCTTCATGCCCGCGAGCACCAGCTCCAGGATGTGGCGCTCGCGCGTGGTCAAAAGCTCCAGCGGCGCGCCCTGGGAGATGCGTTTGCCGCGCAGGTAGCCGTTGATGAGCGTGGCCGAGACCTCGGGGCTGACGTAGGCTTCGCCCCGGCACACCGCGCGGATGGCCGTGAGCAGGTCGTCGGCGCTGGCGGCCTTGACCACGTAGCCGTCCACCCCGGAATCCAGGGCCGCGTGCAGGTACTCCTCGCCGCGGTGCGCAGTGAGCGCGATGATGCGCGCGCCCGGGAAGTCGCGCTTGATGCTCTTCACGGCCACCATGCCGTCCACGCCGGGCATGGAAAGGTCCATGAGCACGATGTCCGGCTTGAGCTCGGAGTACATGCGCATGGCCTCGCGCCCGTCCTGGGCCTCTCCCACCACGGAACACGTTCCCTGGGCCTCCAGGTAGGCCTTGAGGCTCTGCCGCAGCAGGGCGTGGTCCTCCGCCAGCAGGATTCTGATCTTTTCTTCCATTCTCTCAGTCTCGCTTGTTGGTGTGGGGGGTAGGGATGCGCACATACGACTACGCGCACACCCACCACTTACGCACCGAACCGTACGCAGTCAAGCAGATATTCCCGACCATTTTTATCTGGATTCCTTCAACATTCCGGCGCATTGACACATCCATCTGTATTCGTTAGGCTAAAATATGAGAATTTTTCTTTTCTCCGCCGCACTGCTGCTTGGCCTGGCGGCTCAGGCCCTGGGCTGGCAGGCCCGGGTCAAATCCGTGCACGACGGCGACTCCCTCAGCGTGGTCAACGCCGACGGCGCGTTGATCCACATCCGGCTGTACGGCGTCGACGCACCGGAAGCCAAGCAGCCCTTCGGCTACCAGGCCAAAAGGACGCTCTCCAGGCTCGCATCGCGCAGAACCTTGGACATCACGCCCCTGGATACCGACCGCTACGGGCGCACCGTGGCCCTCGTCCACACACCGGACGGCAATCTCGCCAACCTCGAAATGGTGCGCTCCGGCTACGCATGGGTCTACGACCAGTACTGCACCCGGCAGGACATCTGCGACCAACTGCGTAGCGCGCAGTCCGAGGCGCGCACAGCCGGACGCGGCCTCTGGGCCGACACCGACCCCACCCCGCCCTGGGAATGGCGCAAAGCCCACAAGACCGAAGAGTGGTACGCCAAGCCCGTGCGCGCGCTCAAGACCATCGCCAACAAGATCAAGTCCGTCATCCGCTGACGCGCGGGTGATGGAGAATCGGGGGGGGGGGGGGGGGGGGGGGGGGGGGGGGGGGGGGGGGGGGGGGGGGGGGGGGGG
>JAEXRD010000125.1 GCA_023438245.1 Pseudomonadota bacterium | reverse complement strand
CCGCCGCCCCGCGCGAGCCTGCGGCCAGCCCCCAGGAGGAGGCCGGCCGCGCGCTGGTTTCCGGCCTCACGGAACTGGCTGGCGTAGCGGACTCGCTCCTCCAAATCGACACCACCGACCCTCTGGGCTACCGCCTCCGGCGGCTCAGCGCCTGGCTCCGCGTCACCTCGCTGCCCCCGGCGGATGGCGGGAGGACGATGATTCCGGACCCCGACTCCCAAGCCGTGGAGTCCATCTCGAAGCTGCTGGCGTCCCGCAGCTACGAGGACGCGCTGCGGGCCTCCGAGGCCCTCGTGAGGCGGTATCTGTTCTGGCTGGACCTTTCCCGCTTCTCGGCCGAGGCGCTGGCAGGCCTGGGAGATTCCCACCGGGAGGCGCAGCTGGCCCTGGAGGCGGAAACCAGATTCTTCACCGCCCGGCTGCGCGGCCTGGAGGCCTTGAGCTTCGCCGATGGAACCCCCTTCGCCGACGCCAGGACCAGGGCATGGCTTGGAGCGGGGCCGACCACCGCATCAGCGGACCGGACCGACTCCGAGCAGGGGCAGTCCGGGCCGGACAAGACCATGGCCGAGGCCACGCGCCTGGCCCGGGAGGGCAAGGCTTTCGACGCGGTGACCCTGCTGCAGGGCGGGCTGGTCTCGTCCGCATCCGGACGGGATCGCTTCCAGCTTCGGCTGGGCATGATCCGCCTGTTGACCGGAATGCGGCAGGGTGCGCTGGCGCGCGCCCATGTGGAGGAGATCCTGGAGACCATCCAGCAGCACAGGCTGGAGGAGTGGGAGCCGGAGCTTGCCTTGAGCGGGTTCACGGCTGCGCACGACGCCCTGGTGGCCGAGGGCGGAACAGAGGCGTTGGCCTTGGCAAAGAGCACGTTGCAGCGCATCGGCAGGGTCAACCCGGTCGCGGCGCTGAGGATGAACCAAGTAAATTGAACCACTTCCGCAACGGCGCGGAAACGAACGAACGGAGGGCAATCTCATGACGAAGGAAGGGTCCGTAGCCCCCAAAGAGCGGGTGAACATCGTCTACAGGCCGGAAACGGGAGATGCCCGTGAAGAGGTGGAACTTCCGCTTAAGGTGCTTGTCGTGGGCGACTTCGCCCAGAGGCCCGATGGCCGCGTGGTCGAGGACCGCGAACCCATCAGCATCGACAAGGACAACTTCAACGCCGTGCTCAAGGCCCAGGATCTCGAACTCAACCTCGGCGTGGAGGACAAGCTCTCCGGCCAGGCCGGCGCACAGCTTTCCGTGAACCTCAAGTTCAGCCAGCTCAAGGACTTCGATCCTGACGAGATCCTCAAGCAGGTGCCGGAACTGCAAAAGCTCATGGCGTTGCGCGAGGCGCTCAAGTCGCTGAAGAGCCCGCTCTCCAACGTGCCCGACTTCCGCAAGAAAGTGCAGGACCTGGTGAAGGACGCCGACGCGCGGGCGCGGCTGCTCAAAGAACTCGGAATCGAGTAGGGGGAACATCCATGGCCGAAGAACAGCTCAATCGTCAGCAAGCCGCGGCGGAGGCGGCCACCGGCTCCCTGCTGGATGACATCGTCGAGGCGACCAAGCTCAAGCCGGGAGACGAGGCCTACTCCATGACCAAGGCCGGGCTTCAGGCCTTCATCCGGGAGATGGCCAAGCCCGAGCGCGAGGGGGCCAAGGTCTCCGGCAACCTTATCGACGACATGCTGGGCCAGATCGACCAGAAGCTCTCCGCCCAGATGGACGCCATCATCCACCACCCCGGCTTCCAAAAGATGGAGTCGGCGTGGCGTTCGCTCAAGTTTCTGGTCGACCGCACCGACTTCCGCGAGAACATCCGCATCCAGATGATGAACGTCTCCAAGCAGGATCTGCTGGACGACTTCGAGGACGCGCCGGAAATCACCAAGTCCGGCCTGTACAAGCAGGCCTACACCGCGGAGTATGGCCAGTTCGGTGGCCAGCCCTTCGGCGCCATCATCGCCAACTACGATTTCGGCCCCGGCGCGCAGGACATGAAGCTGCTGCAGTACTGCGCGTCCGTCTCGGCCATGGCCCACGCCCCGTTCATCGCCGCCGCGGGGCCGGAGTTCTTCGGCATCGACAAGTGGAGCGACTTGCCCAACCTCAAGGACCTCAAGTCCATCTTCGAGATGCCGCAGTACGCCAAATGGCAGGCCTTCCGCGAGTCGGAGGACGCGCGCAACGTCGGACTGACCCTGCCCAAGTTCCTGCTGCGCCTGCCCTACGGCCAAGACACCCTGCCGACCAAGAGCTTCAACTACCAGGAGGCCGTGGCCGACGGCGACACGGATTTCTGCTGGGGCAACACGGCCTTCGCGTTCGCCTCCAAGCTCACCGACTCCTTCGCCAAGTACCGCTGGTGCGCCAACATCATCGGCCCGCAGGGCGGCGGCGCGGTGGAGGACCTGCCCCTGTACCAGTACCAGGCCATGGGCGTGGTGCAGAACAAGATCCCCACGCAGGTGCTCCTGTCCGAACGGCGCGAATTCGAGCTGGCGGAGGAGGGCTTCATCGGGCTGACCATGCGCAAGGGCAGCGACAACGCGGCCTTTTTCTCGGCCAACTCCTGCCAGAAGCCGAAGAATTTCGGCAACAGCAAGGAGGGCAAGGAGGCCGAGCTCAACTACAAGCTCTCCACCCAGCTGCCATACATGATGATCATGGACAGGCTGGCTCACTACATCAAGGTCATCCAGCGCGAGAACATCGGCACCTGGAAGGAGCGCGGCGACCTTGAGAGCGAGCTCAACACCTGGATCGGACAGTACGTCACCGAGATGGACAACCCGGTTCCCAGCGTGCGCAGCCGCAGGCCGCTGCGCATGGCCCAGGTGACCGTCAGCGACGTGGAAGGGGACCCGGGCTGGTACCAGGTCTCGCTCAAGGCCAGGCCCCACTTCAAGTACATGGGCGCCTCCTTCACGCTTTCCCTGGTGGGCAAGCTGGAAAAGGAGTAGCGCGCAGAGACGTCCCTAGGCCGCGCGGGCGAAAGTCGCCTGCGCTTGTCATGAACACCGCGACCAGGAACCCTCAAGGAGAACACCATGGCTCTCACGGCGTACATGAAGGTCACAGGCAAGACGCAGGGATCGATCAAGGGCGATTGCGACCAGACCGATACCAACAAGAAGGACACGATGCTGACCTACAGCACGGACCATTCCGTGGAGATTCCCAAGGACACGCACACCGGCCTGCCCACCGGACAGCGCATCCACCATCCCTTCACGGCGGTCATCGCCAAGGGCAAGGCCTCGCCCAAGCTGTTCCAGGCCTGCTGCAAAGGCGAGCAGTGCACCGTGGAAATCAATTACTTCCGCATCAAGGATAACGGCATGGAGGAAAACTACTACACGATCAAGATGGAGATGGCCATCATCGTGAACATGCGGGAGTACACCCCCATCTCCTTCCTGCCGGACAACAAGCCCTACCACGACATGGAGGAGGTCAGCTTCACCTACTCCAAGATCACCTGGACGTATAAGGACGGCAACATCGAGTACACCGACGACTGGAAGGGCGTCTAGCCCGGGGATGGATGGCGGGGCTCTTCGCGGGCCCCGCCACCCCGGCGGCGGAGCGGACATGATCGAGCAGCGGTTGCTTGAACGCATCAGGGCCATGGAGCGCTACCCGGACAGGCGCGACACGGTCGAGCCGATGCAGGTCGTGAACTCGATTATGGGGCATTTGCGGTTGATCCTGAACACCAGGCAGGGCAGCGTGGAGACCGCGCCGGACTTCGGCGTGCCGGATTTTACCGCCATGGTGGGCGATTCCGGCATGGACGCCGTGCGCGACATCGAAGCGTCCATCACACGGGTGGTCACGCTCTTCGAGCCCAGGTTGCAGGCCGTGCGCATC
Source organism: Pseudomonadota bacterium (assembly GCA_023438245.1). Classification (GTDB taxonomy): domain Bacteria; phylum Desulfobacterota; class Desulfovibrionia; order Desulfovibrionales; family Desulfovibrionaceae; genus Humidesulfovibrio. The sequence goes on along the minus strand of JAEXRD010000125.1, from coordinate 35,412 downwards.
GAGTTCGTGCCCCTGCCGGAAGCGCCGCTGGGGATGCAGTTCAAGCTCCAGGCCAGACTTGCCCTGGAGGACAGGGAGATGCCCGTGGTGTTCGAAACGACCCTCGACCCGGATGGGCGCATCTCGGTAAAAGACGGCTAGCCAATGCTCGAGAAGTACTACCAGCGAGAACTGACCCACCTGCGCGAACTGGCCGTGGAGTTCGCCAAGAGCCATCCAGCCCTGGCGCCCATGCTCACCGGCCCCGGCTCGGACCCGGACGTGGAGCGTCTGCTGGAGGGCACCGCCTTCCTCGCGGGAATGGTGAACCAGAAGCTCGACGACGAGTTCCCCGAAGTCGTCCACGGACTCATCCAGCTCGTCTTCCCGCACTATCTCAGGCCCATTCCCTCCTCCACCATCATCCGCTTCACCCCCAAGCCGAGCCTGCTGGAGAGCATACGCATAGCCGCCGGGACCCAGATCGCCTCGGTCCCCGTGGCGGGCACGTCCTGCGACTTCTCCACCACCTTCGACGTAGACCTGCACCCCCTGAGCATCACCCGCGTGGCCCTTGCCCAGGGCGTCGGCCGTTCCGGCACGCTCACCATCGGGCTGGAGTTCAAGGGCATGACTTTGGAGGCATGGAAGGGCCGGAGCCTGCGCTTCCACCTTGCCGGCGACGCCGCCGCAGCCGCAGAGCGCTACAAGATGCTGTTCAACGGCGTGCGCGGTGTGCGCGTGCAGGCGGAGGGCGGCGCGGCGCGGCTGCTGGGCCCCCAAAGCCTGAGGGCCGTGGGCTTCGAGGACGATGAGGCCCTGCTGCCGTATCCGTCGCAGTCGTTTCCGGGCTACCGCATCCTCCAGGAATACTTCATCCTGCCGGAGAAATTTCTCTTCTTCGATGTCACCGGGCTGGAGAACTGGACCGGACGGGGGCCGGGCAAGCGCTTCGAGATCGTGTTCGAGCTGGACAAACTCCCCTCGGAGCCGCCGCGCTTCACCGAGGAGCACCTCTGCCTGTTCGCCTCGCCGGCCATCAATCTCTTCCGGCGCGATGCCGAGCCCGTGGTGCTGGACCACAAGCGCCCGGACTACCTCATCCGCCCCTCGGGCGACACCGGGGGCGAGTTCCAGGTCTACTCGGTGGACAAGGTCGCGGGCTATGTCCAGGGCACGGTGGAGGAGCGCCTCTACAAGCCCTTCCACATGTTCAACCCGCGCTCAGGCGAGATGCCCGTCTACACCGTGCGGATGCAGCGCTCCGCCGTGCGGGACAAGACCGACATGTTCCTCTCGGTGGCCTATCCCTCGCAGGTGCGCGACCCCAGGCCAGAGACCCTGTCCATGGCCCTGACGTGCACCAACGCCTCGCTGCCGGAGAAGCTGCGCTACGGAGACATCTCCCGCCCGACGGAGACCTCGCCGGAGCTGGCCACCTTCGAGAACATCCGCCAGCCCACCGCCCCGGTGCAGCCGCCCCTGGGCAAAAACCTGCTCTGGCGCCTGCTCTCGCACCTGTACATCAACTACCTCTCCGTGGCCGACGTGGAAAGCCTGCGGGCCATGGTCAAGCTCTACGTCTTCACCGACACGCGCGACAGGGCCGGGGTCATCGCCAATACGAAGCGCGTGGAGGCCATGTCCGACCTGAAGGTCTCCGTGGGCGACCGGCTGGTGGGCGGGCTTGTGCTGCGCGGACGTGAGATCCGGCTGTCCCTGGACAGGGAGGGTTTCGCCAACGGCGGCGACATGTTCCTCTTCGGCTCGGTCATGAACCGTTTTTTCTCCGGCTACGCCTCGGTCAACTGCTTCACACGCCTGACCGTTGAGGAAACGCTGAACAAGGAGCTGTTCCAGTGGAACGCGATGCTCGGCGACCGTCCGCTTCTGTAACGGACGAACTGCTCGACGACCCTCGGGCGTTTTCGTTCTTCCAGGCCATCAGGCTGCTGCGCCTGCGGGCGGGCAAGTGCTCGGGCGAGGGGCTGGAGGAGTTCCTGCGCGACGACCTGCGCGTGCGTCCGCAGCTCTCGCTGGGGTTTCCGGCGACGGACATGGTCTCCATCGAGGAGTCCTCGGGCGAGGGGCGGACCTTCTCCCGCATCGAGGCCACCTTCCTGGGACTCTACGGCGCCTCTTCGCCGCTGCCCACGTTCTACACCGAGGAACTCCTGGCCGAGGCCGCCGAGGACCGGTCGGTCACCCGCGACTTCATCGACATCCTGAACAACGACTTCTACATCCAGTTCTTCCGCGCCTGGAGCCGCTCGCGGCTCATGATCAAGGCCGTGGACGAGCGCGACAGCGCCTGGCTGGTGCGCCTGAACTGCCTGCTGGGCCTCGGCCACCAGGAAACCCTGGCCGCCGTGCCCGAGGAATGCCGCGACATCCGCCACATCGGCCTGCTGACACAGTATCCGCGCAGCGCCCTGGGGCTGCGGACGCTGCTGAAGGACGCCCTGGAGCTGGACGACGTGCGCATAGAGCAGTGCGTGCTGCGCAAGGTGAAGATCCCCGCCGACCAGCGCCTGCTCGTGGGGGAGCAGTCCAACGTCCTGGGCGAGCGCTCCTGGGTGGGCGAGGAACTGGACGACCGCTCGGGCAAGTTCGCGGTCATCGTCAGCGGGCTGGACGCCGAAAAGTACCACGACCTGCTTCCGGGCAACCCGGGCGGGCGCAAGCTGGACAACCTGGTGCGCAGCTATCTGGTGGAGCCCTTCGAGTTCGACGTTGTGCTCCGGCTTCACCCGGAGCAGGCCCGGACTGCGTCCGTTGGAGAGGATTCCTGGTCGCGGCTGGGGTACGACACATGGCTGTTCTCCGGTGAGCGCATGGCCAGCGCCGAGGCGGGCTTCGCCAATTCCGGAGGCAACGTGCGGGCCGTGGCCCAGGAACACAACACCATGCAAGGAGAGCGCCGATGATCACCGTGGACATGAAGGGCCTGCTTTCCAAGCTGAACGCATACAGCACCAGCGCTCTGCACGGGGCGGCGGGGCTGAGTGTTTCGCGGACGCACTACGAGGTGGGCATCGAGCATTTCCTGCTCAAATGTCTGGAGGACGTGCAGAGCGACCTGCCGCTCATCCTGCGCCAGTTCGGGGTGGAGCCGGCGAGGCTGACCTCCGCGCTCTCCGACGCCCTTGAGGACTACCGCTCCGGCAACTCGGGCAAGCCCGTGTTCTCCCCCCTGTTCATCGAACTGGTGGAGGACGCCTGGCTTGTGGCCTCCATCGAGCTGGGCGAGGCCAGGATTCGTTCCGGCGCGCTCCTGCTGGCCTTCCTGGCCAGGCCCAACTTCTACGCCACGGGCGCCTACTCCTCCCTGCTGGCGGGCATCAACCGCGAGGCGCTGCTCAAGGACTTTTGGACCATGACCAAGGGCAGCGCCGAACTGGCCGCCCCCGCGGCGGAATCTGCGGGGTTTGCGGGCCAGGCCGCGGGCGCGGCGAAGGGCGGGGCGGGCTTCATCCAGCGTTTCTGCGTGGACTTTACGGCCAAGGCCCGCGAGGGCGGCATCGACCCGGTGTTCGGGCGCGACGCGGAGATGCGCCAGATGGTCGACATCCTGGCGCGCCGACGCAAGAACAACCCCATCCTCGTCGGCGAGCCCGGCGTGGGCAAAACCGCGGCCATCGAGGGGCTGGCCCTGCGCATCGTCGAGGGCGACGTGCCCGAGGTGTTGGCCGGGGTGACGCTGCTGGGCCTGGACATGGGCCTGCTGGAGGCCGGCGCGGGCATGAAGGGCGAGTTCGAGAACCGCCTCAAGGGGGTCATCGAGGAGATCAAGTCCAGCGAGAAGCCCATCGTCCTGTTCATCGACGAGGCCCACACCCTCGTGGGCGCGGGCGGCTCGGCCGGCGGCGCGGACGCGGCCAACCTGCTCAAGCCCGCCCTGGCGCGCGGCGAGCTCAAGACCTGCGCGGCCACCACCTGGACCGAGTACAAGAAGTATTTCGAGAAGGACCCGGCGCTGGCCCGCCGCTTCCAACTGGTCAAGCTGGACGCGCCCTCGGTGGAGACCACCACCATCATCCTGCGCGGCCTGCGCGACAGCTACGAGAGATCCCACAACGTCATCATCCGCGACGACGCCTCCGTGGCCGCGGCGGTCTACTCCGACCGCTACATCGCGGGGCGCTTCCTGCCGGACAAGGCCATCGACCTGCTCGACACCACTTGCGCCCGCGTCAAGGTCAACCTGTCCTCCAAGCCCGCCGTGCTGGAGGACTGCGAGCGCGCCGCCCAGGCCCTGGAACGCGAGAAGCGCGCCGTGGACCGCGACCGCCTGAACGGCATCGCCGTGGATGAGGCCCGCTACGCGGAGGTCGTCGAGGGCATTGCGGCCAAGACGGCCCAGGCGGCGGACATCCGCGAGCGCTGGCTCAGGGAGAAGGACGCGGCCCACGCCGTGCTCGACGCCCGCAAGCGGGTCCAGGAGGCCGGCAACGCAGAGGTCTCCGACGCCGCAGAGGTGGCCCGGCTCAAGGACGAGCTCGACAGGCTGGACAAGGCCCTGGCCGAGCTTCAGGGCAGCGAACCCATGGTCCAGATCGAGGTGACGCCGGACCTGGTGGGGCGCGTGGTTTCCGATTGGACGGGCATCCCTGTGGGCAAGATGGCCCGCGACGAGGCCAGGACCGTGGTCGACCTCGACGTGCGCCTGCAAGAGCGGATCAAGGGCCAGGACCAGGGGCTGGCGGCCATAGCCGAGGTCATCCGGGCCTCCAAGGCCGGCATCAAGAACCCGGACCAGCCCATCGGCGTGTTCCTGCTCGTGGGCCCCTCCGGCGTGGGCAAGACCGAGACCGGCCTGTCTCTTGCGGACCTGCTCTTCGGCAACGAGGCCTCGGTGGTGACCATCAACATGAGCGAGTTCCAGGAGAAGCACACGGTGTCGCGGCTCATCGGCTCGCCCCCGGGCTACGTGGGCTACGGCGAGGGCGGCATGCTCACCGAGGCGGTGCGCCGCCAGCCCTACAGCGTGGTACTGCTCGACGAGGTCGAGAAGGCCCACCTGGACGTCATGAACACCTTCTACCAGGTGTTCGACAAAGGGATCCTCACCGACGGCGAGGGCAAGGACATCAACTTCCGCAACACCATCATCATCCTGACCTCCAACCTCGCCACCGACGTCATCCAGGAGATGACCGGCAGCGGGGAGCCCATGCCGCTGGACGCGGTGGTCTCGGCGGTGCGGCCCATCCTGTCGCAGCACTTCAAGCCCGCGCTCCTGGCGCGCATGAGCGTGGTTCCTTACGTCAGCCTCGCGCCCGACGCCATGAAACTCATCGTCCGGCTCAAGCTCGGCAAGCTGAGGAAGATGCTGCTTGCCAACAACAAGATGAGGTTCAGCTACGACGAGAACGTGGTGGACCAGATCGCGGCCCGCTGCACCGAGGTGGAGACCGGGGCGCGCAACATCGAGTACATCCTCAACGGCAACGTGCTGCCGCAGATGTCCAAGGAGATACTGGGCCACATGACCTCCGGCGGCATGCCCGCGGCGGTGCATCTCTCCCTTGACGCCGAGGGCGCGTTCGTCATGGCCTTCTCCAACGAGTAGCGCGGATAAGGAGCACTCCATGGCCGAGCAGACCAAGCCCAAGTTCGTGTTCGAGTCGCAGGCGCAGCCCTCGGACACCTTCGTGGTGGTGTCGTTCACCGGAACCGAGGGGCTCTCGTCCCTCTACCGTTTCGAGATCAACCTGATCTCCGAGAAGGCCGACCTGGACCTGGGCGAAATGCTCCAGAATCCGGCCACGTTCACCATCAAGCGCGACGACGGCGACATCCCGTTCCATGGCGTGCCCAGCTCCTTTGAGCAGATGCAGAAGGTGGGCAAGTACGTGTTCTACCGGGTGGAGCTGGTGCCCAGGCTGTGGTGGACGACGCTGACCATGCACAACCAGATATTCCTGAACAAGACCAGCAAGGATTTTCTGGACGATGTGCTGAGGGACGGCGGGCTGAAGCAGGGGCTCAACTACGACTTCAAGCTCCAGGGCGACTACCCGACCTGGGAATACGTCTGCCAGTACGGGGAGTCGCATTTCGATTTCGTGTCCCGCTGGATGGAGCGCGACGGACTCTACTACTACTTCGAGCAGTCCGACCAGGGCGAGAAGATGATCGTGACCGACACGCGCATCTCACACTCGCCCATGCCGGAGGGCACCGCGCTGACCTACTCGCCGCCGAGCAACCTGGACCACGCCAGCAGGGAGGAGGTGGTCAAGAACTTCATGCTCAAGCAGCAGCCCCTGCCGCGCAAGGTGATGCTGCGGGACTACAACTACCGCAAGCCGAGCCTGGAGATGCAGGCCGAGGCGGTGGTCTCGGCCAAGGGCTTCGGCGACGTGTACATCTACGGCGAGCACTTCCAGACCCCGGGCGACGGCGAGAAGTTGGCCAAGGTCCGGGCCGAGGAACTCCTCTGCCGCGAGAAGCTCTTCCATGGCGTGTCCACGGTGCCCTACCTGCGCAGCGGCTACTTTTTCGAGCTCAAGGGCCACTATCGCCAGGACTTCAACCAGCGCTACCTGACCATCGAGGCGACCCACGAGGGCAGCCAGGAGGCCTACCTGGTCTCCGGCCTGGGCATCCAGCTGAACAAGGACCACGACAAGCTGTCCTACCGCAACTCGTTCACCTGCATCCCCGCCGGCACCCAGTTCCGCCCGCAGCGCAAGACCGACAAGCCCAAGATGCACGGCACCATGAACGCCAAGGTGGACGCCTCCGGCAGCGGCCAGTACGCCGAGTTGGACGACCAGGGGCGCTACAAGGTTGTGCTTCCCCTGGACACCTCCGGCAGGGGCGCGGGCAAGGCCACGGCCTGGCTGCGCATGGCCCAGCCCTACACCGGCTCGGACCACGGCATGCACTTCCCCCTGCACAAGGGCACCGAGGTGCTGCTCACCTGCATCGACGGCGATCCGGACCGGCCCATCATCCAGGCCGCAGTGCCCAACCCCGAGACTCCCAGCCAGATCACGGACGCCACCCAGACCCAGTGCCGCATCACCAGCGGCGGGCAGAACCGCATCCACATGGAGGACCAGGTGGGCGGGGAGCGCATCCTCATGCACACGCCCAAGTCCAACAGCTGGATGCGCCTGGGTACCCCCAATGACCCCCCTGCCACCGACAACGACCCGGGCACCACCACCAACACCCCGCCTCCGGAGGGCGGTGACGGCGTCAAGATCTACGCCGAAGGGGAGCTTAATTTCTGGGGTCTCCAGTGGGGCGAGTACACCAAGGGCAACAAGATGGAGACCGTCCTCGGGGCCAGGGAGGAGTTCGTCTTTGCGAACAGCCTGGCCGTAACCGGCCCTGTGAGCGAGGAGATCCAGTACGGCCTCGCCTTCGAGGCGACCCTGGCCAAGAAGGGCGAATTCAGCCCCTGGACCACGGACCTGACCGGCGAGGAGGACAAGCTCAAGGGCGAGGTGACGGAGCTGGTCGGGTCGAGAAACCGCCTGGAGGGCCAGGTCAACACCCTGCGCACGAGCCACAACCAGCTTGCGGCCGATACCAACACGCTGCGCGGCTCCCACAACCTTCTGGCCGGGCAGGTCAACTCGCTCAAGGGCCAAACGGCGAGTCTCGCCGGGCAGACCAGCAGGCTCGCAGGCAGCGTGAACAAGCTGTCGGGCGACGTGAACAAGCTTGCCGGCGCGGAAAGCGAGCTTTGCGGCGAAGTGACCAAGTTGACGGGCATGTTCACCAGAAGCGTGGGCGAGCACGTCTCCATGATCGGCCTGAAAACCCAGACCATTGCCTCCAAGACGACGATTTCCGGTGAAACCAGCAACATCGCCGGCGAGGTGAACACCATCGCCGGGCTGATCAACAATATCTGAGCCGGGCGCCCATGAAGATCTTCAAGGAAAAGCAGCACTCCTTCTTCCCGCGGCCCTTCGGCATCCGGGACAAGCTCTACCTGAGCGTCGGAGTGATGGTTTTCTTTGACCTGACCGACCCCGGCGGCCTGCTCACCGAGCAGGAGCTCTGGAAGACCCTGCCCGCGGAACTCGGCCCCAAGCCCGTTCTGGACCAGGGCATTCCCAAGCCGCGCGCGGAGGTGCTCGTCACCGGCTCCTGCTTCGCCCCGCGCGGAACGACGCGGCCAGCCTCGCAGGTGCGGGTGCGCGTGGGCGAGGTGGACAAGACGCTCAACGTCTTCGGCGACCGCTACTGGAAAAACGGGATCATCACCAAGGCCGAGGACTTCGTGGAGATGCCCATCGTGTGGGCCAACGCCTTCGGGGGCCAGGGCTTCGAAAGGAACCCGCTGGGCAAGGGCATCCACAAGGCGCCCATGCCCGATGGCAGCCAGGCAGTGCCCCTGCCCAACCTGGAGCTGCCCGCGCAGCAGATCGGCTCGCCAGGCCAGACGCCTGATCCGGCGGGCTTCGGGCCGCTGGACCTCATGTGGCCGCAACGCGCGAAAAAGAACGGCACCTACGACGAGAAGTGGAAGACCGAGCGCTGGCCCTACTTCCCGGACGACATGAACTACGAGTTCTTCAACATGGCCAGCGAGGACCAGTTCGCCCGCGGGTATTTCGAGGGCGGCGAGGCCGTGGCCATCGAGAACATGCACCCGGACCTGCGCGTCATCCAGTCCGTGCTGCCAAGCCTCAGGATGCGCTGCTTCGTGACCCGCGACACGGCCTTCAAGCCCCACTCCTTCCCGGCCGGGCCGCTGCCGTCGCACCAACTGCGCGAGACCGACGAGTTCCGCGAGGTCTCCACCCGGCTGGAGACGGTCTGGCTGTTCCCGCACATCCTGCGCGGGCTGCTCATCTACCGCGGCACCACGGAGGTGTCGGACGAGGAAGGCGGCGATGTGCTGCGGGTGCTCATCCGCCACGAGGACAAGGCCGAGCCGCCCAAGCCCATCGAGCACTACCGGGACCTGCAGATCCAGCTGCTGGACCGTGGCGTGGACATGGACCTCTCCGCCATGGAGGAGGCGCTGAAAAAGGCCGAGACCTCCATGCTCGGACTCAAGAACATCCCCAAGTTCGCCGACGACATCCGCCAGAAGGCCCTGGGCAACCGGCCCAGCATGCCCGCGCCGGAGCCCGGGGAGATGCTCGCCCAGTCCAGGGCCATGCTGGCCGAGCACTCCGCGCGCCTGGACTCGCTGGAGGCCATGGCCAGGAAGATGCTCGCCGAAAACGGGCACCTGGTGGCCATCGACATGGGCGTGTTCGGCGCGATGCGGGCCAAGATCGCCGAGATTGGACGAAATATCGAGAACACCGCCACCACGCTGGCGGAGGCCAAGCAGACGGCCGGAGCCAAGCGGACGGCAGCGTTGAAGGAGACCTCGTCCAGGCTCAAGGCCATCAAGCCGGAGCACATGAAGGTGTCCGGGCTGGATCCGGACGCGGCCCTGCCGCCGGATTTTCCGTTCCACAAGAAGGTCAGCCCCTGGCACGACTGCGGCATGCCCTTCGTGGCGGACTGCCGCAAAGCCCTGGACGCGGACCCGGACGCCCTGCGCGCGCTGACTTCGCTCGGCCTGACGCGCCAGACCATCCACCGGGCCTGGCTGGGCGTGAACGTTCGGGAGCGGCGGGAGGTCAGCGCGGATTGGGGGCTCAAGCAGCCCGGGGATTTCGCGCTTCCGGTCGGGCTGGTGCTGCCGCGCTTCGACGGGCCGGTGCTCAACCGCATCCTGTGCCGCGCAGGCCACCCGGAGACCGGCGAAGACGTCCTCGCGCCCGGCTCGGACGAGATCCCGCTGTTCCTGCAAAGCGCGACGCTCATCGACCTGCCGACCATGCCCGGGGCAAAGGCCGCGCCGGTGGTCTGCGCCGGGGACGAACTGCAGGCGCTTTTGCTGGAGCAGGAGGTGGGCGACTGCTGCTCGGTGATCGCACTGGCCTCGCCCAAGGAAACGCCCGGCAAGGAGGCCGCCGAGGCCTTGAAGGCCGCCCAGGCGTTCCTCGTCGTCATGCCCGCCGGCTGGGCCGCGGACCCGGCGCTGAAGCAGGCCTGGGAGGGCTGGAAGAGCGCTCATCCGTCGGCGGAGCCGCTGGAGCTGGAGTCCGGGCGCACGCTTTTCGAGGCCCGCCGCAAGGGGGCGGACATCCGGGGCTGGGTGCTGGAACATCTGCCCAAGGCCTATGCGGGAGAGCACTCCGTGGCCCTGGCCAGGCCCGAGCCGGGCACGTTCCTGTCCAAGGACTTTCTCAAGGGGTTCCGGCCGGAATTCCCGAACATCCGCGCCCTGGCAGACGGCATCCTGGGCGAGGTGAAGCAGTCCATGGAGGCGAAGTTCGCGCCGCTCAAGGCCCGGCAGGAGCAGGCGCTGGACGAGGTCCGGAAGCTTGCGGCCAAGGCGGAGGAGAAGGGCGTGCCGGTCGACATGGATGCCATCTCCCTGGCGCCGTCGGGGCAGCCCAGACCATCGCCCACGGCCATGGCCAAGGCCGTGGCGGACACGCTGCGGGCCAAGCGCGACCGCCTGCGCGAACTGGGCCACCTGACGCCTGCGATCGAGCAGGCCTTCGACGAGAATGTGGCCAAGGCCGAGGCCCTGGGCGCGCAGAGCGAGGCCATGCAAAAGGAGCTGACGGCCCAGTTCGAAGCAAAGAAGCTGGAGCTGGAGCAAGGGCTGGGGAAGCTCAAGGCCATGGCGCCGCCCGATGCGGCCAGGGAAAAGCTCCTGAAGTACGGACTGGACCCCGACGCCATACGGCCGCTGACCCGCGAGCAGGCGCAGCGCATGCACGAGCAGGGCAAGAGCCTGGCCGGGGCCATCCTGTCGGGCGTTGATCTCTCCGGCCTGGATCTCTCCGGGGCGAACCTGGACGGCTGCCAGCTGCGCGGCACGAACCTGCGCGGGACACGGCTGGACGGCGCCAGCCTGGTCCAGGCCCTGGCGGGGGGGGCGGATTTGTCCCAGGCCAGCCTCAAGGGCGCTGTGCTGGAGCGCGGCGTGTTCACAGACGCGGTGTTCCGCCAGGCCGACCTGACGGGGGCCAAGGCCCGCCAGGCGCTCTTCAAGGGCTGCGATTTTTCCGGCGCGACGCTGCGGCGGGCGGACCTGGACATGGCCACCCTTGAGAACGTGGACCTCACGGGCGCGACCCTGGCCGAAGCCCGCGTCAACATGTGCCTGGTGAGCGGCAAGGCCGACGGCGCGGACTTCCGCTCCGCGCGCATCACCAAGTCGCTGTTCAAGCAGAACAGCCTGGACGGCGCGGACTTCCGCGAGGCCAGCGTGAACCAGAGCCTGCTCAGCGGGGCCAAGGGCAAGGGGGTCCGCTTCGCGGGGGCCAACCTGGACAAACTGCGCAGCGGCTCGAACACGGAGCTGCCCGGCGCGGACTTCACCGGCGCGACCCTGCGCGGGGCGGGCCTGCGCGACACCGACCTGAACGGCGCGACCTTCCGCGGCGCGGATCTGGACGGGGCCATGATCGAGAACAGCCGTCTGGCCGGGGCCGACCTGAGCGGCGCCTCCGCCAGGCACGCCCGCTTCACCAAGAGCAACCTGGAGGGCGCGGCCATGCGCGGGGTCAACCTGTTCATGGGCGGGCTGCGCAAGGCGCGCCTGGTGGAGACAGACCTGCGCGGCTCCAACCTCTTCGCCGTGGATTTCTACAAGTCCGTGGTGGGCAAGACCCGCTTCGAGGCGGCCAACCTCAAACGCAGCCAGTTGCAGGACCGTCTCGGCCTGCTGGACGAGGAATCATGAGCAGCCTGACGCGCGACCAAGTCCTCGCGGCCATGGCCGCGAACCGGACCCTGGAAGGGCTGGACCTGGAGGGGCTGGACCTCTCCGGGGCGGACCTGACCGGAGGGCGCTTCCACGGCTGCAGCCTGCGCGGCGCGGATTTCTCCGGCGCCAACGTGCTGAAGACCGGCTTCCGCGACTGCGACTTCGGGGGCGCCCGCTTCGAGGGCACCGACCTGACCAAGGTGGACCTGCGGGGCATGCGCCTGGCCGGGGCCGTGCTGCGCCGGGCCAGGATGCACATGACGCTGCTGCAGCAGAGCGACTTCTCCGGCGCGGACCTGCGCGAGTCGGAACTCACCTGGTCCATGGCGCAGCACTCCAACTTCCAGGGGGCGGACCTGCGCTCCATGAAGATCGTCAAGAGCATGCTCTCCCACTCTTGCCTGGACGGAGCCCAGTTCGCCGGGGCCAGCCTGGACCGCGTGGTGTTCAACGGCTCCACCTTCAAGGGGGCCCGGCTCAAGGGCGGCTCGTTCTTCAAGATCATGCTGCGCGAGGCGGACCTGGAGGGCCAGGACATCTCCGGCCAGCTTTTCGCCCAGGTGCTGCTCGACGGCGCGAACCTGAAGGGCGCGAACCTCTCCGGAGCCGACCTGAGCATGTCCAATTTCATGGGCGCGGATCTCACCGGGGCCGACCTGTCCGGCGCGCAGGCCAGAAGCTGCATGTTCAACGGCGCGATGGCGCGCGGCGCGGACTTTTCCCGGGCGGACCTCACCAAGGGCTACTTCGGCGAGGCGGACCTCTCGGGGGCAGACTTCTCCGGGGCGACCATGGTGCACGCCGTGCTGGCCAAGGCCCTCTGCCCGGGCGCGCGTTTCGCTGGCGCGCAGTTGCAGCATTCCGATTTTTCCCACGCCGACATAACCCGCGCGGACTTCTCCCGCGCCTCGCTGTACCGGGCCAAGATGCACCGGGCCAAGGACAAGGACGCGCGCTGGGACGGGGCCACGCGGCTGATGCTTCAGGGCACGGACAAGGATCTGGAAGAGGCCGAGAACTGGACCCGGCCGGCATGATGAGCAAGACCCCCAGGAGGGCGTATGCATAACCTGGCCAAGAAGATGGAACAGGCGAGACCGGAGCTTGAATACGGAACCGTGGTGTCGTCCGGGCGCTCGCTGGTGGTGGATACCAGTCTCGGCGAGCTTGGCGCGGTGCGTGCGGCGGGCTGCCTGCTGCGCCCGGAGGCGGGCGACACGGTGCTTCTCTCGGTGGACAGCTCCGGCGGGGCCTGGGTGCTCTGCGTGCTGGCGCGTTCGGGCGCGGCCCCCGGCACGGTGGAGATGCAGGGCGACAGCGTGCTGCTGGTCCGGGGCGGCAGCCTCACCGTGGCCCCGGAAGCCGGACTGGACTGCGTGACGGGCCGGGCCACGCTCCAGGCGCGAACGGCGGAGCTGGGCGCGGACAGCGTGTCGCTCAGTGCGCGGCTGTTCTCCAGCCAGGTCGAGTTGGCCAAGCGCGTGGCCGGTGTGGTGGAAGAAGTGAGCCGCGAGTTCACCCGCCGCGCATCCAGCTACTTCCGTTTCACCACAGGGCACGAGGACCGCCAGGCTGGCTCCAGCCGCCAGCTCGTGGAGGAGACCATGACCATCCACAGCAAGAACGCGCTCATCGTCTCCGAGGAGCAGGTCAAGATCGACGGCGAGCTCATCCACATGGGCTAGGCCGGACAGCAACATCGCCAACCACGGAGGTTCCTCATGTTCGCGTTGACTCAAGGGGCGGGCGTCGATCTCGGGTTTCCCGACTGCTGCCTGACCCCGGTGGGGCCGGTGCCGGTGCCCGTGCCCTACCCGAACATAGCCGAGACGGCCACCACGGCCCCGGCGGCGTACAATGTGCTCACCGACTGCATGCCCACGCTCACCCAGATGTCCATGGGCCTGGTGAGCGAGGGGGACGAACCCGGCGTGCTGATGGGCGTGGTGTCCCACCTGGAGTCCGGCCAGACAATGTACCTCGTGGGCTGCATCACCATCCTGGCCGACGGCCTGCCGGTGCAGCGGCTCACCAGCGTCACCGGGCAGAACTGCCTGGCCGTGCTGCCCAACGCGCCGGGCATGTGCATCTGCCCCAGCCAGTGCACCGTACTGACCCTCGGCTGAGGCCACCGGAGGCTCCATGGCGAAGACCGTTTTCATAAGCATCCTGGAAAGGGACGAGGCCAAAGGCAAGGGCCTGTTCCAGGCCGTGACCCGCTACGGCCTCTCCGTGTCGGGCCACTTCTGGTCCAAGGATCTGGAGCGCATGGAGTGGGCCGGCCCGATCCCCGAGCTCCGCAGGCCCGAGGTGGGCGTCTGGCTCATCAAGGGAGGCGCGGCCAGCTTCGCCGATCCGGAAGTCCGCTTCGGCCTGGGACTGTTGGCGGTTTCGGTGCAGGCGAACCGCGGGCACGGCTTCCCCGTGCTGCTCATCTGCGACGATGGGGCGCTTGATCCTGCCACGCTGCCCACCCCGCTGCGAGGCGCGGAGGTGGTGGATGAGGCCAGGCTGGGCGTGAAGCTGGCGGCCAAAGCCAACGTGCCCCTGGCCAAGATCGCCCCGGAATACCGGCTGGACGTGCACGCCCTGCCAGGCCTGGGGCTGTGGGCGGAGGTGGGACCCGCCCCCGGCCATGACTGGAAGGGCGCGCTGCTTGGCGTGTCCGGCGGGAGCATAGATGCCCACGGCATCGGCCCGGCGGGAACCCTGCCGGAGCGGTGCGTGCTGGAGTACCCCATGAAGGGGGTGGAGCTCGAACTGGCCGGAGTGCGGTATTCGGCCTGGGCCGTGCGCAACGCCCTCGGCCCGGGCGACTCCTATTACGTCAGGCTCGCAGGGCGCCCGGAAGGCCTGCTGCTGGGCGAGTTCCCCGAGGGGGACGACGCCGCGCTGTTCTCCCTGTCGCTGAAATAGCGGGACGACGCCCGGCTACCAGTTGAAGCCGAAGGTCACCCTTCCGCGGCCCGGATGGATTTCGGCATCCGGCGTGAAGGAGATGGTCAGCGGCGTTGCGCCTTCGCGCGGGGTTCCGGCGGTCACCTCCAAATCGTCGGGCACGGGCAGCCCCATCCTCAGGAAGAAGTCCGCCAGGGCCTGGACAAGGGCGCCGGGGATGTCCGCGACGTCCTCGCGCGGTCCGTCCGCCAGGCGGATGAGCAGCCCGGCGAGCATGGACAGCAGCAGGCGCGGCCGCAGCGGCCCGCCGTCCATTGCGCTGGCCCCGACAGCCTGCACGGAGCCTCCGTCCGGCCCTGCCCGCAGCGGCAGCATGCCCGCCCGGGCGAACTCCTCCAGCCGGGCCATGTCCGGCCCGGAGCCGCCTGACGTGTGCCGGGCGGAAAAATCCTGCAGCCCCGCAAGCCGCGCCGAATCCGGGTCGTCGAAGCGGAAGGGCCGACCGTGTGTGGCCATGCTCCTGGCGCACAGCGCCCCGAACAGCCAGGCGGCCCCGCGCTCCTCCGCGCCGCCGCCCGCCGGAAAGGCGCAGAGCGCCAGCCAGCCGGCTCCCGACCTGGTGCGCAACGTGCGCCAGCGGGCATATTCCGGGTTTTCCAGCAGGGCCGGGACGTAGCGCGCGTCGCGCAGGCCCTCCCAGCCGCCCAGTCCGAGAAAGCCCGGCCCGATGGGCAGGGCCAGGGGCGCAAGCAGGCTTTCGGCCAGATCCATGGCCCGCTCCAGAACGGCCATGCCGCGCGGGGTATTCACCAGGGGCAGGTCCAGCAACACCAGGTCCGGCGACTGCCCGGCCAGAAGCTCCTCCGCCATGTCGAAGGCGGGCAGGACATCGCCCGCAGGCAGGGGCAAGAGCGCCAGGCGCACGGTTCCGACGCTGCCCGGCGAAAGCTGTTTCAGCAGGAGCCCGGCCCCGTTCCAGGCCGCCTCCAGGCGCTGGAAGGCCTGGTCCGCACGTATGGCGCGCAGCAGCGCCTCCTTGTGCCCGCCGAAGCGCGCGGCAAGGTCCGGCGGCTCCGCGCCCGCCGTGCTGCCGGTGTCGACCATGCCCAGCAGCTCGTCCAGCAGGGCGTCTCCCCTGTCCTGCGGGCGGCCCGGGCTGGGGGCGGGCATCCCGGCGGCCCGGTACGCCAGGGGGAAGCGCCGGGCCAGGGCCTCCGGCGGGGCTCCGGTGGCGGCCTCGCCGCGCGCGGCCTCAAGTTCGGCCAGGAGCGGGCTCAGCATGACCAGGCGCTCCGGGCGGAAGTCGGACAGACTCCGCACCGTCAGGCGCAGGAAGCCCTCTGGGCACAACCCCTTGTCCAGCGCCATGTCCAGCGTCGGCGCGAGCTCGGCCAGGGCGGCATCGAGCGAGGCGGCATCCGTGGCGTAAAGCGGCGGGATGCCCTTCTCCAGGGTGGGAGAAAAGGGGGCCATGGCCAGAATCAGCAGGGATGCGGCAGGGGCGCACACAGGACCTCCTCTTGTTCGGCGATGTGCCGATGCACCCAAGATAGCGCATTGTTCAGGGGTTGAAAATGCGCGCCCCGGCCACGGCAATCGGCTGTGGCGCATCGACATCGGCTGGTTTTTTGTGTAGAAATATCCAGCCGGGTACTTCGTCCTGTTGCTGGGCGGTGCGGTGCTCGATCAGGGAGGCAGTGTGCTCCACGGGCTTTGGGCCATCACGATTTGCTCGGCCATCCTCTTGGTCGGCGGCTGCGGGGGCGGGCAGAGCCGGCCGCAGAATCCCAGCACCGTCTCCTCTCCGGCGCTCAGCCCGGCGGACATCAAATGGACCTACCAGCCCGGCGGCATAACCCTGGCGCTGGGCGTGGACAAGAATCTGAACGAGAGCGGGGGTTCGGCGCACGCGCTGCTGTTGTGCGTGTATCAGCTCTCGACGAAGAACCGGTTCGAGGAACTGGCGACCACCCCCGCCGGCCTGGGGACGCTGTTTGACTGCAAGGGCTTCGACGCATCCGTGACGCACGTGCAGCGTGTGTTCGTGCAGCCCGCCCACAACGCCACCCTCACCCTGGACCGGGCAGAGGGAGCGAAATATCTCGCCGTAGCCGCGGGCTATTACGAGCCCCTGGCCGGAGGCGTGACCCGCACATGGCAGATTCCGATGGAGACCTCCGAGAAGGGCATGCTCTTCTGGAAGGACACGTTCTACGCTCCGGCGAAGCTCGAGGCCATGTTGATCCTGGGTCCGAACGGGATTCAGAAGGTAGGAGAGTGAGGCGTGCACGCTGACAAACCGCTGTTCTGGCACCAAGGGCTCTTCCTTCAGCCCCAGCACTTCCAACTGGCGGACCTGCACCAGCAGCACAAGCTGCGCGCCCTGCGCCAATATGTCCAGCCGCATTTCTGGGGAGCCACCCGGTTGTCCATCCGCGCCAGCGCCCTGGAGCGCCGCACCGTGGAGATCGAAGAAGTTGAGATGCTGTTCGACGACGGCAGCCTCGTCCACAACCCGGGCAACGCCGTGCTGGCTCCGCGCCTGCTTGACGCGGCCCAGGCCGGGGGCGACAAGCCGTTCATGGTGTACCTGGGCCTGCGCAAGTGGAACCCGGAGGGCGCCAACGTCACCCTGGTGGACGACGCGGCCACCGCGGCCAACACCATGTTCGCGGCCTCACCCACGCCGGAGGACATCCCGGACTTCCACGGCACCGGCCCCCTGGCCCAGGTCAAACCCATGCGCTACGTTCTGCGCCTGTTCTGGGAGACGGAGCTTGAAAACCTGGGCGCCTATTCCCTGGTTCCCATCGGGCGGCTGGTGCCCGACGGCGATCAGGTGCGCCTGGCCGAGGACTTTGCCCCGCCCTGCCTGACCCTGTCCGCCAGCCCAGGGCTGGCCGGCCTGTTCCGCGGCGTGGCCGACCAGGTGGCCTCCCGCTGCCGCAGGCTGGAGGAGTACAAGAGCTCCAGCGGGCTCGGCTCAGGCGATCTGGACTACAGCTCCACCGTGTTCCTGCTGGCCCTGCGCACGCTCAACCGCTATGCCCCGCTGCTGCGGCACATGGCCGAGGCCCCGCACGTCCATCCCTGGCAGGCCTTCGGCCTGTTGCGCCAGCTTGTGGGCGAGCTCTCCTCGTTCTCCCAGGATGTCTCCGCCCTGGGCGAGGGGCGTGACGGCGAAAAACTCCTGCCGGACTACGACCATTTGGACCTGTACCGGTGCTTCCGCTCCGCCAGCGAGCTCATCGCACGCATCCTGGACAGCCTCACCGCGGGTCCGGAATTCATGACCCAGCTTCTGTACGAGGACCCCTACTACTCGGCCGAACTGCCGCAGCGGGCCTTCGCCCCGGGCAACACCTACTGGCTTCTTGTGCGCACCGCGCAGCCAGCGCAGACCCTGGAAGAATTCCGCAAGGTGGCCAAGCTCTCCGCCACCAGGGGCATGAGCTCCCTGCTGGCCCGGGCCGTGCACGGCCTGGACATGGTGTACCAGGAGAACCCGCCGCCGGGCCTGCCCCGCACCAAGGGCGCCCTGTGCTTCCGCATCGACACGGGATCGCCGCTGTGGGAGGCGGTGGAGACCTCGCGCAGCCTCTCGCTGTACTGGGACTCCGCTCCCAAGGACATGACGGCATACATCGCCGCGCGCAGGGGGTAGGCCGGATGCACCTGTCGGACTGCTTCCTCGAGCTCTTCACCTTCATCCGCTACCTGGCGGATTCGCCGGAGTTGGAGGGGGTGCCGTTCGAGACGGTGCGGCAGGACGTGGACGCGCTCATAGCGCGGCTGGACGAGCGGGCAAAGCTTGTCGACGCCTCGCCGGAGCAGTTCGACATGGCCCGGTTCGCGGTGTTCGCCTGGGCCGACGAGAGCGTGCTGTGCTCCAACTGGGAGGGCAGGCGCGAGTGGCTCAAGCAGCCGCTGCAACGCCAGCACTACGGCACGGTCAACGCTGGCGAGGAGTTTTTCGCACGCCTGCACGGGCTGCTCGGAATACGGACCCGGAGCGACGAGGACAGCGCCCTGGCCCGGTTCTCCAAGCAGTCCGGGCTGGAGCCGGAAGGCGGCCCCGGCGGCAAGGAGGTGCTGGAGGTCTTCGCGCTGTGCCTGGCCCTGGGCTACTCGGGCATGTATTTCAGCGATCCCGACCGCGGCCGCCTGGAGCGGCTGCGCAAGGACTGCGTGGCCCGCATCCTGGGCCGGCAGGAGGAGAGCGTGGCGGCGGCCTTCCCCCAGGCATACGGCAGCGCCGTTGCGCCGAAGGGGTGCAAGGGGTTCGGCAGGGTGTTCGACCCGATGGCCATCGTCTTCGCGCTGCTTCCGCTTTTTGTGGTTGCGGGCATGTATTTCGCCTATCGCGGGCTGCTTCAGTACAGCCTGAACCTGTGGCTGGGGTGAGCGGCATGGCTGGGCGAAGCACGCGGCGGCGAGCATGAAGAGCTTTCTGCTGGCCTTGCTCAAGGCACTGCTGCTGGTCCTGCTGTTCGTCGCGACGGCGGTGGGGGCGTATGCCCTGGCCACGTACCTGGGCTGGCCGTGGTGGGCCGGGGCCTGCCTCTTCGGCGGCATCGTCGGCTTCGCCGCCGCGGTGCTGTTTCTGCGCAGGTGGCTGCTGCGCCGGCGCGAAAGCCACTTCGTCAAGCGCATCATCAGCCAGGACGACACCTCCATCGACGCGGCCCCGATCCACGAGCGGCAGCGCCTGCGCGAACTGCAGGAGCGCTGGAGGGACGCCGTGGCCACGCTGCGGGCCTCCGACCTGTGCAAGCGCGGCAACCCGCTCTACGCCCTGCCCTGGTACATGGTCTTCGGCGAGTCGGACTCCGGCAAGACCACGGCCATCGCCAGCAGCCGGCTGACTTCGATCCTCTCGGACGTGGGCCCCATGCCGGGGGTCTCCGCGACGAAGAACTGCGACTGGTGGTTCTTCGAGCAGGCCATCATCCTGGACACCGCCGGACGCTACGCCATTCCCCTGGACGAGTCGCGCGACAAGGAGGAATGGGAGCATTTTCTGACCCTGCTGGCCAAATACCGCAGGCGTGAGCCGCTCAACGGCCTGATCGTGACGCTTCCGGCGGAGCACCTGCTGGCCGCCGACCTGGACGCCCTGGCCGAGTACGGACGCAGCATCCGCCGCCGCGTGGACACGCTCATGCGCGTGCTGGGCGCGCGCTTCCCGGTGTATGTGCTGGTCACCAAGATCGATCTCATCTTCGGGGTCAAGGGCCTGGCGGAGGTGCTGCCCGAACCGGCGTTGAACCAGGCCATGGGCCTGGTGAACGAGGCCCTGCTGGACGGCCCGGAAGAGTTCGTGGACAAGACGGTGCAAAGCGTCACCGAGCGCCTGCGCATCCTGCGCCTTGTGCTGCTCGACGGGACGTCGCGCTTCGACCCGGCGTTCCTGCTCTTCTCCGAGGAACTCGTCCGGCTCGCTCCGGGGCTCAAGGCCTTCGCCCAGGCTGTTTTCCAGGACAACCCCTACCAGGAGGCGCCGCTCTTCCGGGGCATGTTCTTCTCCAGCGGCAGGCAGAACGGCGAACTGCGCTCGGAATTCCTGAGCGGGCTGGCCTCACTGGAGGGCGTGGGCAAGCAGCTGCCCGGAACCAACCGGGGTTTGTTCCTGCATGATTTCTTCGCAAAGGTGCTGCCGCGCGACAGGGGGTTGTTCACCCCCATGCTGGAGTACCTGCGCTGGAAGCTGTTGACCCGCAACCTGGGCATGATCGCCTGGCTGCTGGCCCTTCTCTTCCTCTGCGGGCTGCTGAGCCTGTCCTACATCGGCAACATGCGGGCCATGAACGACCTGTATTCGGCCTTTCCCAAAAAGCCGACCTACTCGGCGCGGCTGGACGACCGGCTCGTCCAGCTGGCCTCGTTCCGGCAGCGCATCCAGACGCTTGAGGCGCTGAACTCCAACTGGTGGATTCCCCGCATGGGCCTGGACATCAGCCTGGAGGCCCAGAGCCGCATCCAGGCCGTGTACTGCGAGCAGTTCAAGACCCTGCTGCTCGATCCGCTGGACGCCCATCTGCACCAGGCCGTCAGCCAGTTGCAGGGCAATGCAGAGGAACGGCTCACCAGCGAATTCGTGTCGCTGCTGGTCTGGCGCATCGACCTGATCAAGCGCGAACGCGCCGGAGACGACTTCGCGACGCTGGCCAAGCGGCGCATCCCCTCGGTGCCGACCTTGAGCGCGGCGGTACCGGGCTTCAACCAGGGCCTCATGTCCTATCTGGGCGAGAACTACATCGCCTACGTGCTCTGGACGGCCGACCGGGAGAAGCTGCGGGAGCAGCAGCTCCAGCTCGAGGCCGACCTGGCCAAGGTGCTGAGCCTCAAGGGCGCGGACTTCCGCTGGCTGGTGGGCTGGGCCAACGACGAGCCCACGCTTTCCCCGGTGACCTTCCGCGACTTCTGGGGCGGGCCGCAGGTTCCGCTGGACGGCGACGCCTACGTTCCGCCCGCCTACACCACGGCCGGGCGCGAAATGCTGAAGTCCTTCCTGGGCGAACTGCGCAGCGCGCTCAAGGACCCCACGGAGTTCGACCGGCATGAGAAGCGCTTCTGGGGCTGGTACGCGGAGTCGTTCTATTCCGCCTGGTACCAGTTCGCCGAGCGCTTCCACGTGGGCGAGGGACAGCTGCTCACCGTCACCGACTACCGGGACATGGCCGTGCGCATGTCCACGGTAGACAACCCCTATTACGATCTGCTGACCCGCATGCACGCCGAGTTCGCACCGCTCAAGGACCTCGCGCCGCCGCCGGACTGGGTGGGGCAGGTGGCCTACTTCAACTCCATACTGGCCCAGTACAAGGCCGGAAAGATCAAGGGGCTTGCCGGGGTTTCCGGGCAGGCCGAGGACTTCCTGCGCAAGGCCGTGGCCGATCTTGGCGGCAATCTGGCCCAGAGCGTCGAGAAGCGCGTGGAGGCCGCGAAGAAGCTGGAAGTCTTCATGTCCGTGCTGGGCGACATGGGCCACTACGCCGATAGCCGCAAGGACGCCTTCCGCAGCGCCGCGGCGCTGTACCAAGGCTCGGGCGGCACGCCCGTGGACCAGCAGGGCGCCGCCGCCCAGGCACCGGCCCAGCCGACGAGGAAGAGCCCCCTGGCCGAGGCCTCGCAGGCCATCGGCACGCTCAAGTCCATCATCGGCGTGAAGGGCCGCGGCGACGGGCTGTTCTGGGACCTTGTGACCGGGCCGCTGCGTTACATCGTGTACGTCATCACCATGGAGGCGGCCTGCGAGCTCCAGGAGCTCTGGGAAGGGCAGGTACTGGGTGAGATAGAGCACGTGCCCGCCGAGAAGCTGCGCGAGAAGCTCTTCGGCAAGGGCGGCGTGGTCAACGCCTTCGTCAAGGGACCGGGCAAGTCCTTCCTGCGGCGCGACTCAAGGGGCTGGGCGCAGCAGAGCGTCTATGGCGTCACCTTCCCGTTCTTCGACGACTTCTTCTACTTCCTGGACGAGGGCGCGCGCGGCGTCCAGCAGCAACAGCCCCTGTACAAGGTGACGCTGTCCACGATTCCCACCACCGTGAACAAGGATGCCAGGGAAGATCCGCATGCGACCAGGCTTGCACTGGACTGTGGAAGCGAGCAGCAGGTGCTGAACAACTTCAACTACCAGGAATCGCGCATATTCAACTGGAAGCCGGACGAGTGCGGCGCCACGACCCTCTCCGTCCAGTTCTCCGGCATCACGGCCACCAAGGTGTACGAGGGGCCGCACGGCTTCGCCCTGTTCCTGAAGGATTTCCGGGACGGCTCCAAGACCTTCACTCCCTCGGACTTCCCCGCCCAGCAAAAGGCCCTGATCGATCTGGGCGTCCGGACTATGACCGTCGGCTACACGATCAAGGGGGCAGGCCCGGCCATTGGCCTGCTGGACATCGTTCCCATTGCAACGCCGGAATCCATCTGCGAATGCTGGCAGCGATGAACGGGTGGACTGTATGCGGAGCGCTGGCGTGCTGACATTTCTCTTCCGGAGACTCTACATCCTGCTCTTCCTGATCTGGCTTGGCGCAGCGGGAGTGGTCTTCGTGTTCACCTTGTGGGGCGACCTCGGAACGTTCCTGGTGGACTACAGGGTCATCATGGAAGCCTCAACCCAGCCCGGCAACGCGTCCAGTTCGGACCCCGTCGCCCGGCTGGCGGATCTTGGGATAAGCGCAGAGCACGATGTGGAGCACATCATCCGCAGGAAGGTGATCCGCGACGTGCTCTCGGTGGAGGCCGCCCTGGAGCAGAAGGCCCACCGCGGGTCCAGCAGCGAAGCGGCCGAGGTGGAACGGCTGGCGAAGGAGCGCGAGGAGTTTCTGAGATCCCGTGCCCGGCCCCACGAGGGCGTGAGCGAACTGCGCGGGCTGACGTTCACCACCACCTACGACGAGGTCATCGCGCATCTTTCCACCAGCAAGCCGGTGGGCAAGGTTACCTCCTTCTGGATGGCCCACCCGACGCGGCTCGTCGTGGATCTGCGCGGGGATTGGAGCAACTCCACCTCCGCGTCCCACCGCTTCGAGGGCAGTTTCATCGCGCGGGTGGTCACCGGCGGCCAACCCGACAGGCTCCGCGTGGTGTTCAACTTCACCGACACGAAAGCCCCCCAGGGCGGCAGGCCCAACCTTTCCCCGACCGCGAAGGGGCTGGACATCGCCGTCGCAAATCCGGCGCGATAGTCGCCGCCAGGGTCGGCCGCCAGCTGAGGGCCGGAAGCGAGAGGCCAACCAAGCACAGGCATAAATCCCTTTGATGCCGGATCGTTGCCGTGCCCGCCTTGATCGAATCCAGGAACTGCGCCCAGGATGCCCAAGCCAGCGCAGCCGGAGAAATGCTTGCCCCTCCGATGCTGAAGGTTCGGGACCGTCCTCTGCGAAATGGCGGATGGGTTTCTGCGCTTGACCGGCAAGCGGCGGCGGAGATTTTCTCGCCTTCACCGCTGTCCGCGAGCCCCTTCCCTGCCTCACCCGACCAAGGGGCTCCACCCTGGCCCAGGTGCAAGGGCCGTCCCTCTCGGAGCAATTCGGCCCGGTTCACGAAGTCATGTCCTCTTCGCTGGCGCTCACGTGCACGACAAATCCGCACGACAAAAGTCCCGGGAGGGACGTTTTTGGTAGTGCAGGCAAAAAACCAATAATTTTTAGGGCATGCGCGACACTCTGCCTGAATGGCATTCAAGAGGCCGTGGGTTCAAATCCCTCCAGCTCAATCAGAACGATCAAGCGCCTGCGTTTTACGGAGACAGGCCATTTTTCGTTGTGTTGCCCGCCGCCATAAGAATGTTTCCTGATAGCAAAGGCCAATACACCATCGTCCGGGACGCCCGCAAAACGACTGGCGCACGACAAGCAAGTCCCCTTATATTTCAAGCACATTGACAGCACCTATGCTTATTGTAACATATTGACGCACACCAATACTGTATTACATTAGACATGAAGCGCCCCCCATACCCCGAATTGGAGGGGTCCGCATGGCAGAATCCCTGTTCATGGCCGCAACAGTGCAGCAGGCCCTCGCCGGAGAGCGCGGGGCCTGGGATCGCATCGTGGAGCGGCTCTACCCCTGGGCCGTGCGCCTGGCCAGGCGCAGGCTGCCGCGCGGCGTTCCGCCCGAGGACGCCGTGCAGGAGGCCTTCCTCACCGCCTACGCCAGGCTTCCGGACCTGCGCCAGCACGCCGCGCTGCCCGCCTGGATCGCGTCCATCCTCTGCTCCAACTGCGCGCGCCAGGCGCACGAGCACCCGCCGGAGCAGTCCCTCGAACAGTTGGCCGACGCGGGCCTGCTGCCCCCGGCCCCGGGGCCCGGGCCGGAAGACGCCCTGGCCGCCGCACAGCTCTTCGCGGCCTTCGACACGGCCCTGGAGACCCTGCCCCTGGCCCTGCGCGAGGTCTGCCGCCTGCACTACCGCCGGGGCCTGTCCGTGCCGGAGGTGGCCAGCGCCTGCGGCCTGCCCGAGGGCACGGTGAAGAAGCGTCTGTTCACCGCCAGGCCCCGGCTGCAGGGGCTGCTCTCCCGGTTCCGCGGGCCGGGGCTGTTCCGCGTCGGCTTCATGCCCATCTCCGACCACCTGCTGGCCATGTGCGCCGACCGCCTGAACCAGGGCCGCGGCCTGGCGCTGCTCTCAAAGCGCTACCTGTCCTGGACCGCGCTCGCGGCCGACCTGGGGCGCGGGCGGCTGGACGCCGCCTTCGTCATGGCCCCCCTGGCCCTGGGGCTGCGCCACGCCGGAACGCCGCTGCTCTATGTCCTGGACGGCCACCACGACGGCAGCGCGCTGTGCGTGTCCACCAGCCCGGTGCGCCACCGCTGCCTGGGCCTGCCGGACGGGCGCTCCACCCACGCCGTGCTCCTGCGCCGCATCGCCGAGGAGCTGCCGCAGCTGGACTGCCTGCCCACCACGGTGGTGAACCCCTCGGCCATGCTGACCTCCATGCGCCACAACGCCATCGGCGGGTTCTTCTGCGCCGAGCCCTGGAGCGCCAAGTGCGCCAGCCTGGGCCTGGGCGAGCGGCTCGTGCGCACCGCCGACATCATGCCCGGCCACCTCTGCTGCATCCTGGCCGTGCGCCGGGAGTTCGCCGAGCGCCGGGGCGACGAGCTCAAGGCCTACATGCGCCTGCTGCTGGCCGCGCGCGACCGCGTGCGCCGCGACACCGGGTTCGCCGCGGCCACGCAGGCGGCCTGCACCGGCATCGAGCCGGACCTGGCCCGGCAGGTGCTGGAGGAGCGCACCGTGAGCTTCGACGACCTCTGCCCCGACCAGGGCCGCATGGACGCCTTCGCCCGCATGGCCAGGGACGCGGGCGTGCTGCCGCCGGAATGCTCCGCCGAGGGTTTCGCCCATCCGGAATTCGCCGCCACGGCCTAGGTCACGTTTTTCACATTTCCCGTGTCGATTTCGGGAACTTTTCCGTCTCCGCAGCGCTCCACCTTCATAGGGACACCCGCGAACCAACTGGTGCGCGGGCGCATACCATGAACGGAGGGCAGCACTATGCATGAGAGCAAATGGATTCCCACTGTCTGCTACCAGTGCAAGGCGGAATGCGCCATCCTGGCCCGCGTCGAGGACGGCGTGGTCAAGGAGGTCAAGGGCAATCCCCGGGCACGCGGCAAGATGTGCGTCAAGGGCATGGCCGGCATCACCACGCTCTACTCCCAGGAACGCCTGAAGAAGCCGCTCAAGCGCGTGGGCGAGCGCGGCGAGGGCAAGTTCAAGGAGATCGGCTGGGACGAGGCCATGGACATCATGGAGAAGAAGCTGCGCGAGCTGATGAAGCGCGGCGAGGGCCACAAGTTCACCTACTCCATGTTCCCGCACTCCACCACGGACCCCAAGTGGCGCTTCGTCAACGCCGTGGGCGGCTTCATCTCCACGGGCCTGCCGCACTGCGACTCGGCCAAGATCATGGCCCACCTGCACACCTTCGGCTGTTTCCCCAACCACCACATCGCGCCCATGTACTACACCGTGCCCAAGGGCGGCATCATGATCCTCTCCGGCCGCCACCCCTTCGGCTGCCTGGACGACGCCTGCGTCCCGCGCGACATCCTGAACGCCAAGGAGCGCGGGGCCAAGCTCATCGTCATCGATCCCCTCTTCCGGGTGGAGGCCTCCAAGGCCGACTGGTGGATTCCCATCAAGCCCGGCGGCGACGCGGCCCTGTTCCTGGGCATGTGCCACCACCTGCTGAAGAAGAAGCTGCATGCCAAGGACTTCTGCGACAAGTGGGTGCGCGAGGGCGACATGGACAAGCTGGCGGCGTTCCTCAAGGACAAGACGCCAGAGGCCATGAGCAGGATCTGCGAGGTTCCGGCCAAGGACATCGTCAAGCTGGCGGAGATGTGCGCCAAGGCTCCCAGCGTCAGCGTCGACGCCTTCAAGTCCATCATGTACGGCAACGCCATGGACTGGGGCCACGCCTGGTCCATCTTCCTGGTCCTCACCGGCAACCTGGACAACCCCGGCGGACAGCCCATGCCGGAGATCGCGCCCATGGCCAAGGTGGAGCCGGTGCCCCCGGCCCCGAACCTGAAGGAACTGGGCTACCACCGCACCGGCCCCAACCGCTCCAAGTTCGACCACTACACCTTCATCCTGGAGCCCACGTGGTACGCGGCCCAGGCCGTGAAGGACGGCACGCTCAAGGTCTTCTTCGCCTCGGAGTGCAACCCGGCGCTCAGCGAGATGGGCTCCGGCGAGTGGCGCAAGGCCATGACCCTGAAGGACAAGAAGGGCAACTACGCCCTGGAGCTGTTCGTGGTCACGGAGATACTGCCCTCCGAGACCATGAAGTGGGCCGACCTGGTGCTGCCGGACCAGACCAACTTCGAGCGCTGGGAGCTCTTGTACATGCCCTGGTGGTACAACTACGGCCACACCGCCGCGGTGTGCCAGCCGGTGGTCAAGCCCGTGGGCGAGTCGCGCCACGCCAACCGGGTCATGATCGAGCTGGGCAAGCGCCTGTTCCCGCAGTACTTCGCCTTCAAGGACGACATCGAGTACTACGACATCGAGCTCTCCGGCGTGGGCATGAGCATGCAGAAGGTGCTCGACGGCGGGGCGCTGTGGTCGCCGGGCACGGTGGGCTTCCGCAAGTACGAGGACGCGGGCAGGTTCAACACCGGAAGCGGCAAGATCGAGCTGGAATGGCTGATGTACAAGGACATCGGCCAGAACTGGCCCAGCCCGGAGCTGCCCCTGGAGTTCCGCCGCGACGAGGACAAGTACCCGTTCATCCTGGTCAACTTCCGCACCATCTACCTGAACAACACCGGGGCCTGGTCGCAGAACAACGCCCAGCTGCGCGACCCGGTCTCCGGCATCGACGAGAACCCCGTGCTGCTGAACCCCGTCGACGGCAAGAAGCTGGGCGTGGCCGACGGAGCCACGGTGACGGTGGAATCCAGCACGGGCAAGGTGCGCGTGCCGGTGCGCTTCACCGAGAAGATCAAGCCCGGCTGCCTGGGCATCATCCACGGCTTCGGCCAGACCATGGGCAAGGTGGCCTCCCGCGGCAAGTGGGTGGGCGACAACGAGCTCATCGCGGACGCCGGTTCGCACCTGGACGAGCAGGACCTGCGCGGCGGCGAGGCGCACGTCTCCACCCGCGTGCGGATCACGAAGTAAAGGAGGGCGACATGAAACAACTGAGCATAATGGTCGACCTCGACCGCTGCATCGGCTGCAAGACCTGCATCGTGGCCTGCCGCAACAACAAGGGCCTGGTGGACCACGAAAAGGCCATGCCCGGCGGGATGGCCCACTACCTGCGCGTGGAGAGCGAGTGCACCGGCACCTACCCGGACCTCAAGGAGGACTTCTGGGTGGTGATGTGCCAGCACTGCAAGAAGCCGCCCTGCATCAAGGCCTGCCCCAACGGGGCCATCGCCAAGGACGTGCAGACCGGCATCGTCCAGATCGACAAGGCCAAGTGCACCGGCCAGAAGAAGTGCATCGAGAAGTGCCCCTACGCCGTGATCCAGTTCGACGCCAAGGGCAGGTTCGCGCACAAGTGCGACCTGTGCTACGACCGCGTGATCCACGGGCAGGAGCCGGTGTGCGTGGAGGTCTGCCTGGCGGACGCCCTCACCTTCGGGGAGAAGGAGATCCTGCTCATGCACGCCGAGGCCAAGGGCAAGAAGGTCATCAAGAAGAAGAGCACCCAGTCCATCCTCTACGTCAAGAGCTGACGGCCAACCGGGCCGGGCGGTCCTGTTCCGGGCCGCCCGGCCCGCCACCTCGGACACCGCGAACCAGGAGGGGGGCCATGATCCAGATCCGGCTGGCCTGGCCATGCAGGGAGGAGTTCCGCCAGGACCTCTACCGGCCCGGGGTCATCTCGCTCACGCGCATCCTCTGGGGCTCGCTGGGCGGCGGGCTGGCCCTGGCGCTCATGGCGCTGGCCTGCCGCACCACCGGCGTGGCCGTGCTCTACCCGCCCCTGGCCGCCACCTGCTTCATCGGCGCGGCCTGCCCGCACCTGCGCGTGGCCCGTCCGCGCCAGGCCGTGGCCGGGCACCTGCTCTCGGCCATCGCCGGAGTGGCCGCCGTGGCCCTGGGAGGCGCCCTGGCCGGTGACCAGCCGGACATCGCCGTGCCGCTCAAGCTGGGCCTGGCCGTGGCCCTGGCCGCCGCGCTCATGCAGATCTGCGACGCCGACCACCCGCCCGCCGCGGCCACCGCCGCCATCCCGGCCATCCTGCCCCTGCCGGTGGAGCCCTGGCTGCTGCCCCTGCACATGGCCTGGGGCGGCATGCTCGCCTCGCTTATCGCCCTGGGCTGGAACCGGCTGTGGTTCGACTTTCCGCCGCCCGAGGCCGAGGGCTGCCCGGCCTGCCTGGGCCTGCGCCAGGGCCGCGCCGAGACCGTGGGCCTCGCCCTGTGCCTGGCGGGCCTGCTGGGCATGGCGGCCAGGCCGCTCTCCCCCGCGCTCTACGGGGTGGGGCTGGCGCTCATGGCCCTGGGCGGGGCCGTGCTCGCGCTGCAGCACTTCTCCGGGGCCATGCTCCAGCCCGGCCAGCGCCGGGAGTAGCGAGCCGGGCCATTTGCACCGCGCCTGCTCGCGGCACTTGACAGCCGCGCCAGAGGTGTTAATCATTCGTATGAATACACACCGAAAGCAGCGCGGAGCACAGACATGACCACCAACGACACCACGAACGCCGGCGGCGAGACCCGGCGCAGGCTCATCGAGGCCGGGGTGCGGCTGTTCGGCCTGCACGGCTTCGAGGCCACGGCCACGCGCACCCTGGCCGCCGCCGCCGGGGCCAACCTGGGAGCCATCCGCTACCACTTCGGCGGCAAGGAAGGCCTCTACCGCGCCGTGCTGGAGCACATCGTGCGCATCAAGCTGGACGACGTGCGGCCAGAGCTGGAGCGGCTCTCCGCCCTCTGCGCGGACCCGGCCGCCGGGCGCGACAGGCTGCTTGGAGGCTTGCGGGCCATGGTGCGCACCATGGTGGCGGTGATGCTGGACGACCCCGCGTCGCAGCCCTTCAGCCAGATCATGATGCAGGAGCAGATCGCGCCCACCCCGGCCTACGACATCCTGTACGAGGGCTTCTTCCGCAAGATCCACGCCGCCTGGGCCATGCTGCTGGCGCGGCTCACCGGCCTTGCGCCGGACTCTCCCGAACTGCAGCTGCGCACCCTCACGGTCATGGGCCAGTTCGTCATCTTCCGGGTGGGCATGCCCGCCATCCTGCGCAGGCTGGGCCTGGAAAAGCTCGACCGCGAGCACCTGGACTGCATCGCCGCCATCGGGGTGCAACAGATCGAGGCCATCATCACGGGGTTCGCCCCCATCCGCCCGGAGGCGCAGGCATGAACAGGAAGCGCATCATCCTCATCGTCGCAGCGCTGGCCCTGGCCGGGCTGGCCTGGGTGCTCATCGCAAGGAACGCCGGACGCGACAAGGAGCTGAAGCTCTACGGCAACGTGGACATCCGCGAGGTGGAGCTGTCCTTCCGCGTGCCGGGCCGCCTGGCCAAGGTGCTGGTGGACGAGGGCCACGCCGTGAAGGCCGGGATGCTGCTGGCCCAGCTGGACGACCGGCCCTACCGCGACGCCCTGGCCAAGGCCGAGGGCGACCGCGATGCGGCCCAGGCCAACCTGGACAAGTACCGCGCCGGGTACCGCGTCGAGGAGGTGGCCCAGGCCAGGGCGCAGGTGGCGCAGATCGAGGCCCAGGTGAAGAACGCCGCGGCCCTGGCCAAGCGCCGCGACGCGCTGCTGAAGAGCGGGGCCATCTCCGTGCAGGAATACGACGACGCCGTGGCCAGCCGCGACGCCCTGGGCGCGCAGCTGCAGAGCGCGCGCAAGGCCCTGCAGCTTCAGAACGCGGGCTTCCGCGCCGAGGACAGGCAGGCCGTGGCCGCCAGCCTGCGCGCCGCCGAGGCCGCCGTGGCCGCCGCCACCACCAACCTGGAGGACACCCGGATCATCGCGCCCTCGGACGGCACGGTGCTCTCCCGCGTGCGCGAGCCCGGGGCCATGGCCGAGGCCGGGGGCACAGTGCTGGTGCTCTCGCTGGACAGGCCGGTGTGGGTGCGGGCCTACGTGCCGGAGTCGCAGCTCGGCAAGGTCAGCATGGGCATGCCCGTGCTGGTGTACACCGACTCCCGCCCCGGCAAGTCCTACAAGGGCACGGTGGGCTTCATCTCGCCGGTGGCGGAGTTCACGCCCAAGAACGTGGAGACCGAGGCCATGCGCACGGACCTGGTGTACCGCCTGCGCATCCTGGTGGACGCCGGGGACGATGGCGACTCCGGGCTGCGGCAGGGCATGCCCGTCACCGTGCGGCCCGACCCGGACGGCAGGCCCGATGCCAAGCCCGGGGCCAACGCAACCGCTACGGCAGGCCCAGGACAATGAACGGGGCACTGAACGCCACGACGACGGCCCCTTCCCCTCCCCTGGTGGAGGCCCGGGGCATCGTCATGCGCTATGCCCCGGACGCCGAGCCCGCCATCGACGGGCTTTCCGCCGACATCCGGCCCGGGCTGGTCACCGGGCTGGTGGGCCCGGACGGCGCGGGCAAGACCACCTTCATCCGCATGCTGGCCGGGCTGATGGACGCCCGCGAGGGCACGGCCCGCGTGCTGGGCCTGGACCCGGCCACGCAGTCCGACGAGCTGCACGAGCGCATCGGCTACATGCCGCAGAAGTTCGGCCTGTACGAGGACCTCTCCGTGGCCGAGAACCTGCGCCTCTACGCCGAGGTGCGCGGCCTGGCCGCCAGCGAACGCGCCGCCACCTTCGAGCGGCTGCTGCGCTTCACCGGGCTCACGCCCTTCACCAAACGCCTGGCCGGGCGGCTCTCCGGCGGCATGAAGCAGAAGCTGGGCCTGGCCTGCGCCATGATCAAGCGGCCCGAGCTGCTGCTGCTGGACGAGCCCAGCGTGGGCGTGGACCCCATTTCCCGGCGCGAGCTGTGGCGCATGGTGCGCGAGCTGGCCGAGGGCGGCATCGGCGTGCTCTGGAGCACCTCCTACCTGGACGAGGCCGAGGGCTGCGACGAGGTGCTGCTGCTCTCCGGCGGGCGGCTGCTGTTCGCCGGGCCTCCGGCGGAGCTGACCGGGCGCGTGGCGGGCCGGGTGGTGCAGGTGCGCGGCCTGGCCGCGGAGCCGGAGGGCAACCGGCGCGGAGTGCTGCGCCGGGCGCTGTCCCAGCCGGGCGTCATCGACGGCGTCATCCAGGGTCGGCACGTGCGCCTGGTGCTGGCCCAGGGGGCGCAAGCCCCGGACACGGCGGCCATCAAGGCCGGGCCGGAGGCCACCACCGTGCCCGTGGCCCCGCGCTTCGAGGACGCCTTCCTGGACGCGCTGGGCGGCGGGCCGGGCGGGGTCTCGGCCCTGGCCGCGAACATGGAGCAGAAGCCCGCGCTCGGCGGCAGCGTGGTGGAGGCCCGGGGCCTGACCAAGCGCTTCGGCGACTTCACCGCCGCCGACGGCGTGACCTTCGCCATCCGCCAGGGCGAGATCTTCGGCCTGCTGGGCCCCAACGGCGCGGGCAAGAGCACGACCTTCAAGATGATGTGCGGCCTGCTCAAGCCCACCGGCGGCCAGGCCCTGGTGGACGGGCTGGTGCTGGGCCGGTCCGGCGGGGCCGCGCGCGAGCGCATCGGCTACATGGCCCAGAAATTTTCGCTCTACGGCACCCTCTCGGTGCGCCAGAACCTGGAGTTCTTCTCCGGGGTCTACGGCCTGGAGGGCGCGGCCCAGCGCCGGGCCGTGCAGGACATGGTGGACACCTTCGCCCTGGCCCCCCTGCTGGGCGAATCCGCCGACGCGCTGCCCCTGGGCTTCAAGCAGCGGCTGGCCCTGGCCTGCGCGGTGATGCACCAGCCCGCCGTGCTGTTCCTGGACGAGCCCACCTCCGGCGTGGACCCCATCACCCGGCGCGAGTTCTGGACGCACATCAACGGCATGGTGGAGCGCGGGGTCACGGTTATGGTCACCACGCACTTCATGGACGAGGCCGAGTACTGCGACCGCATCGGCCTGGTGTACCGTGGCAGGCTCATCGCCATCGGCTCGCCCGACGAGCTGAAGGACCAGGTGCGCGCGCCCGAGTCGCCCGATTCGAGCCTGGCCGATTCGAGCCTGGCCGATCCGACCCTTGAGGACGCCTTCGTGGAGCTGGTGACGCGCGACGACGAGCGCAACGGGCGGGAGGCGGCATGAATACGGTGCTGGGCATCTCCGGCCGCAGGCTGGCCACCATCATCGTCAAGGAGGCGCTGCAGATCGTGCGCGACCCCTCCTCCATCCTCATCGGCATCATCCTGCCGGTGTTCCTGACGCTGCTCTCCGGCTTCGCCACCAACCAGGACATCGACCACGTGCCCGTGGGCCTGGTGCTGGAGGACTCCTCGCCCCCGGCCCAGGAGCTGGCCTCGGGCTTTTTGGCCAGCAAGTTCTTCGACGCCCGCGTGGGCCACGACCGCCGGGAGTTCGTCGACGACCTGGTGGCGGGCCGGGTGCGCGGCATCATCGTCATCCCGCAGACCTTCAGCCGCGACCTGGCCAGAGCCAGCGAAAGCGTGCCCTTCCAGGTCATCGCCGACGGCTCCGAGCCCAACACCGCCACCTTCACCCAGAACTACGCCCAGGGCGTGTGGAGCTCCTGGATGGCCATCCGCGCCCGGGAGAGTGGCCAGGACTTCGCCCAGCCGGTGAGGCTCATCCCGCGCACCTGGTACAACCACGAGCTGCGCAGCCTGAACAGCCTGCTGCCCGGCGGCATGGCCATCAACCTCACGCTCATCGGCGCGCTCCTGACCGCGCTGGTCATGGCCCGGGAGTGGGAGCGCGGCACCATGGAGGCCATGCTGGCCACGCCCGTGAGCCGCTACGAAATGCTGCTGGGCAAGCTGGTGCCCTATTTCCTGCTGGGCATGGGGGCCATGTTCATCTGCCTGGGCATCACCCTGGCGGTGTTCCACGTGCCCTTCCGGGGGTCGCTCTTCGCGCTGCTGGCGGTGTCGG
Organism: Pseudomonadota bacterium; assembly: GCA_023438245.1. Classification (GTDB taxonomy): domain Bacteria; phylum Desulfobacterota; class Desulfovibrionia; order Desulfovibrionales; family Desulfovibrionaceae; genus Humidesulfovibrio. The sequence continues at coordinate 1,778 of JAEXRD010000125.1, read as the reverse complement.
CGGTGTTCCTGGTCTCGGCCCTGGGGCTGGGGCTGTTCATCTCCTCGCTGGCGCGCAACCAGTTCGTGGCCTCCCAGGCGGCCATCCTGGCGGCCTTCCTGCCGGCTTATTTCCTCTCCGGCTACGTGTTCGAGCCCGCGGGCATGCCCCTGCCCATCCGCCTGCTCTCCCACGCCATCTCCGCGCGCTACTACGTCTCCTGCCTCAAGACCATCTTCCTGGCGGGCGACGCCTGGGCCCAGCTTCTGCCCAACATGCTCGGCATGGCGGCCATCGCCGCTGTGCTGCTGGGCCTCACCATCCGCAACAGCGCGAGGAAGATCGCATGAGGCTCTCCCGCGTCCGGGCGCTGGTCATCAAGGAGCTGCTGGCCGTGCTGCGCGACCGCAAGAGCCGCACCGTGCTCATCCTGCCGCCGCTGTTGCAGCTGACCATCTTCGCCTTCGCCGCCACCATGGAGGTCAAGAACATCGAGCTGGCCGTGCTGGACCAGGACGGCGGCAAGGCGGCCATCGAACTGGTGCAGCGCTTCGCCGGGTCGCCCTCCTTCACCCGCGTGACGCGGCTGGCCGGGCAGCAGGAGGTGGCTCCCACCCTGGAGGGCGAGAAGGCCATGGCCGTGCTGGTCATTGAGCAGGGCTTCTCCCGCGACGTGGCCGCCGGACGCCCGGCCAGCGCGCACCTGCTGCTGGACGGGCGGCGCAGCAACGCCGCGCAGATCGTGCAGGGCTACGCCCAGAACGTGGTGCAGCAGTTCGACGCGGACCTGGCCGAGCGCCGCGGGCGGCCCGGCCCGCCCGCCACGCTGGTGGCGCGCAACTGGTTCAACCCCAACCTGGAATACCTCTGGTTCACCGTGCCCAACCTCATCGGCATGCTGACCATGGTGGTGGGGCTCATCGTCACGGCGCTCTCGGTGGCGCGCGAGCGCGAGATGGGCACCTTCGACCAGCTGCTGGTGGCGCCGCTTTCCACCAGCGAGGTGCTGGCAGGCAAGACCCTGCCCGCCATGCTGCTGGGCCTGGTGGAGAGCGTGCTCATCGTCTCGGCGGCCATCTTCGCCTTCCGCATCCCCTGCGTGGGCTCGCTGTGGCTGCTCTACTTGAGCCTGGTGCTGTTCCTGTTCTCGGTGGTGGGCTTCGGGCTGTTCATCTCGTCGTTGTGCAACACGCAGCAGCAGGCCATCCTGGGCACCTTCACCTTCATGATGCCCGCCACGCTCATCTCCGGCTTCGCCACGCCCATCGAGTCCATGCCCGTGTTCCTGCAGCTCGTGTCCTGGGCCAACCCCATGCGCCACTTCCTGGTGGCCGTGCGCGGCATCATGCTCAAGGGCATGCCCGCCATGACCGTGCTGGGCGTGATCTGGCCCATGGCGGTCATCGCCGTCTGCACGCTGGGCCTGGCCAGCTGGTTCTTCCGCAAGGGCATCCGCTAGCGGGCCACGCGCTTCTGCCAGTTGAAGAAGGCCTGCACGTGGCGGCCGGTCACCGCGTCGGCCACGCTGAAGCGCGGGAAGCCCTCGGGCATGAAGCGCCCGGTGAGGGCCTGGAACAATTCGCGCGAGGCCTTGTCCAGCTCCGGAGCCAGCCCGGCCAGGGCCTCGGCGCGCTCCTCGGGCGGCAGGTCCGCCAGGATGCAGCGCAGGGGCCGCAGCGCCCAGGCCTGGCAGCGGCCCTCCCACAAGAGCGGGCAGGCGCCGCCCCCGTTCTGCGCCGCCGCGCGCTCCTGCACGCCCTGGCGCACCTCGCGGGGCAGCTCCGCGCCCAGGCCGGTGT
>JAEXRD010000118.1 GCA_023438245.1 Pseudomonadota bacterium | reverse complement strand
AGGCCAAAGGGTAGTCCCATGACGCGCCCATCCTCTCTTTTCTCCGCGCTGGCCCTTGCGATCTTCCTCCTGCTGGCCGGCGCCGCCCTCGCCGCCGATGCCCCGCCCGGCTCACCGGTCGGCAGCGTCAAGAACATTTCCGGAACCGCCCGGCTCATCCGCGGCGGCGGCGAGGCCGTGGCCTTAAACCCCGGCGACCGCGTGTTCGAGAAGGACGTGCTCGTCACCGGGCCGGACGGAGCGCTGGGGGTCATCCTGCGCGACGACACCGTGCTCTCCCTGGGCCCCGGCGCGCGGCTGGTCATCGAGAAGTTCCTGTTCGACCCGGCCAGGGGCGCGCTGGCCCAGACCCTGCGCCTGACTCGCGGCAGCATGGCCGCCGTGTCCGGGGCCATCGTCAAGCTCAACCCCGCGGCGGCCAAGGTGGAGACCCCGCTCTACACCATCGGCATACGCGGCACGCACATCCTGGTGAACATGGAGCCGGGCCACGAGACGCCGGAGGAGGCCGCCCAATGAGCCCAGCCTCCCCGATGGGCCGCCGCCCGCTCTCGTCCCTGGCCCTGGCGCTCGTTCTGGTGCTGCCGCTTCTGGGCGGCTGCGGCAAGTCGCGCAACGTGGTGCAGCTCCTGCCCGACCCCGACGGCCACGTGGGCCATGTCACGGTCACCAACAAGATGGGCGGCGCGGACCTGACCCAGGCGGGCTGCGCCGTGCGCGTGCCCGATGCCAAAAGCGCCCCCACCCCGCCGGAGGACCTGACCGCCGAGGAGAGCGAGAGCCTGTTCGGACTGGCCCGCCGCGCCCTGCCCGGCCCGCCCGCGCGCTTCCTGCTCTATTTCGAGAGCGAGAGCGTGAAGCTGACCCAGGAATCCCAGCGCCTGCTGCCCGAGGTCGTTTCCACCGCCAAAACCCGCGACAGCCGCGACATCTCCGTGGTGGGCCACACCGACCGCGCCGGGTCGCCGGAGTACAACATGGAGCTGTCGCGCCGCCGGGCAGGCGCCGTGCGCGCGCTGCTCATCAAGGCCGGGCTGCCCGGCGAATCCATGGAACTGACCAGCCACGGCGCGGCCAACCCGCTCGTGGAGTCCAAAAGCCCCCACGAGCCGAAAAACCGGCGCGTGGAAGTCACCGTGCGCTAGCCCCCGCGCCAGCCGCAAGCATCCAGCCCCACAGCAACAGCAAGGAGCCCCCGCATGATCGTCCTCGACGGCAAGAAGACCGCTGCCGACATCCGCGCCGAACTCGCCGCCAGCCTGCCCGCGCTGGCCACCGCCCATGGCCGCGCCCCGGGCCTGGCCGTCATCCTGGTGGGCGAGGATCCGGCCAGCCAGGTCTACGTGCGCAACAAGGAGCGCGCCTGCGCCGAGGTCGGCATCGCCAGCTTCCCGCACCGCCTGGAGGACACCACCAGCCAGGCCGAGCTCGAAGCGCTCATCGACCGGCTCAACGCCGACGAGCGCGTGGACGGCATCCTGCTGCAGCTGCCCCTGCCCAAGACCCTGGACAGCCGCCCGCTGCTGGAGCGCATCCTGCCCGGCAAGGACGTGGACGGCTTCCACCCGCAGAACATGGGCAGGCTGGCCCAGGGCCTGCCGGGCTTCGCCCCCTGCACCCCGGCGGGCGTGATGGAGCTGCTGCGCCGCTACGACCTGCCCACCCAGGGCAAGCGCGCCGTGGTGGTGGGCCGCAGCAACATCGTGGGCCGCCCGCTGTCCATCCTGCTCTCGCAGCCGGGCCGCTTCGGCGACGCCACCGTGACCCTGTGCCACTCGCGCACGCCGGACCTGCCCGCCGTGTGCCGCGAGGCCGACTTCCTGTTCGCGGCCATCGGCAGGCCCAAGTTCGTCACCTGCGACATGGTCAAGCCCGGCGCGGTGGTCATCGACGTGGGCATCAACCGCGTGGACGGCTGTCTCATGGGCGACTGCGACTACGACTGCATCCAGAAGACCGCCAGCGCCATGACCCCGGTGCCCGGCGGCATCGGCCCCATGACCATCGCCATGCTGCTGGTGAACACCGTGCAGGCCTACAAGCAGCACGTGGGCGGGCTGGCCCCGCTCCGCCTGCGCGAGCACGCCTAGCCGCGGCCAGGGCGCCCCGGGCCGAGCCGGGCCGGGCCGGTCGAAACAACAACAGGCTCCAACAAGTCCGTTGCGGTCTTGCGCCCGCCCCGCCCCGCCGGGGAAAATTCCGTGGCGGGCCGGGGGGTCGCGCAAAGGCCCCGGGAATAGTCCTTGCCCCGCCAGCGGGGCCGGAGCATAAAGCAGTTGGCGGTTTGTGCCGAATGAGCGTCGGCAGCCCCGGAAAATACCCGGAATGGCTGACTCGACGCGAGACCTCGGAGACACGCTGACGTGAAGCGGACCCTGCGCGCCACCCTCCTCCTGGCCGTCCTTTCCTGGGCGCTGGTGGGCCACGCCCTGGCCTACGAGGTGAGCCTGCGCGCCGAGCCCTACACCGACGTGCTCATCTTCCGCTTCGGCGAGGACCCGCTGCCGCCCCATTCCGTGCGCCGCACCGGCCCCCAGCAGCTCACCGTGACCTTCCACCAGCCGCCGGGCAGCAGGCTCCTGGTGCCGCACTCCCTGGCCGGGGGCTCGCTGGTCACCGGCGTGCAGCCCGGGGCCACGGGCTTCACCATCACGCTGAAGAGCCGGTCCTTCGGCTACGTCAGCGCGCCCGTGCCCGGCAAGGCCGAGTTCGAGGTGCACGTGTTCGCCGACGCCGTGGGCGGGCGCTGGACCGACCTGTCCGCGCGCCAGCTCACCCTGGCCCCGCAGCAGAAGCCCGCGCCCGTTCGGGCCCCGGCTCCGGCCAGGCCCGCGCCGGTTCCGGTCCCGGCCCCGGCCCCCGAACCGAAGGCTCCCGCGCCCGAGCCCACTCCGGCCCCTGAGCCAGCGGCCCCCGAGGCCAAGGCCGTGCCCGAAGCGGCTCCCGAACCCAAGGCCGGGCCCAGGCCCGAGCCTCCTGCTCCAGCGTCCAAGCCCGAGCCTCCTGCTCCCGAGCCCATGCCCGAGCCCGCCCGCGCCGCCCAGGCCGCGCCGCTGCCGCAGGGCCTGGAGCAGCCCCTGCCCGGCGATTCCTTTCCGGCCCCGCAGGAGAACCTGACCCTGCGCGAGGCCATGGACCTGGCCCAGAAGAACAACCCGCGCATCCACTCCGCCAGCAGCCGCGCCGCCGGAACCGGGCTGAACGCCCGCTCGGCCCTGGGCGCGCTGCTGCCCCACGCCCAGATCATGGCCGGGCTGACCAAGATCAAGAACCCGGACAACAAGAGCGAGACAAACAGCGACTACATCGACCAGACCTCCAGGAGCGTCACGCTGCAGGTCTCGCAGAACGTGTTCGACGGCCTGATGCGCCTGAGCAACCTGGCGCGCAGCAGGCTGGTGGCCGCCCGCAGCGAGCAGGACCGCCGCCGCGTGGAGCTGGACACCGCCGAGAGCGTGCAGCGCGAGTACTTCAAGCTCATGCGCATCCGCTCCGACCGGCAGGCCTACGCCTCCTCGGTGGCGCGGCTGGGCACCCAGAAGGAGGCCGCCCACGCCTTCTACCGGCTGGAGATGGCCCCCCGGCTCACCGTGCTGCAGGTTGAGACCGCCCTGGCGCAGGCGGAGCAGCGGCTCTCCCGCGCAAAGAGCGACGAGCAGGCCCAGCTCACCAAGCTCAACGCCCTGCTGGGCCACTCCGGCGCGCCGCGCTACGATTTCTCCGGCGACCTGAACCAGTACCCCTACGTCTGGAGCATGGGCTTCGAGGACTGCGTGGCCCAGGCCCACACCCGCCTGCCGGAGCTGGTCATCGCCCAGACCGACGTGGACATCGCCCAGGAGGAGCTGAACATCGTGGAGGGCAAGGCGTACCCGCGCGTGGACGCCACCGCCAGCTACAGCAAGCAGAACACCAGCTACGGCAACGGCACCCCCACGGCGGACCGCCACTATTATACCATGGGCCTGAACATGGGCTGGGAGGTGTTCTCCAGCGGCGAGCAGTACTACGAGGCCCAGGCCCGCAAGAAGCTGCTCAAGGCCGCGCAGGACGACCTGGAGAGCCTCAAGCTCACGGTGTTCTCCCTGGTGCGCGAGAACTACCTGAACGTCAGCGAGGCGCGCAACCAGATCCGCATCGCCCACCTGCGCAGCAAGGAGGCCGCCGAGGCCTACGAACAGGCCAGCACGCGCTTCCGCTCGGGCATCGGCACCAGCCTGGACGTGCTGGACGCCCAGGAAAAGGTCGTGACCGCCGAGGCCGCGCTGAACCAGGCCCAGGCCGACTTCTTCACCTCGCTGGCCAACCTGTACCGCGTCATGGGCAGGCAGGGCATGCCGCTCACCCCGGCGGAAACGCCCACGGCGGGGTCGGCCGGCAGGGCCGAAGGGGCCGCCGAGCCCCAAATCGCGGCCAAATCCCAGCCCCCCGCCGGGCAGGACAGGTCCGAAAATCAGGATTCTCTCCTAACTCGCTAGTATGACCACGTATATTTTCTTTGCATTTCTTCGTAGTCAGTATTAAGTTTTGTGGCAAGTAAGCCGAATAAGAATCGGGGTGGCCTTTTGGTCGCCCACCGGTATATTCCGGGGTCTCTGTTCGGCGCGCGCCCGGGCCGCAATCCGGCGCGCAAGGTGTCCGCAATCACGGAGCCCCCGGCTGCAACCGGGTTGCGGAATGCATACCACTGCCTGCTGGAGCCTGACGCGTGAAGACGTTGCCGCGCCACACATTCTCCCCCATCTCCTGCGCCAGCGTCACCTCCGGCCACTCTAAACAAAATCTAGCATGCCTGCTCGCGGCCCAGTTGTTGCAAAACACTGCGGTCTGCGGTCACGTACGTTCTTTGCCCATGCTGTAGCGATGCGTTAGCGTCCGCAGGCACCCGTCGCCGCTCGCCCGCCCCCGCCCCGGGGGATACGGGCGGTCCGGCGTATTGTCGCATTGACCGCCCCGAGCCGAAGGCCGCGGGCGACCTGAAATTCGCGGAGGGAGAGCATGTCCATCATTTCCAATCTTGGCACCGACCAGATCCAGGCGCTCACCACGGCAACACTCGTGGGCCTGACCTCGGCACAGATCGCCGAACTCTCCACCGCGCAAATCCAGGCGCTGACCTCGGACCAGATCCCCGCCTTCACCACGGCGCAGGTCCGCATGTTCTCCACCAAACAGCTCGCCGCGCTTACCAGCGACCAGGTGGAAGCCCTGTCCTCGGATCAGGTGCCTGCGCTGACTGTGACCCAGGTCCAGGGTCTGACCACGGCGCAGATCGCGGCCCTTGAGACCGTCGATGTCGCCGTCATGACCAGCGCGCAGATCGCCGCGCTGACCACCGCCCAGGCCGCGGCGCTCACCACCGACCAGGTGGCCGCGCTTACCACCGCGCAGATCAGCAAGATCACCGTGGCCGACCTGACCAAGATGTCCACCGACCAGATCGCCGCCATCGAGACCGGAGACCTGGCCGTCATGACCAGCGCCCAGATCGCCGCGCTGACCACGGCCCAGGCTGCCGCCCTGACCACCGACCAGGTGGTGGCCCTGACCACCGACCAGATCAGCAAGATCACCGTGGCCGACCTGTCCAAGATGTCCACCGACCAGATCGCCGCCATCGAGACCGGCGACCTGGCCAAGATGACCAATGCCCAGGTGGCCGGGCTGACCACGGCGCAGGTCGCCGCGCTGACCACCGACCAGATCGGCGCGCTGACCACCGCCCAGGTGGCCGCGCTCACCACCGCCGAGGTCAAGGCACTCACCACCGACCAGGTGGCCGCGCTCACCAGCGACCAGATCACCAAGATCACCACGGCGGGCATCGCCGCCATGACCACGGAGCAGATCGCGGCCATCGAGACCGGCGACGTCTCCAAACTCACCAACGCCCAGATCGTGGGCATGACCACGGCGCAGGTCGCCGCGCTGACCACCGACCAGATCGGGGCGCTGACCACCGCCCAGGTGGGCGCGCTCACCGCCGCCGAGGTCAAGGCGCTGACCACCGACCAGGTGGTGGC
>JAEXRD010000091.1 GCA_023438245.1 Pseudomonadota bacterium | reverse complement strand
GGCCAGTTCCACTAGGCGCAGGCGGTGGGCGAAGGGCAGCATGGCGTCCTGGGGCTTGTGCGGGGCCTCGCCCACGGGCAGCAGCAGGCGGGGGGGGGAGGGCCGGGTGGTGCCGGGCCAGGTGGTTTGGGCGAAGGCTGCCAGGGAGTCGGGCGTGTCCTCGGGGCGGATGATGACAACCAGGGAGCACAGGGTGGGCAGCTCCAGCCCCCGGTGCCAGATGGGCAGGGCCTGGAAGGATTCGCTGCCCAGGATGAACCAGAGCTCGTCGGCGGGCATCTTCTCGCGCAGGGCGGAGAGGGTGTCGTAGGTGTAGGACGGGCCGGTGCGCGTGCCTTCCAGCCCGCTGGCGGAGAGCCCGGAAATGCCGCGCACGGCCAGTTCCACTAGGCGCAGGCGGTGGGCGAAGGGCAGCATGGCGTCCTGGGGCTTGTGCGGGGCCTCGCCCACGGGCAGCAGCAGCACCTTGTCCAGGCCCACGGCCTCGCGCGCGTCCACGGCCATGCGCATGTGCCCGGCGTGGATGGGATTGAAGCTGCCCCCGAGAATTCCGATCTTGGCCATGATGCGTTGCGGCTCCTTGTACTGCCTGGGGGGTTAGTTGCGGATCTGGCCCTGGCCCAGGGCCACGAACTTGGCGCTGGTCAGTTCCTTCAGGCCCATGGGGCCGTAAGCGTGCAGCTTGGAGGTGGAGATGCCGATCTCCGCGCCCAGGCCCAGCTCGCCGCCGTCGTTCAGGCGGGTGGAGCAGTTGACGCCGACCATGCTGGCGTCCACCTCGCGCGTGAAGCGCATGGCCGCGGCATGATTGGCGGTCAGGATGCACTCGGTATGGTTGGAGCCGTACAGGGCGATGTGGTCCTGGGCCTCGTCCTGGCCGGAGACGATCTTGACGGCCAGGGTGAGCGCGAGGAACTCGCAGCCCCAGTCGGACTCCTGGGCGGGCTTTGCGGAGGAGCCCATGAGCGGCAGCGAGGCCGGGCAGCAGCGGAAGTCCACGCCCTTGGCCGAGAGCGCCTTGGCCACGGCGGGCAGGAAGGCCTGGGCCACGTCCTGGTGCACGAGCAGGCATTCCAGTGCGTTGCAGGTGCCGGGGCGCTGGGCCTTGGCGTTGGCGACGATGTCCACGGCGCGGTCCAGGTCGGCGCTCGGGTCCACGAAAATATGGCACACGCCCTTGTAGTGCTTGAGCACGGGCATGCTGGCCTGATCGACCACTGCGCGGATGAGGCCTTCGCCGCCGCGCGGGATGACCACGTCGATGTACTGGTCGAGCTTGAGCAGCGCGGAGACGGCGGCGCGGTCGGTGGTGGGCGGCACCTGCACGCAGGCGGCGGGCAGCCCGGCCTGTTCGAGGGCGGTGTGGATGACGGCGGTGAGCGCGGCGATGGAGTGGAAGGCCTCGCTGCCGCCGCGCAGGATGGCGGCGTTGCCGCTCTTGATGCAGAGCACGGCGGCGTCCACGGCGGCGTTGGGGCGCGACTCGAAGATCATGGCCACCACGCCCAGGGGCACGCGCATGCGGCCCACCAGCAGGCCGTTGGGGCGCGTGGTCATGTGCTCGATCTCGCCCACGGGATCGCCCATGGCGGCCACCTCGCGGCAGCCCTGGATCATGGCGTTCAGCACGCCCTGGGAGATGGTCAGCCGGTCGAGCTTGGCACTGTCCAGGCCGCGCGCGCGGGCGGCGTCCACGTCGAGCCTGTTGGCCTCGAAGATCCGCGGGGCGCTCTGGTCCAGCAGCGCGGCCAGGTTCAGCAGGGCCTGGGTACGGGCGCTGCCGGGAGCGGCGGCCAGTCGGCGCGAGGCCTCCTTGGCGGCGCGGGCCATGGCCAGCATCTGGGCGGCGATGTCCATGCAAGTCCCCTTGTTGCTTCGTGTTCCCCGCAACCCCGGCCTGGGGTCCGGTCCGCTGCGCAATCCCTACTGGCTAACCCCAGATGCGCCCCGAAGTCAACGCGTCGGGCCCCGGAACGACTCTGGCACCGTCTGCGGGCAAAAATGTCGAACAACCGCAAGTGGTCGGGAAAGCGTTGCGAAAGAGTACTTTTCGGGCCGTTTTGGCTTTGACGGGATTGACATTTTTGCGTAAAGAAACCTGCTGCGCCTGAGAGCCAGGCGCGACGCATCCACAACGCTTAAGGAGTTCCCCCGCATGGAAGACAAGAAGCCGCAGACCCAGGAAGCCCCGCAGCCCTCCCCTGCCGTTGCCGCGCAGCTCGAACAGCTCAAGACAGCGGTGCCCGATACCTCCCAGAGGCTCTTCGATTTCCTGGTCGGCAACCTGAAGCCCATCGCCATCGCCTGCGGCGTGGTGCTGCTGGCCGCCGCCGTGTACGCCGGCGTGAACAGCTGGCGCGCCAAGGCCGCCGCCAAGGCCTCCGACGCCCTGGGTCTCATCCTCATCCAGAAGAACGACGCCAAGGAGCGCATCGAGGCTCTCGACCAGTTCCTCAAGGACGCGCCCTCGTCGCTGAAGCCCACGGTGCAGCTGGAGCTGGCCGCAGCGGCCATGATCGACAAGCAGTACGACAAGGCCCTCGCCGCCTGGGACGCCCTGGAAAAGGACGGCGCCGCCGACATGAAGGTCATCGCCGCCATCGGCAAGGCCAAGTGCCTGCTCATGACCGGCAAGGCCCCGGAGGCCCTGACCCTGCTGGAAGGCCTGAAGGCCAAGTCGCCGGAGGCCTACGCCCTGCCCATCACCCGGCAGATCGCCGTGGCCGCCGAGCAGGCCGGAAACGCCCAGGTGGCCCAGGCCGCCTACGCCGAGCTGGCCGAAAAGGACAGCGGCGCGGGCAAGCCCTTCTTCCAGTTCAAGGCCAACCAGCTCCGGGCTGGCAGCTAGGAGGCGCGACGTGGCACACCCCCTGCTTTCCCGCGAGGCCGGACGCACCGAGCTGCTTCTGGGCAACGAAGCCATCGTGCGCGGCTGCATCGAGGCCGGCATCCAGTTCGTTTCCTGCTACCCCGGCACCCCCTCCTCCGAGGTGCCCGACACCTTCTTCCGCCTCGCCCCCGAGGGCGGCTTCACCTTCGAGTACTCCGTGAACGAGAAGGTGGCCCTTGAGGTCGGCGGCGGCGCCACCCTGGCCGGGGCCATGACGCTGGTGACCATGAAGCACGTGGGCGTCAACGTGGCCGCCGACCCGCTGTTCACCCTGGCCTACACCGGCTGCCCCGGCGGCTTCGTGCTCCTGAGCGCGGACGACCCCGGCTGCCACTCCAGCCAGAACGAGCAGGACAACCGCATCTACGCGCGCATCGCCGGGCTGCCCTGCCTGGAGCCCTCCACGGCCCAGGAGGCCAAGGACATGGCCAAGGCGGCGCTGAACCTCTCCCGCGAGCTGGACACCCCGCTCTTGCTGCGCACCACCACCCGCGTGAACCACCTGCGCGGCCCGGTTGAGTTCGGCCCCGTGGCCGAACTGCCCGCCCCCGCCGGGTTCAAGAAGAATCCCCCGCGCTTCGTGCCCATCCCGGCCTTTGCCCGGCCCATGCACCTGCGCCTCATGGCCATTCTGGAAAAGGCCCGCGCCCTGGCCGAGACCTCGCCCTACAACACCGTTTCCGGACAGGGCACGGTGGGCGTGGTGGCCAGCGGCATCTGCCGCGCCTACCTCTCCGACGCGCTGCAGGAATCCGACCTGGCCGGAAAGGTCAAGGTGCTGGACCTGGGCTTCAGCCACCCGCTGCCGGAAAAGCTCATCGAGAACTTCATGCAGGGCCTGTCCACCCTGCTGGTGCTGGAGGAACTGGAGCCGGTCGTCGAGACCGAGATCCGCGCCCTGGCGCAGCGCCTGGGCCTGACGCTGACCATCCTGGGCAAGACCCCCGGCCCCATGCCGCGCCACGGCGAGTTCAGCGTGGCCATGGTCGCGGGCGCGCTGCGCTCCGTGCTGGGCCTGCCCGCGCCCCAGGCCGCCTGCGGCTGCGGCGTCGACCCCGAGGTTCCGCTGCCGAACAGGCCGCCCAACCTCTGCGCCGGGTGCCCGCACCGCGCCACCTACGTGGCCGTGCGCAAGATCTACGGCGACACGGCGGTCTACTCCTCCGACATCGGCTGCTACACCCTGGGCATCCTGCCGCCGCTCAAGGCCGCGGACTTCCTGCTGTGCATGGGCTCGTCCATCAGCGCGGGCTGCGGCGCGGCCAAGGCCGCGGGCTGCGGCGCGGCCAAGGCCGCGGGCCAGGACGTGGTGGCCTTCATCGGCGACTCCACCTTCTTCCACTCCGGCATCACCGGGCTGGTCAACGCCCTGTTCAACCAGCACAACCTGCTGGTGTGCATCCTGGACAACCGCACCACGGCCATGACCGGCCACCAGCCCAACCCCGGCGTGGACAAGACCACCCTGGGCGACAACCCCGTGCGCGTGGACATCGAGCCGCTGGTGCGCGGCCTGGGCATCCAGCACATCCGCAAGGTCAACCCGCTGAACCAGAAGGCCACGCTGAAGGCCATCGAGGAGCTCAAGGGCCTCACCGGCGTGCGCGTGCTCATCGCCGAGGAGCCCTGCCCGCTGTTCGCCCGCCGGGCCTACGGCCAGAAGCGCACCCAGGTGGCCTACGTGGCCGCCGACTGCGCCGAGGCCGCCAAGGACGGGAGCTGCGGCGACTGCCTGAACACCCTGGCCTGCCCGGCCTTCTACCTGGAGGGGGGCAAAATGGCCATCGACCCCCTGCTGTGCTCCGGCTGCATGCTCTGCCTGCAGGTCTGCAAGAACATCAAGGCCCGCAAGGGGGATGCATAACATGAGCGCCACGAACCAGACCCGGCTGCGCATCTTCATGACCGGCGTTGGCGGCCAGGGCACCCTCACCGCCACCACCCTGCTGGCCCGGGCGGCCCTGTCCGCCGGGCTGCCCGTCACCTCCGGCGAGATCCACGGCATGGCCCAGCGCGGCGGCGTGGTGGAATCCACCCTGCTCATCGGCTACAAGAGCCCCAAGATCGGCCCGGGCGAGGCCGACATCCTGCTCGGCTTCGAGCCGCTGGAGACCCTGCGCGCCCTGCCCTACCTGAAGAACGGCGGCCTAGTGCTCTCCAGCACCGAGAGCCTGCCCCCGCTCTCCGTGGCCACGGGCAAGGAAATCGCGCCCCCGGTCGAGGACATCCGCGCCAAGATCACCGCGCGCTGCGCCACGGCGCGGTTCCTGCCCTGCCGCACCCTGGGCGTGCAGGCCGGGGCGGTGCAGAGCGGCAACATCGCCCTGCTCGGCGCGCTGTGCGCCATGAACGTCCTGCCCTTCGGCAACGACGTGCTGGAGGCCACCATCCGCGCCACCATGAAGCCCAAGGTGGCCGAGGCCAACCTGAAGGCCCTGGCTCTGGGCGCGGCTTGGAAAGAGTAGCGGGGGGCCAGGGACCGACCATGCCGAAAAGCGAGATCAACGCCCTCACGCCGGAGTCCACGCTCAGCGCGCTCCGGCACATCCTGCGGGAGCTGTCCCCCGGCGCCCCGCTGGAGGAGAGCCTGGGCGGGCTTTTGAAGGCCCTGTCCAAGCAGATGGGCTACGTGCGCGTGTTCCTGGCCATCATGGACCCGGACGCCGAGAGCCTGAAGCTCTCCCTGGCGCACAGCCCCACCCGCTCCATCCCGGCCACGTACACTCCCGGCAAGGGCGTGGTGGGCCAGGTGTACGAGACCGGCAAGCCCATCATCATCCCCAGGCTGTCGGAGAACAGCGAGTTCCTGAACAAGGCCTTCGGCCGCACGCCGGAGGAATTGCAGAGCCTGTCCTTCCTGTGCGTGCCCGTCATCAGCACCCGCCACAGCGGGCGCGAGGTGCTGGGCGCGCTCTCGGCGGACATCACCATCCAGCCCATGGAGATTCTTGAGGGCCAGCGGGCCTTCCTGGAGGTGGTGGCCGACCTCATCGCCAACCAGGTGGCCCAGTTGCAGGAGGAAATGGCCCTGCACAAGCACCTCATGGCGCAGGGCATGGTCTCCCCCGGCGCGGACGCGCCCCCGCCCAAGAACTTCGTGGCCGCCAGCAAGAGCATGCGCGCGGTGCTGCGCCAGGCCCGGCAGGTGGCTCCCAGCCGCGCCACCGTGCTCCTGCGCGGCGAGTCCGGCACCGGCAAGGAGCTCCTGGCCGAGGCCATCCACGCGGGCAGCCCCCGCCACGACAAGCCGCTCATCAAGCTCAACTGCGCCGCCCTGCCCGCCGACCTGGTCGAAAGCGAACTCTTCGGCCACCAGAAGGGCGCGTTCACCGGCGCGGTGCAGACCAAGCGCGGCCTGTTCGAGCTGGCCAACAACGGCACCCTGTTCCTGGACGAGATCGGCGAGCTCTCGCTGGACGCCCAGGCCAAGGTGCTGCGCGCCATCCAGGAGAAGGAGATCCAGCGCGTGGGCGGCGAGCAGACCATCAGCGTGGACGTGCGGCTGATCTGCGCCACGCACCAGCCGCTGGAGGATCTGCTGACCCAGGGCCGCTTCCGCGAGGACCTGTTCTACCGCATCAACGTGTTCCCGGTGTTCATCCCGGCCCTGCGCGAGCGCCGCGAGGACATCCTGCCCTTGTCCGAGCACTTCCTGCAGGGCTTTGCCGACGAGTACGGCAAGAGCATCAAGCGCATCTCCACACCGGCCATCGAACTGCTGACCATGTACCACTGGCCGGGCAACGTGCGCGAGCTGCGCAACTGCGTGGAGCGCGCCGTGCTCATCTGCGAGGAGGAGGTCATCCGCACCTACCACCTGCCGCCCACGCTGCAGACGGCGGACAGCTCGGCCACGGGCATCAACCTGTCCTTCGGCGAGGCCGTGGCCAAGTTCGAGCAGGAGCTGCTGGTGGATTCGCTCAAGAAGACGCGCGGCAACATGCTGCAAAGCGCCCGCGACCTGCGCGTTTCCTACCGCATCATCAACTACAAGGTGAAAAAGTACGGCATCGACGTGAAACGCTTCAGCAGCGTCAAGGCGCGGCGGAAGAAGGCCTAGAAGCCGGACGGAAGACAAAGGAAAAGGGCCGCTCCCGATTGGGGGCGGCCCTTCTTTCGTCGTGTGGCAAGAACCCTAGGCGGCCTTCTGCAAGCCCTTTGTGTACGCCAGCCCCTCGGCGAAATCGAGGGTCCCGGCGTAGATGGCCCGGCCGGAGATGGCGCCCTGCAGGCCCTTGGCGCACAGCGGGGCCAGGTTCCTCAGGTCGTCCATGTTGGTCACGCCCCCGGCGGCGATGACCGGCAGCGTGGTGGCCTCGCACAGCGCGCTGAGCGCGGGCAGGTTCACGCCGCTCTGCATGCCGTCGCGGGAGATGTCGGTGTAGATGATGAAGCTGGCTCCGGCGGCCTGGATGCGCGGCAGCACTTCCATGACCATGAGCCCGGCGTCGGCCACCCAGCCCCGGCTTTTGAGCTTGCCGTCCACAGCGTCGAGGGAAACGCCGACCTTGCCCGGCAGCGCGGCGCACAGCTCGGCGAACAGCTCCGGCTGCTCCAGGGCGATGGTGCCGATGATGAGCCGGGACACGCCCGCGTCGACGTAGGCCTTGGCGGTGGCGATGTCGCGGATGCCGCCGCCCAGTTGCACGGGGATCTTGGCCTCGGCGCAGATGCGCTTCACCAAGTCGAAGTTGCGCGGCACGCCGGAAAAGGCCCCGTCCAGGTCCACCACGTGGAGCCACTGGGCCCCCTGGCGCACCCAGACCAGCGCCATTTCCGCCGGGTCCTCGCCGAACACGGTCACCGCGTCGGCGCGGCCCTGGGACAGGCGCACGCAGCGCCCGTCCTTGATGTCCACGGCGGGGAACAGGATCACAGGCCCATCTCCCGCAGGCCGGCCTCGATGCCTTCCTTGGCCAGCACGTCGGCCTCCACCCACTCGCCCTTGCGCTGCACGAACTTGTTCAGATCCAGCAGGTTGTCGGTGAGCGCCTTCTGGGTCTCGTCGAAGTGGAAGCGGGTCACCAGGCGCTCGGCGCGCACGTCGATGAGGTACAGGTCGATGACCACGGAGGCGGGGTTGCCGCCGCCGCCCAGTTCCTTCCAGCGCAGCACCTGCGGCACAAGGATGAAGTCCGCGGGCAGGCAGCGGCCCACGCTCAGCCAGTAGCTCCAGGCCGACTCGCGGCTCTTGTTCGAGCGCTCGAAGACCACGATCTCCTGGCACTGGCGGGTCTGGGCCGGGGTGAGCGTGTTCTTGACGCCGTGGGCGCGCAGGCTCTGGCTCAGGGTCTCGTCGAGCTTGGCCAGCACCTCGGGCTTCACGGTCTTGCCTTCCTCGGGCAGGTACCCGGCGATGAGCTCCCAGTTGTACTTGGGCGCGGTGAAGGCGGCCACGGCCACGCTGCCCAGCGGCCTGGGCTGCGGGGCAACGGCCTTGGGCGCGCAGCCCGTGGCCAGAAGCGACAGGGTCCACAGGCCCACGAGGGCCAGAACGGTCGAAATCGTGCGTGTGCGCATCAGTCAACGCTCCCCTTGGTGCTGGTGGCTCCGCTGCGGGTGACGGCCACGGCCTGCCTGAACGCCAGGCCCAGGGCCTTGAAGGCGGCCTCCAGCAGGTGGTGGCCGTTCTTGCCGTACTCGTAGCGGATGTGCAGGTTCATACCGGCGCGCTGCGCCAGGCTTTTGAAGAATTCGCGCCACACGTCCTTCTCCTCCCCCGCGATGAGGGCCGGGAGCAGGTCGTCGGCGTAGACCAGATAGGGCCTGCCGGAGAGGTCGATGACCACCTCGGCCAGGGCCTCGTCCATGGGCACCTTGGCGCTGGCCACGCGGGTTATGCCCGCCTTGTCGCCCAGGGCCTGGGCTAGCGCCTGGCCCAGCGTCAGCCCGATGTCCTCCAGGCTGTGGTGCGCGTCGATGTGCAGGTCGCCCTTGCAGGAGAGCGTGAGATCGAACCCGGCCCAGAAGGCCATGAGGGTCAGCATGTGGTCGGCAAAGCCCACACCGGTGGCGATATCGCAGGTGCCCTTCCCCTCCAGGGTCAGGGTCACGCGGATGTCGGTTTCCTTGGTGGTGCGCGCCAGCTTCGCGCTGCGTTTGGCCATGGCCCCCTCCTTTGCGCAAGTTCCCGGAATTGCGGCGCCCGCCGCAAGAAACCCTTGTACGCAGGGGCCGGGCTTGTCAAGCCTCGCGGCTTGCAAACCCCGTACCGCAGCGCCCCGTTGCGGGATTATCCGCTAGGCCTCGGCGGCCTGTTCGGGCTTGGGCTTCTTCTTGCCGAAGAAGTACGCGCCCCAGATGCCCACCTCGTACAGCACCACCAGCGGCACGGCCATCATGGTCTGGCTGAGGGCGTCGGGCGGGGTGAGGGCGGCGGCCACGATGAACGCGCCCAGCACGGCGTACTTGCGCTTGGCGCGCAGGCCCTCGTGGCTGACGATGCCCAGCCGGGCCAGGAAGAAGATGAACAGCGGCAGCTCGAACACGATGCCGAAGGCGAACAGCAGCTTGAGCGCGAAACCCAGGTACTCGTCCAGCTTGGGCGTGAACATGAGGATGTCGCTGGCGTAGCTGGCGAAGAACTCGAAGCCGAAGGGGAACACCACGAAGTAGCCGAACAGCGCACCGGACACGAAGAACAGCGCGGAGCACAAAGCGATGGGGATGATCCAGCGCTTCTCGTGGCTGTACAGGCCCGGGGCCACGAAGCTCCAGATCTGGTAGAAGATGTAGGGGCTGCACAGGAACATGCCCGCGATGAAGGCGATCCACATCTCGGCGAAGAAGGCCTCGGTGGGGATGGTGTAGATGAAGTGGCTCTGCTTGAGCGCGGTGAGCATGGGCTGCATGAGGATCTTGAGCATCTGCCCGGCGAAGGCGTAGCAGATGAAGAAGCCCGCCACCACGGCGTAGAGGCTGCGGGTCAGGCCCTTGCGCAGATCCTGCAGGTGGCCGATGAGCGTCATTCGCCCGCTGGCGCCCTCGCCCACGGCGTCGTCGCCGGTGGGAGGCGGCGGCGGGGGCGGCGGAGGCGCGGCCTCGGCCGGGGCCTGGGGCTCGTCCGCAACTGCGGGAGCCTGGGCCTCTTCGGCCACGGCGGGTGCGGACTCCTGCGCAATCGCCGGTGCGGGCGCGGATTCCTCCACGGCGGGCTCGTCCTCGGGCTGCGGGGCCTGCTGCGCGGCCTGCGGGGCCGGAGAAGGCGCTGGCTCGACAAAAGACGGCTCCAGCGACTGCGCCGGAGTTTCAGCAGGAGCTTCGGCGTGCGCTACGGCCACCGGCTCCGGCTCGGGCATGCGGTTCGCCAGGTCCGGGTCGCGCTCCACCGGGGGCTGCGCGGGAGCCTCGTCCTGATGGGGCTGGGGCTCGGGCTCGGCCGCGGGCTGGGGCTGCGTTTCGGTCGCGGGCTGGGTCTGGGCCTCGCCCTCCTTGAAGAGCTGGGCCTCGGCCTCGGCTTTTCGCTTCTCGAAGTCCGCGCGCTCGGCCTCGCGCCGGAAGCTGTCCTGCACGTCCGAGCTCATCTGCTTGAACTCGGCCAGGGCCTTGCCCAACCCCTTCATGAGGTCGGGCAGCTTCCGGGGATCGACGACGATGATGCCGACGATGGCGATGACGAGAATTTCCGTGGTGCCGAGCATGCTCTCTCCGCGTTGATGGTTTCGCTACCCCAGGCCTATTCCCACTCGATGGTGCTGGGCGGCTTGCTGGAGATGTCGAACACCACGCGGTTCACGCCCTTGACCTCGTTGATGATGCGGCTGGACATGCGCGCCAGGATGTCGGCGGGCACGCGCGACCAGTCGGCGGTCATGGCGTCGATGCTGTCCACGATGCGCAGGGCGATGACGTGCTCGTAGGTGCGGTCGTCGCCCATGACGCCCACGGTCTTGAGCGGCAACAGCACGGCGAAGCCCTGCCAGACCTTGCGGTACCAGTCGCTGGCGAGCAGCTCGTGCTGCACGATCTTGTCGGCCTGGCGCAGGATCTCCAGGCGCTCCTCGGTGATCTCGCCGATGACGCGGATGGCCAGGCCCGGTCCGGGGAAGGGATGCCGCCAGATGATGTGCTCGGGCATGCCCAGCTCGTAGGCCACCTTGCGCACTTCGTCCTTGAACAGCTCGCGCAGGGGCTCCACCAGCTTCAGGTTCATCTTCTCGGGCAGGCCGCCGACATTGTGGGGGCTCTTGATGACCGCGCTGGGGCCCTTGAAGGACACGGACTCGATGACGTCCGGGTACAGGGTGCCCTGGCCCAGGAACTGCACGCCTTCAATGGCTTTCGCCTCGCGGTCGAAGACCTCGATGAAGGTGTAGCCGATGATCTTGCGCTTCTGCTCGGGGTCTTCGACCCCTTTCAGCTTATCGAGGAATTCGCTTCTGGCGTCCACGACCTTCACGTTGAGGTCGAAGTGCTCCTCCAAAAAGCCGATGACCTCCTGGCGCTCGCCCATGCGCAGAAGCCCGTTGTCCACGAAGATGCAGTACAGGCGCTTGCCGATGGCGCGGTGCAGCAGCACGGCGGCCACGGTGGAGTCGATGCCGCCGGACAGGCCCAGCACCACCTTGCCGTCGCCCACCTGGTCGCTCATGACCTTGATGGAGGACTCCACGAAGGAGGCCATGGTCCAGCCGGGCTTCAGGCCCGCGATCTTGAACAGGAAGTTGGACAGGATGCGCTCGCCCTGGTCGGTGTGGGCCACCTCGGGGTGGAACTGCACGGCGTAGATCCTGCGGGCCGGGTCGCACATGGCGGCGTGGTCCAGGCTGGCGGTCTTGCCGATGCAGGAAAAGCCCGTGGGCAGCTGGCCCACGTGGTCGCCGTGGCTCATCCACACGGTGAGGTTCCCCTTGCCCTCCACGCCGTCGAACAGCGGGCAGTCGCCCAGGGCCTCGAACTGCGCGCGGCCGTACTCGCGGTCCTTGGAGCGGGTCACCTCGCCGTCGAGGGTGTGCGCCAGGATCTGCATGCCGTAGCAGATGCCCAGGATGGGCAGGCCCCAGGAGAGATACTCCTTGGGCAGCGGGGGCGCGCCCTCGTCGTGCACGCTGGAGGGGCCGCCGGAGAGCACCAGGGCCTTGGGGTTCAGCGACTTGATGAACGCCGGGTCGCTGGTGCAGGGGTGGATCTCGGAATACACCCCGGCCTCGCGGATGCGCCGCGCAATAAGCTGCGTGACCTGGGACCCGAAGTCGAGGATGATGACTTTCTCTTCGTGCTGCATGGCCTGCCTCTGGCGCGGGTCCCTTAGGACTCGACGCGGTAGTTGGGGGCTTCCTTGGTGATGATGACGTCGTGGACGTGGGATTCCTTGAGTCCGGCGGCGCTGATCTCGATGAACCGGGCGTTCTTCTTGAGCGACTCGATGTCGCCGCAGCCCAGGTAGCCCATGCCGGAGCGCAGGCCGCCCACCAGCTGGTGGATGCTCTCGGTGACGGCGCCGCGGAAGGGCACGCGGCCCACGATGCCCTCGGGCACGAGCTTCTTGCTCTTGTCCTGGAAGTAGCGGTCGCTGCTGCCCTGGTTCATGGCGTCGATGGAGCCCATGCCCCGGTAGATCTTGTAGGTGCGGCCCTGGTACAGGATGGTCTCGCCGGGGCTTTCCTCGGTGCCTGCGAACAGGCTGCCCATCATGCAGGTGTCCGCACCGGCGGACAGCGCCTTGACCACGTCGCCGGAGAACTTGATGCCGCCGTCGGCGATGATGCACTTGCCGGCCTCGCGGCAGGCGCGTCCGGCCTCGAAGATGGCGGTGATCTGCGGCACGCCCACGCCCGCCACGATGCGGGTGGTGCAGATGCTGCCGGGTCCGATGCCAACCTTCACGGTGTCCACGCCGGACTCGATGAGCGCCTTGGCCCCTTCGTAGGTGGCCACGTTGCCGCCGATGATCTGGGCGTCGGGGAAGGCGTCGCGCAGGGCGCGGGTGGCCTTGAGGATGTTGGCGGAATGGCCGTGGGCGCTGTCGAGCACCAGGAAATCCACCCCGGCGCGCAGCAGGGCCTCGGCCCGGGCCAGGCCGTCCTGGCCCACGCCCACCGCCGCGCCCACGCGCAGCCGTCCCTTGTCGTCCTTGCAGGCGTTGGGGTATTTCTTGACCTTGTCGATGTCCTTGATGGTGATGAGACCCTTGAGCTTGTGCTCCTCGTCCACCACCAGCAGCTTCTCGATGCGGTTCTGGTGCAGCTGGCGCTTGGCTTCCTCGTCGCTGATGCCCTCGGGCACGGTGATGAGGTTGCGGCTGGTCATGACCTCGGCCACGGGGGTGTTCATCTCGGTGACGAAGCGCACGTCGCGGTTGGTGACGATGCCCACCAGCTTGTCGCCGCGCACCACCGGCAGGCCGGAGATGCGGTATTCGCTCATGAGCGAGAGCACTTTCCCCACGTTGTCGTCCGGGTGGACGGTGACGGGGTCGTGGATCATGCCCGACTCGCTCTTCTTGACCTTGTCCACCTCGCGCACCTGGTCGCGGATGCTCATGTTCTTGTGCACCACGCCCACGCCGCCGTGGCGGGCCATGGAAATGGCCATGCGCGCCTCGGTGACGGTGTCCATGGCGGCGGACAAGAGCGGGATGTTGAGGCGGATGGCGGGGGTGAGCTGGGTGCTCACGTCCACGGTGTCGGGCAGAACCTCGGAGTACGCCGGAACCAGCAGCACGTCGTCGAAGGTCAGCGCCTTGCCCAGAATCTTGTCCTGCATGTCCACCTCATCTCTGCCCGGCGGGGGGTGCCGCCGGGGTTTCGGGGGGCTCTAGAGCCCCAGGTATGCCTTCTTGACCTCGTCGTTGGCAAGGAGCTTGTCGCAGGAGTCCTCGAGCGTGATGCGCCCGTTCTCCATGACATAGCCGCGGTGCGCCACCTTCAGGGCCTGGTTGGCGTTCTGCTCCACCAGGAAGATGGTGGTGTTGCTCTCGCGGTTGATCTGCTTGATGATGTCGAAGATCTGCCGGATGATGAGCGGGGCCAGGCCCAGGCTCGGCTCGTCGAGCAGCAGCAGCTTGGGCCGGGCCATGAGCGCGCGGCTGATGGCCAGCATCTGCTGCTCGCCGCCGGAGAGGGTTCCGCCCAGCTGCCTGCGGCGCTCCTTCAGGATGGGGAACAGGCCGAAGACCTGCTCCATGTCCTTCTCGATGCCGCCCTTGTCGTTTCTGAGGAAGGCGCCCATGTCCAGGTTCTCCTGGACCGTGAGGTCCGGGAAGATGAGGCGGCCCTCGGGCACCTGGCAGATGCCCTGCTGCACGATCTTGTTCGGGCTCTGGCCGGTGATGTTCTGGCCCTGGAACACGACCTCGCCGCGCTTGGGCGGCACCACGCCGCAGATGGTCATGAGCGTGGTGGACTTGCCAGCGCCGTTGGCCCCGATGAGCGTGATGATCTCGCCCTCGCCGATGGAGATGGAGACATCGCGCAGGGCCTGGATGTTGCCGTAGAAGGTGTCGATATTCTTAAGCTCAAGCATCGCTTTCCTCGCCCAGGTAGGCCCGGATGACCTGCGGATCCTCGCTCACTTCGCGGGGGGTGCCGGTGGAGATGATGCGACCGTACTCCATGACGTAGATGCGGTCGGACAGGCTCATGACCATTTTCATGTCGTGCTCGATGAGCAGCACGCTGACGTCGAATTCCTGGCGGATGCGCACCACCATGTCCTTGAGCTCCAGGGTCTCCTGCGGATTCATGCCCGCGGCGGGCTCGTCCAGCAGCAGCAGGAAGGGCTCGGTGGCCAGGGCGCGGGCGATTTCCAGCCTGCGCTGCGCGCCGTAGGGCAGGTTGCGGGAGTACTCGTTGGCGAACTTCTCCAGCCCGACCTTCTTCAGCAGCTCGTAGCTGGCGTCCACCACGCCCTGCTCCTCGCGCCGGGTGGCAGGCCCGCGCAGGATGGCGCCCAGGATGCCCGCCTTGGTGCGGCAGTGCCGCCCGATCATGACGTTCTCAAGGGCGGTCATGGAGGGGAACAGGCGGATGTTCTGGAAGGTGCGGGCCATGCCCAGCTCGCACACCAGGTTGGTGCGCATGCCGTTGATGCGCTTCTGCTTGCCGTTGCGGGGGAAGGCCAGCACCTCGCCCTCGGTGGGGGTGTAGATGCCGGTGATGCAGTTGAAGAAGGTGGTCTTGCCCGCGCCGTTGGGGCCGATGAGGGCCACGACCTCGCCCTTGCGGACGTCCAGATCCACCTCGGACAGGGCCCGCAGGCCGCCGAAGTTCATGCTCATGTTGCGGACGGAGAGCACCGCCGCATCGGTGTTGGTATTCAGTGCCGCCATGACCTAGCCCGCCGTTTCCGCGTTGATTTTGTAGACCTTGCGCTTGGCGCGCACCAGACCCTGCGGCAGGAACACCATGATGACGATCATGGTGGCCCCGAAGAGCAACATGCGGTACTCGGAGAAGGCGCGCATGTACTCGGGCAAAAGCATGAGCAGGAACGCGCCCAGGATGACGCCCAGCACCGAGCCCATGCCGCCCAGCACCACGATGGCCAGGATCATGGCCGACTCCATGAAGGTGAAGCTGGCCGGGTTGACGAAGGTGGTCTTGGCCGCGAACACCACGCCCATCAGGCTCGCCAGCGTGGCGCCCAGGGCGAAGGCCATGAGCTTGGCCCGGGTGTTGTCGATGCCCATGGCCTGGCAGGCGATCTCGTCCTCGCGCAGGGCCAGCCAGGCGCGCCCGATGCGCGAATCCTTGAGCCTGGCGGTGACGAAGATGGTCAGGATCACCAGCACCAGCATGATGTAGTAGATGTAGGTGGTGGCCTGCTCCACCGAGTAGGTGATGCCGAACAGGCCCGGGCGGTCGATGTTGGAGATGCCGCTGGGGCCGAAGCTGAACTCGCTCCAGTTCTCCAACACCAGGCGGATGATCTGGCCGAAGCCCAGGGTCACGATGGCCAGGTAGTCGCCGCGCAGGCGCAGCACCGGGAAGCCCAGCAGGATGCCGAAGAAGGCCCCCAGGATGCCGCCCACCGGCAGGATGGCCCAGAAGCCGAGGTGGAAGTGGTGGTTGATGAGCGCATACGTGTACGCGCCCACGGCGTAGAAGGCCACGTAGCCCAGGTCCAGCAGGCCCGCCAGGCCCACGGTGATGTTGAGCCCCAGGCCCAGCACCACGTAGATGAGCGCGCTGACCAGGATGTTGGTCTGGTACATGGAGAACACCCAGGGGAAGGCCACGGCCACCAGGAAGCCGAAGGCCATGAGCGGGCGGACCAGCTTGGGGTCGTTGAAGATGCGGCTCAAGCCCGAGGCCTGCGTCGCGGCCTCGGGGTCCTTCCGGCCCGCGCCGCGGTCGCGGCGGTCCAGCAGGGCGTACCACACGAAGGCCAGCAGGAAGCTGCCCGCGAACATGTAGGCCAGGTGCATCCAGCGCCAGGTCACGGTCTTCTCCACCGTGTCCACGCGGATGACCATGATGGGCAGGGTGAGGAAGGCCAGCCACACGGACGCCGTGAGCGCCCGCTTGAACAGGGAGAGTGCGTTGCTTTCTTGGGCCATGGTCTTACACCTTTTGCGCCCGCTGCTTGCCGAGCAGGCCTGCGGGCCGGAAGATCAGGATGAGCACCAGCAGGCAGAAGGCGAACACGTCCTCGTAGTCGCTGGAGACGTAACCGGTGGCGAAGCTCTCGGTCCAGCCCAGGACCAGCCCGCCCAGCACCGCGCCGGGGATGCTGCCGATGCCGCCCAGCACCGCCGCCGTGAAGGCCTTGATGCCGGCCAAGAAGCCGATGACGAAGTTGATCTGCCCCACGTGCGAGGCGATGAGCACGCCGCCCACGGCCGCCAGGCTCGACCCGATGATGAACGTGGCGCTGATGACCTGGTCGACGTTGACGCCCACCAGCATGGCCATCTTGCGGTTCTGCGCGGTGGCGCGCATGGCCTTGCCCATCTTGGTGAACTTGATGAACAGGGTCAGCGCCACCATCACCACCAGCGAGGTGACGATGATGAACAGATCCGAGGTGCCCAGAAAATTGGAGTACTGCTCCATGAACTCAAGGTCCGGAATCAGCCTGGGGAAGGGCAGGAAGTCCGGCGTCTGCGCGAGCATGACGTAGTTCTGGAGCAGGATCGACATGCCGATGGCGGAAATGAGCGGAGCCAGGCGCGGCGCGTTGCGCAGCGGCTTGTAGGCGATCTTCTCCACCGTGTAGCCGTAGGCGGCGGAATAGAGCACCGACACCACGATGGCTATGGCCAGGATGGAGAGCGCGGGCCAGCCCATGGCGGTGAGCACACCCGCCACGATGAGCCCCATGAAGGCGCCGATCATGTAGATTTCGCCGTGGGCGAAGTTGATGAGCTCGATGATGCCGTAGACCATGGTGTAGCCCAGGGCGATGAGGGCGTACACGCTACCGCGGGAAAGCCCGCTTAAGAACAGTTGGAGGAAATATTCCATGGGGTCCATCCAGCCGCCTTGCCGGGGGTAGCAGGCGGCCCAGTCTTTACGGAACCAGGGGACAGGCGCGGTTTGCGCCTGCCCCCTGGCCTACACATGCCATCCCTTTGGGGGGGACGGCGTCCTTACTTCACCAGTTCGTACTTGCCGTTCTTCACCTGGTACACGGAGAAGCTCACGCCCTCGGCGTCGCCCTTGGCGTCGAACTTGATCTTGCCGACCGGGGTCTCGATGAACTCCTTCTGCAGGGCGGCCACGACCTTGTCGTAGTCGGTGCTGCCGGCCTTGGCCACGGCGTTCAGCAGGGCCTGGGCGGCGGCGTAAGCCTGCGGGAAGAAGGCGCCGGGCTCGGCGTTGAACTCCTTCTTGTGGTCCTCGATGGCCTTCTTGTAGATGGCGTTGTCGGCCAGGATCTGGGGACCGGTGGCGTACACGCCGTCGGCGTCGGCGCCGGCGGTCTTGATGAAGGTGTCGTCCTTCACGCCGTCGTCAGACACGAAGGGAATCTTCATGCCCTTCTTGTGCATCTGCACAACGATCTTGGAAGCCTCGGGGTGGTAGCCGCCGAAGAGCACGCAGTCGGCGCCAGCGGCCTTCACCTTCTGGATGACGGCGGAGTAGTCCACGCCGCCGGGGGTGATGCCCTCGAACAGCACGACCTTGGCGACCTTGCCGTCCTCAAGCGCCTTCTTGGCGCTCTCGGCGAAGCCCTTGCCGTAGTCGCCCTTGTCGTGGATGACGGCGACCTTCTTGACCTTCAGCTCGCCGGTGGCGAACTCGGCCGCGGCCTTGCCCTGGATCAGGTCATAGGAAATGGTGCGGAAGAAGTTGGGGTAGGAACCGCTCTGGGTCAGCTCGGTGCTGGTGGCGGAGGGGCTCATCAGGATGACCTTGGCGTCCTTGTAGATGGGCAGGGCGGCCTTGGTGGCACCGGAGCAGATGTGGCCGATGACGATGGACACCTTGTCGGCCACGATCTTGGTGGCGGCGTTGGTGGCCTGCTCGGGCTTGCACTGGTCGTCAACGGGCAGCACTTCAACCTGCATGCCGTTCACGCCGCCCTTGGCGTTGATTTCCTTGGCCACCAGCTTGGCGGCGTTGACGGTGGGCAGGCCGTAGGAGGCCAGGTCGCCGGACTGGGCGCCGGCCACGCCGAGCACCAGCTTCTTGGCGGCGGCGGCTTCCTGCTTGGGGGCTTCGGCCTTCTTCTCTTCTTTTTTCTCGCCGGCGCAGCCGATGGAGAGCATACCCGCCACGGCAACGGCCAGAACCGTCTTGAACCACTTCGCTTTCATCTGAGTCCCTCCGAATAGTTCTGTCAACAACATGCGCCACATATGCCGATCCACCGGCTGGCACGCGCCAGCCGAAGGGTAAGACCTTGCGCCGGGCATTCTAGAGAGTTATCGGGCCTTGTCAACATGAGTGTTCGCCCGCGCTCTCCCCCTCCCCGGATTTATTCGGCTTATTGCCCTTTTTGGGAAACAAGCTCCTCCTGAGCCCCCTTGATCAACTCCTGATCGTCGGGGGCCAGCTCCAGCACCTTGCGGAAATGCGCGTCGCCCTCGGCCGCCTTGTTCATGTAGTGCTTGAGCAGAATGCCCATGTTGAAGTGCGAGAGCGCGTCCCCCGGCTCGGCGGCCAGCACCTTGTCAAAGGCCTTCTTGGCCAGGTCGAACTCCTTGCGCTCGAACCGCACCATGCCGATGCCCCGCTGCACGCTGGCGTCCTTGGGCAGCTTCTTCTCGGCCATATTGAACATTTCCAGGGCCTTGTCCCAGGCCTGCATCATCATGAAGGCGTTGCCCACCTCCATCATCACCTGGGGATCGTCCGGGTTGGCGCGGAGCTTGTCCATGATGGCGCGCATGGCGCCCATGTCCATGCCCATGACCGAGGCCATGCCGCCCTTGCCCATGCCCTCGTTCTGCTGGCGCACCTCCACCACAAGGCCCGCGCCCTGCATGCGGTAGGCGAAGGAGCCCGCAAACATGGCTCCGAAGGCGCACAAAACGAGCACCAGAATAATCTTCTGCCCCGATCCCGGGGCCTGCTGGCTAACGGCGTTCACCATGACCGAGAATCTCCATCTGCTTGAGACGTTTGTTCGCCGCCTGGCTACGCAGGACGAGATATCCCGCGTACCCGGCCAGGGCGATCCACACGGCGGCGTTGGCCGCCAGGACATATCCATTCATGGCCCTACACCTCCCTGCCGGAGAGCATGAGCGCGCGCGAGCGCTCCTCGGCCCTGCCCACCTCGCGGCGCAGGGTGAGCAGCAACAGCCACACCAGCCCGAAGGCCAGCAGATTCACCAGCACCGCGTGCCACATCTCCGGCTCCATGCCCCCGCCCTTGCTGGCCAGCACGGCCGGGTGCACGCTGCGCCAGATGCGCGCGGAATAGAACACCAGGGGAACATCCAGAAAGGCCACGACGCCCAGCACCGCGCACACCAGTCCCCGGCGCTCCTCGCCCATGCCGGAGCCGCGCAGCACCAGGTAGCCCGCGTACACGAACCACATGATGAGCGTGGTGGTGAGCCGGGGGTCCCAGGTCCACCACACGTTCCAGGCCGCCCGGCCCCAGATGGAGCCCGTGACGAGCGCCAGCCCGCTCATGAGCACGCCGATCTCGGCGGCGGCACCGGCCAGGATGTCCGAGCCCGCGTCGCGCTTCATCAGGTGGCGGATGCTGGCGGCGAAGACCACGAAGAAGCTCACCAGGCTCCACCAGGCCAGCGGCATGTGGATGTAGAAGATCTTCTGCACCACGCCCATGGTCTCTTCCAGGGGCGCGTAGGACCAGATGAACCACTGGCCCACGGCCAGGGCCGCCAGGGAAAGGATGGTCAGGATTCGTGTGCTCGGCATGTGCTTGGCCTACTCCTCGCCGGTGTAGATGTGCGGGAACAGGAAGGCCCCGGCGGCGGAGAACACGGCGTCGAAGGCGGCGATGATGCCGACCCAGAGCCCCTGGTCCGCCGCGGGCTCCCCCGCGAAAATTCCCGCCACGATGCGGATGCCGCCCAAGAGCACCGGCAGAAGCAGCGGGAACAGGATCACCGAAAACAGCGACTCGCGCGCGGCCTGGCCCTGCGCCAGCGCGCCCAAAAGCGCGCCGAGGGCCGCCAGGCCCCAGTCCACGGCCAGCACCACCAGCACCAGTTCCAGCAGCGAGCCCTTGACGTCCTGGCCCAGGAACACGGCGGCGGCGGGCAGGAACACGGCCTGGGACACGGCCAGCAGCGCGAACCCGGCCAGCCCCTTGCCCAGCCACACGGAATGCTCCGGCGCGGGCGAGGACAGGAGGCCCAGGCGGCAGCCCGCGCCCTCCTCCAGGCTGAACAGGTCGTTGAACACCAGCACCAGCCCGAAGATGGAGGCCAGCCAGAAGATGGCGGCCGCCGCCTGCGGGGCCACCAGCTCGCCCGCCGGGCGCGACAGGCTGAACAGGAAAATCAGCAGCAGGCCCAAGAGCAGCGCCTGCACCAGCCCCTGCCCGCCCCCGGCGGAGAGGCGCAGGTCCTTGGCGGCGATGAATCCGGCGCGCCTCAGCATGTGAGGCCTCCCGGATCGAAGCCGGACGCCGGGCCGTGGTAGGCCACGGAGGAGTCTTTGAGGTGCAGCACGCTGTCGCAAAGCGGCAGGTCGGCCTGCAGGTGGTGGCTGACCCAGACTATGGCCGCGCCCGACTGCTTGAGCGCCAGGATCTCGCGCCGCAGCAGGTCCTGCGAGGCCGGGTCCAGGCCGGTGCCCGGCTCGTCCAGGAACACCAGCCTGGGCTCGATGAGGAACACCCGGGCCAGGTTCAGGCGCTGGGCCATGCCCCGGCTGAAGGTTCCGGCGGGCTGGTCGGCCACGTGGGCCAGGCCCACGCGCTCAAGCACGCGCTCCAGGTCCGCCGCGCTGGGCGCCAGGCCGTACATGCGACCCCAGAACAACAGGTTGGCGGCGGCGCTCATGCGCGAATACAGGAACGTGGCGTGGCCCAGGTAGGCGCACTGCTCCGGCTCCACCAGCGCCCGGGCCTCGCCCGCGCTGGGCCGCGTCAGCCCGGCCATGATCTTGAGCAGCGTGGTCTTGCCCGCGCCGTTGCCGCCCACCACCAGCAGGGCCTCCCCGGCCAGCGCGCGGCAGGACACGCCGCGCAGCACCAGGCGGGAGCCGAAGAACTTGCCCACGCCCCGGGCGTCCAGCAGGACGCCGGGGCCGGGCGTATCGTCATGGCGGGGGTGGTGGTCGTCGGAGGCCAAGGGGCTACTCCTTGCCCTTCTCTTTGCGGCCCCAGCGCAGCACCAGGAAGGGCGCCAGGCTCATGATGGTGCCGCCGATCCAGATCCAGTTGATGAGCGGATTGATGTTCACCTGCAGGGAGGCGCCGCCGTCCTCGGTCAGGCCCAGCAGCACGGCGAAGATCTCGTCGCCCAGGCCGGGCAGCACCGCCACCTCGGCGAAGGGCTGCTCGAAGCCCCGGTACAGGCGGCGCTCGGGCACCACGCGGCCCACGGGCTTGCCGCCCTTGCTGATCTCAAGCTCGGCCACCAGGCTGGACATGGACGGGCTGCTCTTCTCGTAGACCTTGTCGAGCTTCACGGTGTAGCCGGCCACTTCGGCGGTCTGGCCGGGGTGCAGCTCGGCCTCCAGGGATTTCTTGTACGGGCCGCTGAAGGCCACGCCCAGAGCCATCAGGCCCAGGGACAGGTGCACGGCGTAGGCGCCCAGGCCCTGGCGGCTGCGGGCCTCGGGCAGCAGGCCCACGGCCAGCACGGCGGTGCTCATGCAGGCCACGCTGCCCGCCGCGCCCACCAGCGCCAGCGGCAGGGTGTAGCCCAGGGCCACAAAGATCGCGCCGGAGATGACGAAGGCGGCGCCCGCGGCCATGAGCCCGCGCTTGTCGCGCACGCCCTCCTTCCAGCCCAGCCAGGGGCAGGCGGAGAACAGCAGCACCAAGAGCGCGAACAGCGGCAGGCACACGCGGTTGTAGAAGTTGGCGTCCAGGCCCACGGACTTGGCGCTCCAGGCCTTGCTGATGACCGGCCACATGGTGCCCAGGCCCACCACGAAGCCCAGGGCCATGAGCGTCCAGGCGGCGATGACCAGGAAGCCCTCGCGGCTCACGAGGTTGCCCAGGCTCTTCTGCTGGCCGGGCTTGCAGAAGAACACGGCCAGGCAGGAGATGGCGGTGAAGAACAGGATGAAGGAGAGCAGGGGCCGGGCCACGCCGCCCTCGCCGAAGGCGTGCAGGCTTTCCACCACGCCGCTGCGCACCAGGTAGGTGCCGAACACGCAGAGCACGAAGGTGATGGCCATGATGATGACGTTGCTGCGGGCCAGGGCGTTGCGGCGGCCGCCCACGATGGCGGTGTGCAGGAAGGCCGTGCCCGTGCACCAGGGGATGAGCGAGGCGTTCTCAACCGGGTCCCAGGCCCAGTAGCCGCCCCAGCCCAGCTCCATGTAGCTCCACCAGCCGCCCAGGATGATGCCCGAGGTCAGGAACACCCAGGAGAGGATGGTGATGTTGCGCGTGGAGCGGATCCAGGTTCCGGTCTCGCCGGAGAGCGCGGCGGCCACGGCGGCGCAGCCCGGGACGGCGAAGCCCGCGTAGCCCAGGAGCAGCAGGGGCGGATGGAAGATCATGCCGGGGTTGCGCAGAAGCGGGTTCATGCCCTTGCCGTCGTGCGGGGGCGGAACGGCCTGCACGAAGGGGTTGACCCAGCAGGTGAGCATGAGCAGGAAGAAGCCCTGCACCAGGAAGAACAGCACCCAGAAGTAGGCGCGGGTGCGTTCGCTCATCTCCTTGTAGCCCCTGGTGAAGGGGAACACGGCGGCGAACAGGGCCATGGAGAGCTCCCAGAACAGCAGCGAGCCTTCGCTGCCGGCCCAGAAGGCCGTGACCACGTAGGCGGTCTCCAGCGTACTGTCCACGTGGTCCATGACGTAGAGGAAGCCGTAGTTGCGCCCCAGGAGCGCCCACATGAGGATGCCCGAGGCGAGGAGCACCAGGGCGGTGACGGCCCAGTGGCCGCGCTCGGAGAAGGCCAGGCGCTCGTTTTTGCCGGAGAGCATGGCGGCGGCGGTCCAGCCGCCCAGGAACAGGCTGCCCAGAAGGGCGAACAGCAGGGTGATGTAGGCGGTCATCTGCATAGAAAAAGACTCCACGGACGGCAACGGGTCAGGCCTGGCGCGCGTTTGCGCCGGGCAAGGCCGCTAGCCCCGATTCTGCTTCTCGTACTTGGAAGGGCACTTGGTGATGAGGGTGCTGGCCGTGAAGACCTTGCCCTCGGGGGTGTCGGCCATGCCGCCCTCGACGATGACCTCGGCTCCGGCCTTGAAGGTGTCGGGCACCGCGCCGCGGTAGCTTACCTTCATGGACTGGCCGGGGTTGTCCTTGTCGATCAGGGTGAAGCTGACGCCGGGACCGGGCTTGAGCTGCTGGATGTCCCCGTCGGCCACGTTGCCGAACAGGCGCGCCTGCTTGAGCTTGGCGGACTCGGTGGCCAGCGCCTCGCCGACATTGAGGAAATAGACGCTGTCCTTGGTCACGCCGGAGGCGATGAGATAGCCCACGCCGCCGAGGAACAGCACCAGCGCCGCGATATAAATACCTTTTCCGCCTTTCTTGGCCATGATCGTCCTGCTTGAAATGCGCTGTTGGCTCTTCACTTCCAAAACAACGTGGACACCCTGTAACCCAAACGTGTCCCGCTGGCTAGCCCCCGTCGGTCTCTGCCCCCCCCTGCGCGCGCGATTCGGCCATTTTTTCGGCCTCGGCCACCCGCTCGCTCCTGCGCCTGCGGGCCAGCTCGCGCATGTCCACCACCTGGTCGGTCTCGTCCACGATCTCGCTGCCGAGCATCTCCTCCAGCACGTCCTCCAGGGTGACCACCCCGGCCATGCCGCCGTACTCGTCCAGCACGATGAACAGGTGCACGCGGCTCTCCAAGAGCTGGCGCAACAGCTTGTCCAGGGTCAGGCTCTCGGGCACGTAGCGCGCGGGCTTCATCAGCTCGGAAAGCCGCTTGCCCCCCTGGTCCGCCGCCGCGGCCTCGAACACCTGCCTGCGGTAGACCACGCCCAGGATGTCCTCGGCGTTCTCGCCCTGGTACACCGGCACGCGCGTGTGCGCCCAGCGCCTGCCCTGCTCCATGGCCTCGTCCACGGTCATGGAGGCGGGCAGCGAGAACACCACGGTGCGCGGGGTCATGATGTCGCCCACGCGCTTCATGTCCAGGGCCAGGATGTTCCGGATGGCCGACTCCTCGTAGGGCTTGAGCACCCCGGCCTGCCGGGTCAGGCTGACCACGGCGCGGATGTCGTCCTCGTCGGCCTCCGGGCCCTTCTGCTTGCGCCCGATGATGCGGATGAGCCGGGAAAGCATCCAGATGATGGGCATGCACAGCCAGACCATGGCCGTGAGCGGCCTGGACAGCCAGGGGGCCAGGGCCCGGGCGTGGGCCACGCCGATGGTCTTGGGCACGATCTCGCCCAGGAGCAGAATGAGCAGGGTGAAACCGGCGGTGAACAGCGCCAGGCTGTCCTCGCCGAACACATGCACGGCCGCGGCGCCCGCCACTGCGGACCCGGCCACGGCCGCGGCGGTGTTGAGCGTCAGGATGGCGGTGATGGGCTTCTCCACGTCCTGGCGCAGGGCCTGGAGCAGCTCGCCCTGGCGCTTGTCCTCGCGCTTGAGCTTTTCGATGAGGCTGGGCGGAATGGAATAGAACGCCGCCTCCAGCAGTGAGCAGAGGAAGGAGACGGCGATGGCCACCGTGACGGCGAGGACGAGTTCGAGCATAGTGTGGCGGCCGGGAGCGTGGGTGAGTCTGCGCTTTTGGCCTGAAAATCCTCTAACAGAGCGAACGCGGAGGCGCAAGCAAGCCGCCCCGCCGCGCGCCAGCCCGCCCCGGACACGGCTCTTCCGCCTTGACTTGAGGCCGGTTCGCGGACATGTTGGAAGACCGTCCGCCGGGCGGACCAACGCATTCGGAGACTTCACAGGCATGATCCGGGATCTTCCAGACAGGTGGGCGGTGTTCCGCGCAAGCGCCCTGGGCGACGTCGTGCTCGCCACGGGCGTGCTGGCGCACTGGCACCGCACCCGCGACGCCCGGTTCACCTTCATCACGCGCTCCTCGCTGGCCCCGGTGCTGCAGCACCACCCCGCCGTGGAGGAGATCATCGCCGTGTCGCAGGAAGACCTCTACGGCCAGAACTGGTGGCGCGCCTCGCGCAACATCGCCCACGACTGCGCGGGCATGGGGCTCATCGACCTGCACCAGACCCTGCGCTCCATGGCCCTGACCCTGCGCTGGGAGGGGCCGGTGCGGCGCTCGGCCAAGATGGGCATCACCCGCCGGCTGTACCACCGCTTCCCGCACGTGGAGTTCCTGGAGCGGCGGCTGATGGCCACCAACGTGCCGCAGCGCTACGCCCTGGCCCTGGACGGCGCCCCGCCCCCGCGCGAGGCCCTGCGCCCGGTGATCCACCTCACCGAGCAGGAGTGGACCGAGGCCATGCAGCACCTGCGGCACATCGGCGTGACCCGGCCCTTCGTGGCGCTGCACCCCTTCGCCACCCACCCGGACAAGGCCTGGCCCATGGGCTACTGGCTGTCGCTCATTCCGCTCATTGAGCGCCAGGGGCTGGACTGGATCATCGTGGGCAAGAACCCGGACCACCTGGAGGCGCTGGACGACCCGCGCAACCTCACCGGCCGCACCAGCCTGCGCCAGACCTGCGCGCTGCTCTCCCAGGCCCGGGCGCTGGTCACCGGCGATTCCGGGCCCATGCACCTGGCCACGGCCGTGGGCACCCCGGTGGTGGCCATGTTCGGCCCCACGGGCCAGGCCTGGGGCTTCTACCCCAGCGGCCCGCACGACACGGTGGTGGAGAAGCACCTCTCCTGCCGCCCCTGCTCGCTGCACGGCACCTCCACCTGCAAGAACGGGCGCGAATGCCTCATCGCCATCGAGCCCGACGAGGTGGCCGAGCGCCTGTTCCACACCCTGGACCGCGCGAAACGCTAGAAGGCTGCTTCCAAAAAGCGCCTTTTGCCCCCTGGGCTTCGTCGCGAGTCGGCCTGGGACCGGGGCTGTACCATCCGAGTACTATCCCCGACCCCAGGCCACCCCGGCTCCTCGCCAGTGAACAAAATGCATCTTTTGGGAAGCAGCCTTACCACTCGATTTTGAACCGCGCCGCGCCCATTGCCATCAGAACCGGCCCCAGGCCCATGACCAGCAGCACCAGCACCCACACCCGCCCGGACAGGACGTCGTAGTCCGCCAGCAGCTTCTGCCAGGAATGCCCGGCCACATAATGGCCGAAGCCGAACTCGAAGGCGATGGTGGCGCAGGTCCAGAACGCGCCAAGCGCCAGCAGGCGGGGCGTCTCGCGGATTCCGGTCCAGGCGACGAAGCGTGCGATGAGCCACAGAAACAGCGCGCACACCGCCAGCGTGCCGATCACGTGCGCCGCCTGTTCGCCCACAAGCGGCTGGACGAGCTTCACGCGGGCCGCGCCGCAGGCCACGGCCAGCGCGGCGAACCCCAGCCAGGCGAGCGACGCCCAGAGCCAGAACACCGGCGGACCCTACTTCTGCGGGGCCAGCGGGTACAGGCGCGAGCCGCCGGGGGTGTCCTCCACGCGCCAGCCGCAGGCGGCCAGCTTCTCGCGCAGCAGGTCGCTGGCGGCGAAATCCTTGGCCTTGCGGGCCGCTTCGCGCTTCTCCACCAGGGAGCGCGCCTCCGCGGGCAGGCAGGCGCAGGCCACGGGCATCTGCCCGGCGTCCAGGATGCCCAGCACCGCGTCGGCGCCGTCCAGGCGTTCCAGGCACAGCCGGGCGCCCTCGGTGGTGAGCGTTCCGGCGGCCAGCCAGGCGTTGACGCGCTTGACGAAGGTGAACAGCCCCGGCCAGAAGCGGTGCAGCGACAGGTCGTCCTCCAGCGCGGCGGCCAGCGCGGCCTTGAGGTCGAACACGGCCTGCTCCACCTCCTCGCCCACGGCCCCGCACTTGGCCGGGTCCACCAGCCTCAGGCCGCAGGCGGTCTCCTGCACCTTGTGCCAGTTGCGCGACCACATGGACAGGCTCTGGGCGCTTGCCGCCAGCGGCTTGCGGTAGGAGGAGGACAAAAGCCACATCCTGAGCGCCGCGGCCCCCCCGGCCTGGGTTTCCAGGGCGTCCAGAAGGCCGCCGGGCAGGCCGCTTTCCGCCTCGCCCTCGCCCAGTTCCTCCAGCGCCACCTTCTTGTCCGTGAGCCACACCAGCGGCTCCACGCCCGCCGCGCTCCAGATGGCGCGCAGGTTCTCCAGGTGCGGGAAGCGGTGGTCCTCACCGGCCACCAGCACGTCCACGCGGCCCAGCGCGGCCAGGCCCGCCACGGCCATCTGCAGGAACCAGCTGGGGCGCACGTTGCCCCACTCGGTCTCCAGCACGTCGCCCAGCTTCAGGTCCTGCAGGGTGGCGCGCTTGAACAGGGTGAAGTCCAGCGGGCTGTCCTTGACGTAGTCGCCCAGGTCCACGGTCTTGCCCACGCTGATCTTGTCCAGGTCCATGAGCTTCATGTCGCCGTAGCGCTTGTCGCGGCGCACGTCGAAATACACGCTTCTGAGCTTCTCGTAGGCCAGGCCCTTGCCCAGCAGCTTCTTCACGATCTCCAGGGCCAGGGGCACGGAGGAGGAGGCGGTCTCGAAGCGCACGCTCTCCAGCAGCCCCATGCGCTCGGCCCGGGCGCGGATGCGCGCCAGCGTGGCGTCCACGTAGTCCGCCCGGCTCATGCCGGCGGCGCGGGCCGCAGAGAGCGTGCGGTCGTCCAGGTCGGCCAGGCCCACGGCCAGGCGCACGTCGCAGCCCTGCCCCCCGCCCTGCGCCGCCAGGCTGCGGGCCAGCACGTCGGAGAGCACCAGCCGCCGCCAGGCGTCCGGATCGTCGGGCGTGTCCAGGCTGGGCCCGGCCACGAAGATGTTCAGCACCCCGGCGCTGGGCAGGGTGGCCTTGCGCCCGGTGGCCACGCTCATCAGCCGCAGGCCCTCCTGGGCCTTGGACGCGAACAGCGGCGTGGACAGGTAGCGCTCGCCGCCGTCGGGGAAAATCACCACGATGTAGCCGCCCTTGCCCTCGGCCACCAGCGATTCCGCGAGCTTGAGCGCCCCGGCCATGGCCGCGCCGGAGCTCATGCCCACGAACAGGCCCTCCTGCCGGGCCAGCTGGCGGCACATCTCGAAGGCGGCCTCGTCCTCCACGCGCAGGATGCGGTCCAGGGCCTTTTTGTTGTAGATGCCCGGCGGATAGGACTCGTGCATGTTCTTCAGGCCCTGGATCTTGTGGCCGGCGTTGGGCTCGATGGCCACCACCTCCACGCCGGGGTGCTCGTGCAGGCGCTTGGCCAGGCCCATGGCCGTGCCCGAGGTGCCCAGCGTGGCCACGGCGTGCGTCACCTGCCCGCCGGTCTGCTCCCAGATCTCTCGGCCCGTGCCCTCGTAGTGGGCGGCGATGCTGGCGGGGTTGTTGAACTGGTCCATGAGCACGTAGGTGTCCGGCTCGGTGCGGGCCAGGCGGTAGGCCAGCTCGATGGCCCCGTCGGTGCCCAGGCGCCCGGGCGTGAGGCGGATCTCCGCCCCGTAGCCGCGCATGATGCGCTTTCTCTCCTCGCTGGCGCTGTCGGGCATGATGAGCGTCATCTTGTAGCCCTTCACCGCCGCCACCATGGCCAGGCCGATGCCGGTGTTGCCGCTGGTGGCCTCGATGATGATCTTGCCGGGCTGGAGCTCCCCGCTCTTTTCGGCGGCCTCGATCATGGCCACGGCCACGCGGTCCTTGATGGAGCCGCCGGGGTTCATGGACTCGATCTTCGCCATGATCTTGACGCCGGGGAAGGGATTCAGGCGGCGGATCTCCACCAGCGGGGTGTTGCCCACAAGCCTCAAAATATCGGTGCGTTGCATCGCCTGGCCTTGTATTCGGCGCCAGCGGCGGGACATTTCCGCCCTGGCCCGTGTTTTGCATTTATGAGCCCAAACCAAAGGGGCCGCACATGACCATGTATCCGTTCCTCAAAGAGAACATCACCGCGCTTGAGACGGCCAACCCGGCGTTCTACGCCTGGCTTTCCGGCAGCCGGTTCGACGATGCATCCCTGAAAACAAGCGTGTTTGTCAACCAATGGGGGCTCATCGACTGGAAAATGCCGAGCGGCGCTGGAATCTTCGAGGCCCTTCCCCCTGTGGGCCTGTACAAGGACTGGACCCAGATCGAGAAGCCGGACCTCTCGGCCACGCTCATCGTGGGCACCAACGTGGGCTACGGCCTGAACCACGTGCTGACGGGCACCCCGGACACCCACAAGGTGCTGGTGCTGGAGCCCAACCCCGAACTGATCCTGGCCTGCCTGGGCCAGACGGACTACCGCCCGTTCTTCGAGAACAAGAAGCTGCACTTCCTGCTGCCCAGCGAGCAGTACCTCACCGAGGTCATCCGCAACCTGGACCTGCAGTACATCTACGGCAAGATTTACCTGCGCGCCGACCTGCCCAGCAGGCAGATCGGGCCGGAGTACGCCCGCTGGATGAACGTGGCCCGGCACATGCTGGAGAACTTCAGCGTGGAGATCGCCACCCTGCGCTCGCGCCAGGACGTCATGGTGGGCAACGAGCTGAAGAACTTCAGCCGCGCCCTGTCCGACGGCTCGCTCAAGCCCCTGGCCGGGGCCGCGTCCGGAGTGGGCGCGGTGCTGCTGGGCGCCGGGCCTTCGCTGGCGCAGTTCGCCCCCAGCCTGGCCGAAAACCCCGGCTACGCCCTGTACGTCAGCGGCCTGCAGACCCTGCCGGTGCTCCGGCCCTACGGCATCAAGCCGCACCTGTGCCTGGCCCTGGACTACGACGACAGCATGCTCAAGGTCTACGACAAGCTGGACATGGACTGGGCCGCCGACATTCCGCTGGTCTACTCCACCAAGGTGAACCCCGAGCTGGTGCGCCGCTATCCCGGCCCCACCCTGCCGCTGTGGACCATGGGCGGGCTGGCCACCTTCGTGCTGCAGGACCGCGAGTTCGTCATGGACGCGGGCGGCAACGTCTCCGTGACGCTGCTGCGCCTGCTGCGCTACATGGGCATCGGCAGCATCCTGCTGGCGGGCCAGGACTTCGCCTGGATCGGCGGCTCCACCCACGCCGCGGGCCACCACGCCACCGGCAACCTGCCCGGCTTCGACCCCGGCCGCCACCAGCGCCTGGCCAACCTGTACGGCGAGGAGATCATCTCCAGCATCCAGTACCTGACCAGCAAGCGCGACATGGAGCACGACCTGAAGGACGCGAGTTTCCGCGTGGCCAACCTGTACGGCGGCGGCGCGGTCATCGAGGGCGCCAGGGTCGTGACCTTCCAGGAGGCCGTGAACGACGGGTTCCTGGCCAGCGCCCCCGGCAGCCGCGAGCGGCTGCTGCACGCGCTGAACCTGGCCCGCACCCCCTGCCCGGACCTGCGCTTCGAGCCGCGCAGCCACATCTGGACCAGCTCCATCCGCCACGTGGAGAAGCGCATGCAGAAGCTCTTCCGCCACCACGAGAAGAGCCAGACCGAGATCCACGACCTGCTGGAGCAGGCCCTGTACTTCGTCAAGCAGGACCCGCTGTACCTGCCCTACCTGTTCAACGAGACCATCGACCTGGCCGGGCTGGCCAAGACTCGGCACAGCTACAAGCCCGCGGACATGGCCGAGTTCAAGCGCATCGGCAAGAGCATCCTGGCCAAGGTGCGCGAGGTGGACCGCTGTGTATCCGGGCTGGAGTTCCATTAGGGGCTGCCGCCAAAACGCGTCTTTTGCCCCCTGGGCATCGTCAAGAACCGATCCGGGGCCAGGGCTGTACCGCATGAGTACTATCCCCGGCCCCGGATCGGCTCTTTTCTCGCCAGGAACCAAAATCCATCCTTTTGGCGGCAGCCCCATGCAAGAAAAATCGGCATGAGACCGCATGCTCGGCGACTTTTTCCGTTTCCGGGTCCGCACCGGCAGGCGTGTTGCGCGGGGCGGGATTTGGTCCTATAAGGCCGCATGCCGAAGAAAACCCCCTCCCCGCTGCTGGCCTGGCTGGCCCTGTCCCTGCCGCTTCTCGTGGTGGCGGCGGGAAGCCTCGCATTCTTCGGAAGCGAGGAGGCCACGGCCAAGTTCTTCGAGCAGTGGCGCATCCAGAACGGGCACATCACGCCCTGGCTCAAGCTCTACACCGACTGGGGCAACGCGGCCTTCTACCTGGTGTACGCGGGCGTGCTCATCGCCGGGCTGGCGCGCGGCAGGCGCGAGCTCACCGCCCTGGCCCTGGGCTATCTGGCGGCGCAGCTCCTGGTCTCGCTTCTGGCCGTGCGCGTGCTCAAGATGTCCATCGGCAGGCCCAGGCCGCTGGTGGGCGGGGAATACCTGCATTTCACCACCCAGGGCTCGCACCACGCCATGCCCTCGGGGCACTCCACCGAACTGACCCTGCAAACCCTGCCCCTGGCCCTGCGCTCCGGCACGATCCTGTGGCCGCTGCTGCTGGGGCTGGCCCTGGGCCTCATGGCCTTCACGCGCATCGCGCTGGGCTGGCACAACCCCACGGACGTACTGGCGGGCTGGGCCCTGGGCACCCTGGGCGGGCTGCTGGCCCAATACCTTGCCGGGCGCATCGCCTGGCGCTTGCAGGGCGGCCGCCGCCTGCGCTTCGAATCACCGGGAGCACAATGAACCGCACCCCCCGCGCCCTTTCCGTCCTGGACCGCCTGTGGCAGGCCCTGCTGGCCTGGCCGCGCGCCAGCGTGGCCCTCATCGCCGCCGCCCAGACCCTTTTCGTGCTTTCCGACCGCGCCCTGTGGTTCAGCGACGAGGTGCGCTACGCCGACGCCTACCTGGGCCTGCTGCGCGGCAAGTGGCTGGTGCTGAACCTGAACGGCGTGGCCTACCCGGACAAGCCGCCGGTATATTTCTGGTTCGTGTGGCTCCTGGACAAGTTCACCGCCCTGGGCGACCCGGCGGCCTTCTTCCTGGCCGCGGGGGCCAGCGGGCTGCTCATGGTCTGGGCGACGATGCGCCTGGGCCGGGTGCTGGGCCTGTCCGCCGAGGTCCGCCTGGGCGCGGGGCTGGTGCTCCTGTCCACGCTGTTTTTCGCGGGCCTGCTGCACTACTCGCGCATGGACCTGCTCTTCGCCGCGCTCATCACCGCCGCCCAGGCCGAGTTCTGCCTGGCCTTCGCGCCGGGGGAAGAGGCCGCGCGCACCAGGCGCGCCACCCTGGCGCTGCTCATCTGCGGCGTGGCCACGCTGACCAAGGGGCCGCTGGGGCTGCTGTTCCCCGTCCTGGCCACGCTCATTTTCCTGGCCTGGCGCGGGCGGGCGCGGGAGTTCTTCAGCCGCGCCCTCGTGCCCGGCCTGCTGGCGCTGCTGGGCCTCGTGGCGGCCTGGGTGGTGGCGGCCTATTTCGTGGAGGGCTACGGCTTCCTCTACAAGATCTTCTACGAGCAGATCTTCCTGCGCGCCACCAAGACCTTCCACCACGCCGAACCGGCCTGGTTCTACCTGGCGGCCTTCCCGCCCTGCTGGCTGCCCTGGACCCTGGCGGTCGTCTCCCTGCCGGTGGGCCGCGTGTTCACCCCGGGCTTCTGGGCCGAGGCCTGGGCCGGGCGCAGGACTGCCTCTCCGGAGTCCGACGCTCGGGCCTGGCTGTGGATCTGCGCCGCAAGCGGCCTGGGCCTGCTCTCGCTGCTCTCGGGCAAGGTGGTGGTGTACATCCTGCCGCAGCTGGCCCCGCTGGCGCTGCTCATGGCCTGGGGACTCATGGAGTCCGCCCGGCCCTGGAAGCGGCTGTGGACCGTCTCCGGCCTGCTGTTCCTGGCCCTGGCCGGGGTGGCCACCCAGGCCGAGCGCTTCCTGCAAAAGCCTCCGGCGGAGCTCCTGGGCGCGGCGGTGCTGCCGCCCGATCCCCTGCCCGGAACCTGGGCCGTGGCGGCCTGCTTTGCGCTCATCGGCCTTGCGCTGCTGGCCCTGCGCGGCCAGGACGCCCGGTGCGTGCTGCCCGCCCTGGCCCTGCTGGTGACGCTGTGGGTGCAGCCCGCGGGCGGCGTGCTGGCCCCGGCCCTGGACCCCATCATGAGCCCCAGGCCCCAGGCGCTGGTGCTGAAGGAATACGCCGCGCGCGGCTACCTGCCCGTGGCCCACGACATCTACCAGGGCATCTACTCCTACTACGCGGGCCAGGCCATCCAGGAGACCTCCGGCTTCGACGCGCTGACCCCGCTGGCCAACTCCCGGAACATCGTGCTGGCCATCAAGAAGAAGCGCTGGGACGCCTGGACCGACCGCCCGGCGCACCTGCGCATCGTGCTGACCCAGTGGCTGGCCGGAACCACGTACATCGTGGCCGTGGGCGAAGCGCCCGGCTCCGCGTCGTCCCGGTCTCCGGACAGGATATGCTGCATCGCGGGAGGCCCTGGCCCGACTCCTGCACAGTAGCAGCGCCGGGCAGAATTTTCCGCCCGGCGCACCGCCACCGCCGGAGACCGTATGCGCAGCGTTTTCGCCCGCATGGCCCCCACCTTCCTCCTTCTCGCAGCGCTGACGCTCTGCGGGGGCTGCGCCGCGTCGCCCATACCGGTGCTGGCGGCCATGGACCTGCTCAACGCCGCCGAGACGGCCAAGACCGGCTACGACCTGGCCACGGGCCTGAACGCCCGCAAGCCCATCGAATCGCCCCCCAGCCGCGACGACCAGGCCGAGGCCCGGCTGCGCGCGCTGCTGGAGGCCGAGGGCGGGCTGCTGGCCCAGGCCACCCCGCACGTCATTGAGGGCCATGCCTACATCGTGGGCGTGTACGCCAGCCAGGCCGACCGCGAGGAGGCCGCGCACCTGGCCCTGGGCGTGCCGGGCATCCGCAAGGTCACGCTGTGCCTGTTCCCGGAGGGCCGCTCCCGCGCGGGCAACTCCGACGGCGAGCTGCGCGACATGATCATCCGGCTCTCCGGCGTGCGCACCCGCGAGGTGCGCGTGCGCGTGGTGCAGGGCAACGCCGTGCTGCTGGGCTTTGTGCGCAGCCAGGCCGAGCGCGACAAGCTGGCGGCCAGCGCCAGGAGCGCCGGGGCGGTCAGCGTGCAGAACCACCTGCGCCTGGCCGAGGGCCCGATGACCGCACCGGCATCCGCACCGGCCCCCGCCAAGTAAAAAGGCGGCCCCCCGCGGAGCCGCCCCTCAATGTCTCGAAATCCCGTTTCGCCTACTCGCCCAGCACCTTCTCGATGACTTCCAGCACCACCAGCCCGTCCTCGCCGGTGATGGGCGGCTCGGTCTTGCCCTGCACCGCGTTCAGGAAGGCGGTGAGCTCCTCGCGCATCTGCTCCTTGCGCACGGTGGGGTGCTCGCGCACGGTGTAGGTCTTGGTCTGCTGGTCGAAGGCCCCGTACTCGCGCAGCGTCAGCGTGA
The DNA here is from genome assembly GCA_023438245.1 of Pseudomonadota bacterium. Classification (GTDB taxonomy): domain Bacteria; phylum Desulfobacterota; class Desulfovibrionia; order Desulfovibrionales; family Desulfovibrionaceae; genus Humidesulfovibrio. Next base: position 35,256 of record JAEXRD010000091.1, on the reverse strand, counting down.
TGAGGTCGGCCTCGTAGAAGCGGTCCACGCAGGCGGCGCGGATGACGCGCACCCGGAAGGGCGTGACCCAGTTGTTGGCCACGGTGGCCACCACGCCGTTCTTCATCTTGCCCACGATGACCGCGCAGTCCTCGTGCGCGTGGGCGCTGGACAGGCCGTTGGCGCAGGCCCCGGCCACGGTCTCGAACTCGCTGCCCGCCAGATGCGCCGCCAGGTCGATGTCGTGGCTGGACAGGTCCTTGACCACGCCCACGTCCTGGATGCGCGCCGGGAACGGGCCGGAGCGCTCGATGGACACGGACACCAGGCCCTGGGCGATGAGCGGCTTGAGCGCCACCACGGCGGGGTTGAAGCGCTCGATGTGGCCCACCATGAGGGTGACGCCCCGCTCCCGCGCGGCCTTGACGATCTGCCTGCCCTGCTCCGCCGTGGCGGCCAGCGGCTTTTCCACCAGCAGGCTCACGCCCGCCGCGATGACCTGCATGGCCACCTCGAAGTGCAGAGACGTGGGCACGCTGATGCTCACGGCGTCCACGCCCTCGGCCAGGAGCGCCGCCACGCTGTCGAAGGCCTTCACGCCGAACTGCTTCTCGGCGGCCTCGCGGTTGGCCTCGGCCAGATCGACCGCGCCCACGACGTGCGCCTGCGCCATCTCGCAGTAGTTGCGCAGATGGATTTTTCCCATGCTTCCCAGGCCGATGACGCCGACTCTCAACATGCGTGGCTCTCCAGATGAAGGTGTCCCGCGCGCGGGCTGGCCCCCTCCCTACCGCACTCCGGCCCGCCAAGGCAACCCGGCCCGGCATCCTTGCCTGGACGGGGGTTTGCCACTATACAGCGCTCATGAACGATTCCCGACCCATCTGGATCGGCGCGGGCGAGGCCAGCGGCGACATCCACGCCGCCAGCCTGCTCGAGGCCCTGCGCCAGCGCGAGCCCGGCCTGCGCGCCGTGGGCATGGGCGGCCCGGCGCTGGCCGCCGCGGGCTGCGAGGTGCGCTTCCCCATGCGGCTCATCAGCCTGGTGGGCCTGACGGAAGTGCTCTCCGGCCTGCCGCGCATCCTCAAGCTCCTGGGCGAGGTCAAGCGCGCGCTCCTGGAGACCAGGCCCCGCGCCCTCATCCTCATCGACTGCCCGGACTTCCACTTCCGCGTGGCGCGCATCGCCAAGAAACTCGGCATTCCGGTGTACTACTACGTCAGCCCGCAGGTCTGGGCCTGGCGCAGCGGCCGGGTGGAGTTCCTGCGCGAATTTACCCGCCGGGTGCTGTGCATCCTGCCGTTCGAAAAGGATTTCTACGCCGCGCGCGGCATGGACGTGGACTACGTGGGCCATCCGCTCATGGACCAGATTCCGCTGCCCGAGCTGGACGCGCAGGAGCCGGACCCGAACCTGCTGGGACTCTTGCCTGGCAGCCGCCGCAAGGAGATCAGCGCGCTGCTGCCGGAATTCGCAAAGGCCGCGCTGCTGCTGAAAAAGGACATCCCGGGCCTGAAGCTGGCGCTGGCCCGCGCGCCGGGCATGGACGCGGACTTCCTGCGCTCCTTTTTGCCGCCGGAACTCCCGCTCACCATCCACGAGCCGCAGGACCGCTACCGCATGATGCGCTCCTGCCGGGCGCTCTTGGCCGCCTCCGGCACGGTGACGCTGGAGGCCGCGCTCATCGGCACGCCCACGGTGGTGGCCTACAGGCTCTCGGCCTTAAGTTTCGCCATTGGGAAAATGGTGGTGCAGGTCAAATGGGCCAGCCTGCCCAATCTCATCATGGGCCGGGAGGTGTTCCCGGAGATGCTGCAGGACAAGGCCCGGGGCGACCTGCTGGCCGCGCGCCTGCGCCCGTGGCTGACGGATGAATCCGCCCTCTCCGCCGCCCGCGCCGACCTGGCGGGCCTGCGCCGCAAGGTGGGCGGGCCGGGAGCCGCCGGGCGCGCCGCCGAGATCATCCTTTCCGACCTCGCAACCCTGTAACCGTCAACGGAGCGACCGACATGGAAGCCGTGCGCGTGTATGCCGACATTCATGGGCTCTCGCCCGAGGCCTTCGAGGAGATCCGCCACTCCATGCCCTTCGACCAAGTGGTCTACAAGGACAATGTGCTGGCCGTGGATTTCGAAGGCCACTACATCGACGTGGAGCCGTTTTTGAACGACGTGGCCCGTCTGCTGCTGCCCGGCGGCTGGGGCAAGCTCGACTACATCGACCAGATCGACTACGCGCTGACCCGCTACCTCATCAAGCCCGGCAGCTACCGGGCCGAGGACGTCATGGTCGACCATGTGGTGGAGACGGTGCACAAGGAAGCGGGGGTTTAGGCACCCCGCAGGCGAGGCGCCCCATGGAACAAGCGAAGCCTTCCGCCCCGCTCGTCCACCCCGGCGAAATCCTGCTGGAGGAATTCATGCAGCCGCTGGGCGTGTCGCAAAACGGGCTGGCCATCGCCATCCGCGTTCCGCTTCAGCGCGTGCACGACATCGTGCACGGACGCCGGGCCATCAGCGTGGACACGGCGGTGCGTCTGGCGCGCTTCTTCGGCACCAGCCCGGACCTGTGGCTGAACCTGCAAACCCACTACGAGCTGGAGAAGGCCCGCGACGGGGGGCTGTTTCAGAAGGTGGAGCAGGACGTGAGGCCGGTGGCGGGGGCGATTTGAACGTTCAGTCACGGCACAGTCTGGCGCAAGCGTCACTCTGCGTACGCTACGGCAAATAAGCCAAGAGGTCACGGTGTGCACACACTAAAAGCCCAATTAACAGAACTCGCAAATGATCCACGCTACGACAAAGAGCTTTGGAGTTTTGCATATGAAGTCTATCCATATCTAAAAGACACATCAGATGAAGAACTCGACTACAGATATGACTGTTTATGCCGTAACATTGCTCATCTTTTCAATGACCAAAGATATATAATCCCAGAAAAGGTCGCTTTTGTCAGCTCTTGGTGGTGGCTAAGTATCTATGAGCATACACTCTTTGAATACAAAACAAGGAAACGAGAGCCGATAGAAAGCTGCTACTCAATCCCAACGGATCCAATATGGCCCCAAGGTTTTACACCTACAACGCTTGGTTCCAGTGGGTACATCGTCAGATATTCCAGACATGAATTTATCAAAAAAACTCTTGAAACAGGGCACTTGAGGTTTGCAGCTGCATCAAGTTACTCTGAATGCCCGTTGGACAAGGCAAGATTCGACAATGAATGTGAAGTTTGCTGCTATAGCCCAGGATCATTTACCACGATCACGACAGAAGGCGGAGAACAGATTCCTATTATTGGAGAGCTAAAGAAATCAAGAAAATCCCAGACAGACTACAACTTACTTTGCTTTTCACGTGAATTTGATCCACGCCTTGCTGATATATTTAGCGCAACAGCTTGTCTTGTCATTTGGGATATCGAAGAGTTTGAGCATAGAGTCTCCACCGTCCTTCGCCTAAGTAGATTACCGTTTAGCTTTCACTCCCTCCCCGTTTTATATTATGACTCACGGAACGTCCGACCGCAGCAGTTGATGATACCTGGCTCATGCAAAGAATTTAGCTTTGCCTACCAGCGTGAGCACAGACTGATCTTCCAACCAAACGGCGTTATCCCCAAGAGTCGTGCACTTGAACTAATGGTCGGGCCATTGGAGGATATCGCAGGGATGTACTCGATAAGCGGACAATTTCTCGGGATTGGTTCAGATCTGCGCCGCTAATGCGCGACGGCAAACAGCCATTGAGTAGCCCCCCTCACTCCCACTCCCTCTTCCGCCCCGTGAACAGCCCGGCCTTGGCCGTGATGTCCGAGTGCGGGCCGAACACGTAGGCGATGTCGCCCGCCATGAGCTTCAGCGTGCCGTCCGGGTTGGCCATGACCTTGCCCTCGCGCCCCAGCGCCACGATGGTCAGCCCGTGGTTGCGCCTCAGGTCGATCTCCGTCAGCGTCTTGCCGTCCAGAACGCTGCCCGCCTCCACGGTCAGCGCGCTCAGGTCCATCTCCGGGAACTGGCGGCTCAGCTCGCAGAAGCCCTCGCCCTGCGCCTCCTGCTTGCGCAGCATCTCGTACCCTTCCGAGCGCACCTCCTCGGTGAACCGCTCGATGTCTGAGCGCGGCACCAGGTAGCGCATCATCACGCGGGTGAAGATCTCCACGCTGGTCTCGAATTCCTCGGGGATCACGTCGCTGGCGCCCAGGTCCATGAGCGGGCCGATCTCGGCCAGGAACCTTGTGCGGGTCACGATGTGCAGGCCGGGGTTGAGCTTCCTCGCGGCGTCGGTGATGCGCCGGGTGCTCACCGGGTCGCTGACCACGATGGCCAGCACGCGGGCCTGGGGCACGCCCACGTGCTCCAGCACCGCCGACTGGCTGGCGTCGCCGTACATGATGGGCTCGCCCTGGGCCGCGCTGTGGCGCACGGTGTCGGGGTTCATCTCGATGACGCGGTAGGTGATGCCGAAGTTCTTGGCCGCGCGCGCCAGGTGCTGGCCGCCCACGCCGAAGCCCACGATGACCAGGTGGTCCGCCACGCAGCCGTGCCCCACGCACACCCGCGCCATCTCCTCCTCGAAGGGCCGGGGCCGCATGCGGCTGAAGATGGGCAGCGCGCGCACGCGGTCGGCCAGGCGCGGGGCCAGGCCGATGAGCGGCGGGGTCAGCGCCATGGTCAGGATGCTGGCGGCCAGGAACAGCTGGTAGCCCCCCTGGTCGAGCAGGCCGTGGCTGACGCCGGACTTGGCCAGCACGAACGAGAATTCGCCCACCTGGCACAGCGCCAGGCCCACCATCACCGCCGGCCGCACCGGGAAGCCCAGGATGTAGGCCGCGCCCGCGGCCATGAGCGCCTTGAGCGCCAGCACGGCCAGGGTGGTTCCGGCCACGGGGCCGATGTGGGTGATGAGGTAGTTGACGTCGAGCAGCATGCCCACGGACACGAAGAACAGGCTGGTGAACACGTCGCGGAAGGGCAGGATGCCCTCCAGGGCGCTTAAGCTGTACTCCGACTCGCTGATGATGAGCCCGGCCAGGAAGGCCCCCAGCGAGAGCGACAGCCCGATGCTGGAGGTGAGGAACGCCGTGGCCAGGCACATGGCCAGGGTGCTGATGAGGAACAGCTCGCGGCTGCGGGTCTGCACGATCTGGTGCAGCACCACGGGCACGACCTTTCGCGCCAGCAGGAACACCAGGGCCACCATGCCCACGCCCTTCACCGTGGGCCACAAAAAGCCCAGGCCGCCGGAATCCGCCCCGCCCTGCCCGGCCAAAAACGGCACCACCAGCACCATGGGCACGATGACGAGGTCCTGGAAGATGAGGATGGAGAGCGAGATGCGGCCGTGCGCGCTGTCCATCTCGGCCCGCTGCTGGAAAATCTTGAGCACGATGGCCGTGGAGGACAGCGCCGCCAGAAAGCCCACGAACAGGGCCTGGGGACTGCTGAGCCCCAGGGCCAGCGCCAACGCGCCAAAGGCCAGGATGGTCAGCCCCACCTGGGAGCCGCCGCCCACCAGCACGCTCTTGCGCAGGCGCACCAGCTCGCCCAGGGAAAGCTCCATGCCGATGGTGAACAGCAGCAGCACCACGCCCACCTCGGCCATGATCTCGACCTCGTGCACGGCCTTGACCAGGGCCAGGCCGTACGGCCCGGCGATGACGCCGGTGATGAGGAAGCCCACGATGGCCGGGATGCGCGCCTTGTGGCAGACATAGATGACCGCAACGGAAAGGGCGAACACGGTCAGTATTTCGGAGAGCAACGTGAAGTCCATGCCTCACCGTTGCCCCAGAATCCAGGCCGCGGTCAAGGAAAGGTCGCGTAAAGGGGGGCGGCGCGGACAAGGGACGGGGCCGTCTCCAAGCGGATGGATTTTGGTTCCTGGCAAGAAATGAAGCGGTCCGGGGCCAGGGATAGTACTTTACGCGGTACAGCCCTGGCCCCGGACCGGTTCATGACGACGTCCAGGGAGCAAAAGACACCGTTTGGAGACGGCCCCCTACCCCTCCAGCTTGCAGGCGCACACGGTGTGGTAGTCCTCCACCCGGTCGATGATGTTGTGCCTGCCCACCAGTTCCAGGATGCCGCCCTTCTCGAACATGCCGCGCACGTAGGGGGGCATGCCGCACAGGATGACGCGCTTGCCCGACTTGTCCATGCGCCGGATGATGTTGCGGAAGGTCTCCACGCCCGTGGCGTCCACGAAGGGCACGTGGTGGAAGCGCAGGATAACGGTGGTGAACTCCACGTTGATGGAGTTGATGATGCCCTCGATGCGCTCCGCCGCGGCGAAGAAGAACGGCCCGCTGATGGTGTAGACCACCACGTCGGCGTTGCAGCAGCGGTCGAACTCGGCGATCTCCTCGGGCGTGTGCGTGTAGCCGTGGGCCTGGGCCCCCTTCTCGTCGGCGTTGTACAGCTCGCGGGTGGCCTTGTCGTCCAGGCCCACGCGCACCGAGGCCGCCATGCGGCCCATGAAGATGAGCGAGGCTATCCCGACGCCGATGTTCACGGCCACCACCAGGTCGGCGAACACCGTGAGCAGGAAGGTCATGAACAGGATGGCGATGTCGGCCTTGGGCGCGGTGCGCACGATGTCCGCAAAATGCCGGGCCTCGCACATGTTGTAGGCAACCACGAAGAGGATGGCCGCCATGCTGCACAGCGGGATGTTGGCGGCCAGCGGGGCCAGCACCAGGATGGTGGCCAGCACCACCAGGCCGTGCACCACGCCGGAGAGCGGGCTGGTGGCGCCGTTCTTGATGTTGGTGGCGGTGCGGGCGATGGCCCCGGTGGCGGCGAAGCCGCCGAACACCGGGCAGAGGATGTTGGCCAGGCCCTGGCCCACCAGCTCCTGGTTGGAGTTGTGGCGGGTTCCGGCCATGCCGTCGGCCACCACGGCGGAGAGCAGGCTCTCGATGGCGCCCAGGAAGGCGATGGTGAAGGCCGGGCCCACGAGGGCCACCAGGTCCTTCATGTTCAAGGCGGGCAGGCTGGGCATGGGCAGGGTGCTGGGGATGCCGCCGAAGGCCGAGCCGATGGTGGCCACGCCGGGGAACTGGAAATAGCTCTGCACCGCCGTCACCACCACCATGGAGACCAGCGGCGAGGGCACGCGCCGGATGATGCGCGGGCTGATGAGCAGGATGGCCAGGGCCAGGATCGCCAGCTGCGTGGTGTGGGAATGCAGCTGGCCGAACGAGCCCAGCAGCTCCACGAGTTTTTCGTGGAAGTCGTCTCCCGCCGGCTTGGGCAGGCCGAAGAAGTCCTTCCACTGGCCCACCCAGATGATCACCGCGATGCCGCTGGTGAAGCCCACCGTGACGGGCCGGGGGATGAACTTGATGACCGCGCCCATCTTGGCCAGGCCGAAGGCCACCAGGATGACGCCCGCCATGAGCGTGGAGATTTGCAGCCCGGCGATGCCGTACTTGGCGGTGATGCCCGAGAGGATGACGATGAAGGCGCCGGTGGGCCCGGCGATCTGCAGGCGGCAGCCGCCGAAGATGCTGACCAGGATGCCCGAGACGATGGCCGTGTACAGGCCCTGCTCCGGCTTGGCCCCGCTGGCGATGGCGAAGGCCATGGCCAGCGGTATGGCCACCACGCCCACAACAGCGCCGGAAAGCAGGTTGTTGACGATGTGGCTCTTGCTGAAGAGCCCAGCCCGCTGGGCTTCCAACCAGGCTATCATAGGCAGCTCGCTCCCTCTGGCGCGGGACAGGTCTGGTGTCTTCGCCGCCACGCCAAGCGCAGGGGTATCCCCTGACAGGGGAGCATGCTCTGCCTCTCGGAGGGCGTTGTCAACCGCGAATCGCACAAAAAGGAAGGGGCCGTGCGGCCCCTTTTTGCCATCCTTCCCACCCGTCTGCGCCGGGGCCGCCTCCAAAAGATGAATTTTGTTCAGTGGCAAGAAGAGAGCCGGTCCGGGGCCGGGGAGAGTACGCTTCCGGAACAGCCACGGCCCCGGACCGGCTCTGGGCGAAGTCCAGGGAGCAAAAGGCGCTTTTCGAGGCGGCCCCTATCCCTTCACGTCCGGGCACATCATCAGCGCCTGGTCGATCTGGTCCTGGGGCAGCTCGTAATTGGTCAAATCGCCGCGCAGGTAGGCGTCGTAGCTGGCCAGGTCGAGCATGCCGTGGCCGGAGTACAGGAACACCACGCAGGAGCCGGGCTTGGCCGTCTTGGCCACGTCGATGGCGCTGGCGATGGCGTGGCTGGTCTCCGGCGCGGGCAGGAAGCCCTCGGTCTTGAGGAACAGCATGGCCGCCTCGAAGCAGTCGCCCTGGTAGTAGGCGCGGGCGTCCAGCAGGCCCTGCTCCATCAGGTTGGACACGATGGGCGCCTCGCCGTGGTAGCGCAGCCCGCCGGCGTGGATGGGCGCGGGCATGAACGCGTGGCCCAGGGTGTGCATCTTGAGCAGCGGTGTTAAGCGCGCCATGTCGCCGTAGTCGTAGCGGTAGCTGCCGCGGGTCAGCGTGGGGCAGGCCCGGGGCTCGGCGGCCACGAAGGTGATGTTCTCGCCCGCGAGCTTGCGCGGCAGGAAGGGCAGCACCAGGCCGCCGAAGTTCGACCCGCCGCCCACGCAGCCCACCAGGTAGTCCGGCTTCTCGCCGATCATGGCCAGCTGCTTCTCGGTCTCCAGGCCGACGACGGTCTGGTGCAGCAGCACGTGGTTCAGCACGCTGCCCAGGGTGTACTTGGTGTCCTCGTGGGTGGCGGCGTCCTCAACGGCCTCGCTGATGGCCAGGCCCAGGCTGCCCTTGCAGTCCGGGTCCTTGGCCAGGGCGGCGCGGCCCGCGGCGGTCTTGTCGGAGGGGGAGGGGAAGATCTCCCCGCCGTAGCTGTTGATGAGGATTTTGCGGTAGGGCTTCTGCTCGTAGCTCACCTTGACCATGTACACGGTGCACTGCATGCCGAACATGCTGCAGGCGAAGGAAAGCGCCGTGCCCCACTGGCCCGCGCCGGTCTCGGTGGAGAGCCGCCGCACGCCCTGGAGCTTGTTGTAGTACACCTGGGGCACGGATGTGTTGGTCTTGTGCGAGCCGGAGGGGGACACGGACTCGTTCTTGTAGTAGATGCGGCACTTGGCCCCGATGGCCTGCTCCAGGCGCGTGGCGCGCACCAGCGGCGTGGGGCGGAACAGGCGGTAGATGTCGCGCACGGGCTCGGGGATGGCGATGAAGCGCTCGGGGCTCATCTCCTGCTCGATGAGGGCGTCGGCGAAGATGGGCTGGAGCTTGTCCGGGGTCAGGATGTCGCCGGTGGCCGGGTCGCGCGGGGGGGCCAGCGGGGTCGGCAGGTCGGGCAGGGCGTTGTACCACGCGGTGGGAATCTCGGACTGGGGCAGGTTGATTCTGGTCTCCATTGCGGTCTTCCTCCTACAGGAAACGGGGTTCGGCCGCCTTGTTCAGACCGCCTGCCCCGGAGTGTTCATCCATGCCGATGCACAAAAAAAGGGCCGCGGTCTGAAGTCCGCGGCCCTTGAAACGGGCATCCGTCAAGCCGGCGGCTTCAATAACTCTGCCACCAGCGCCACCAGCACCCACACAGGGCGCCGGGAATATGTGCACAACACGTACGCATGGTGGGTGAGTACTTCCCACCGGGCCAGATGTCAAGCGGCGCCCCTGTCCGGTTGGTCCCATCAACTGGCGGGCCGCGCCTGCGCACTTGCCACGGGGCCGAACCCCGGCTATCAAGTGGCACGCGCGCGCCGGACCCAACCGTGCGGAACGGGCCGCGAATTTTCTTCGGAGGGCTTGAGAGGTGGAGAAGGTAGTCTATTTCATCGAGGGCGACGGCATCGGGCCGGAAGTGTGGGCCGCGGCGCGTCCGGTCATCGACGGCGCTGTGAAGAAGGCCTACGGCGATTCCAAGAAGCTGGTCTGGAAGGAAATCCTGGCCGGTGAGAAGGCCGTGCGCGAGACCGGCGAGAACCTGCCCCAGGCCACCCTGGACGCGCTTGCGGGCGCGGAGCTGGCCATGAAGGGCCCCCTGGGCACCCCGGTGGGCAAGGGCTTCCGCAGCCTCAACGTCACCCTGCGCCAGGTGTTCGACCTGTACGCCTGCATCCGCCCCATCAAGTACTTCCCCGGCATCGAAAGCCCGGTGAAGCACCCCGAGCGCGTGGACATGGTGGTGTTCCGCGAGAACACCGAAGACGTGTACGCGGGCATCGAGTGGGCCGCCGGAACCCCCGAGGCCAAGCGCGTCGTTGCCTTCCTGCGCGACGAGATGGGCGCGAAAGTCACCGACGAGTGCGCCATCGGCATCAAGCCCATGACCGAGGCCGGGTGCAAGCGCCTGGTGCGCCGCGCGGTGAAGTTCGCCATCGACCAGAAGCGCCCGTCCGTCACCCTGGTGCACAAGGGCAACATCATGAAGTTCACCGAGGGCGGCTTCCGCGCCTGGGGCTATGAGATGGCCGCGGCCGAGTTCGGCGAGTTCACCATGACCGAGGCCGAGGCCGCCGAGGGCGGAAAGAAGCCCGTGGTCGTCAACGACCGCATCGCCGACGCCATGTTCCAGGAGGCGCTCATCCGCCCCGAGAAGTACAGCGTCATCGCCACCACCAACCTGAACGGCGACTACATATCCGACGCGCTGGCCGCGCAGGTGGGCGGGCTGGGCCTGGCCCCGGGCGTGAACATGAGCGACACCCTGGCCTTCTTCGAGGCCACCCACGGCACCGCCCCCACCATCGCGGGCAAGGACATGGCCAACCCCGGCAGCCTCATCCTCTCCGGCACCATGATGCTGGAGCACCTGGGCTGGTTCGAGGCCGCGCAGCTGGTGCACGCGTCCGTCGCGGGGGCCATCGCTGCCCGCAAGGTCACGGTGGACCTGGCCTCCCAGATCGAGGGCGCCAAGGCCGTGGGCTGCAAGGAGTTCGGCGAGATTCTGCTGGCCGGGCTGTAGACCCCGCTCCGCAAACAAAAAAGACGCCCGCCGGGAGAGCATCCTGGCGGGCGTCTTCCTTTGTGCGAAGGCTACCTTGGCAGGGGCGAGCTCCAGAGCGCGGCCGGAGACTGCCGGTAGAGCGCCAGCAGGCACGCCACTTGGCGCAGCACAAGCCCGGCCTCCTCGCGCAGGCCCACGGCCACCTCGCGGGCGGCGGGAAGGTCCTCGCCCCGCAGGGCCTCGCCCGCGCGGCGGGCCAGGTCCGCCAGGGCGTAGGCGCGCACGGCTCCGGCTATGTTCACCAACGAATGCAGCGTTTTGCGTCCGGATTCGGCATCGCCCGAGGCCAGCGCGGCGTCCAGCTCGGCCAGCCGCTCGCGGGCCTGGGTCTCGAACAGGCCGAGCATCTGGGCCAGCACATCCTCGCTGCCCACAAAGCCCTCGGCCAAGGCGGCCAGATTCATTCCCACAACAGGCGCTTCGCCGTCAGCCATGCGCGTCTTCCTCCCCTGAAGCACTGCGATCCTTGCCCCGAGTGTACGCGCCATCCCGTTTTCTCGCAAGAGCCCGGGGCCGAAACGCGCAAAGCTCCGCAGGCTAGTCCACGGGCACGCGGCCCGAGGCCCGCACCCCGGCGATGGTGGCCAGCACGGCCATGAGCCGCATGTCCGCAAGGCTGGGAAAGCGCCTGGCAAGGGCGTCGTTGGCCAGGCACTCGTGGGCCTGGGAAAGCCACTGCCCCTGCCCGTCCATGAAGGGCGAGGCGAGGTTGTAGGCCTCCACGAAGATGCGCCTGAGGGCGTCGTCGACCCGCTGCTCCCGGTTCTGGTCCATGCGGCCTCCCGCGCTGCTGAGCTAGTCCATCTGGAACTCGCCGCCCTGGTAGATGACCTTTTTCGCGCCGTCCTTCAGCGTGGCGGTGACGGTCTTGTCCTCGGTGTTCACCAGGTCCCAGTGCAGGGCCGAGTCGTTGAAGCCCAGCTGCTTCTTGAGCTCGGCGTCGAGCCTGGCCTGGTCGCCGGAGAAGGTGTCGGCGTAGGAGGCGCCCACGGCCACGTGGCAGTTGCCGTGCGCCCCGCCGTAGTTCTCGTCGAACAGCGTGTTGGCCATGAAGGTGTCGATGCGCGAGAAGCGGCGGTCGGTGAGGCTGAACTCGCCCAGCTGGGCCGCGCCCTCGTCCATGGCCAGCTGCTTCTTCACGAACTCCTCGCCCTGGGCGGCGGTGACGGAAACGGCGCGGCCCTCCTTGAACTCCAGGCGCACGCCCTCCACCCGGTTGCCCGAGCGGTAGGACGGCTGGTCGGCGAAGTACACGCCCGTGGTGCCGCGCCAGTCCGGCGAGAGGAAGATCTCGAAGCTGGGGATGTTGTGGCCGGACACGCCCAGCCAGCGGCGCTCATCGCCGGGGGTCACGGTGAGGTCGCAGCCCGCGCTCTCCACATGGAGCGAGGCGATGGCCAGCGAGCCCAGCCACTGCTTCACGCGCTGCACCTCGTCGAACACCTCCTGCCAGCGGGCGGCGGGGTCGGCGTCCTCCAGGAAGCAGGCCCGGCGGATCTGGCGGGCGAACTCCTCCACGGAGATTCCGGCGCAGCGGGCCTGCTCCTCGGTGGGGTAGGCGCACAGGGTCCAGCCGAAGTCGCCGGTCTGCTCGCGGCCCTCCATGATCTCGCGCAGGAACTTGCGCGACACGGCGGCCTTGCCGATGCGCGCGGGGTCCACGCCGGAGAGGTGCGTCAGCGAGGCCGGGGCGATGAGCGAGACGAGCCCGCACAGGCCGTGCATCAGTTCCTTGTCGCCCGGGGGCACGGCGGTGATCTGGCCTTCGCTGCCCTTGGAATAGAAGCCCTTTTCCATGCTGCTGGTGAGGTTCTGGCGCACCACCGGAACCATGCCCTCCTCCATCAAGAGGTCGAAGACCTCCTCGGCCAAGGGGGTGGCGGGCTGGTCGAAGCGCAGCAGGATCAGGTCGCCGGGCTTGTAGGGATTGATGCGGGCGGTGTTCAGGCCCCACCAGAGGGTGCGGGCGTATTTCCTCAGTTCTTCCTGGGTGAAGATGGGCTGGGTGGACATGGGATTCCTCGCGGGGGTGATTTGCGGCCCCCGCCCTGTGCGGGTCCGGGTGGCCGGTCCGGGGCAGGATAGCCCGGATGGGTGCGGACCACAACCAGGACCGAATCCCGCCAGGCGCGACAGACACGTAGTTTTCTCGCTTTGGCTTGACACGGGAGGCTTGCTGGATATATCAGCTAGCCCGAAGCCTAGAGCTTGCCATGCCCCGAGGGGGGCGTGAAAACGGCGCCTGGCCCGTCCGGTTTGACTCCGCGGCGCGGGACGAAACGGACGGGACTGACGATATCTATCTACATACCTGGAGGGTACAATGGGCTACAAAGTTACTGTCGACAACGACAAGTGCATCGGCGACGGCGAGTGCGTGGATGTCTGCCCCGTGGAAGTCTACGAGCTGCAGGATGGCAAGGCCGTTCCGGTGAACATGGAAGAGTGCCTGGGCTGCGAGTCCTGCGTGGAAGTCTGCGAGCAGGACGCCATCGTCATCGAGGAAGAGTAAGCGTTTCGCAGCCCTAGGGCTGTACGGACGGAGGCGGTCCGCCGCCTCCGTCCATATTTTGCGCGGCGCTGGGCCTGGCCCGGCTGCGGCGCAGAGCGCGAGGGGGACGTCCGCCGCACACGGCGGAGCGAGTGCCGGGGCAACCCGGCTTTTTTGTATGCTTACCTGACGTCTTGCCCCTGGACAGACCGCCCCCGCGTTCCCATATTTCCGCACAAGCCCGGCTCCAGCCCGGGCGGCGAAGTTCCCGTGAGGAGAGCCCAATGGCCCTTGATTTCAGTGAATTCTTCAAGAAGTACGAGGCGATCATCGGCGAGGCCGACCAGGTCTTCAACACCGTGCGCGCAAAGTTCAGCGACAACGTGCGCTGCGAAAAGGGTTGCAGCGACTGCTGCCACGCCCTGTTCGACCTGACCCTGGTGGAGGCCCTGCGCATCAACGCCTTGTTCAACAAGAAATTCTCGGGCCTTGCGCGCACCGCCATCCTGGAGCGCGCCGACGAGGCCGACCGCGCCGTGCACAAGCTCAAGCGCGACGCCCACAAGGCCATGAAGGAAGGGGCCAATGCCTCGGAGATCCTGAAGCAGATGGCCGCCGTGCGCGTGCGCTGCCCGCTGCTGAACGACGAGGGCCTGTGCGAGATGTACGAGGCCCGGCCCGTGACCTGCCGCATCTACGGCGTGCCCACGGCCATCGGCGGGGAGGCCCACATCTGCGGCAAGTCCGCCTTCGAGAAGGGCAAGCCCTACCCCACCGTGTACCTCGACCGCATCCAGGACAGGCTGTACGCCCTCTCGCACGAGCTGGCCGCCACGCTCAACAGCCGCTACAAGGGCCTGGGCGAGCTGCTCGTGCCCCTGTCGCTGGCGCTGATGACCGACTACAGCGAGGAGTACCTGGGCGTGGGCCAGGCCAAGCCCGAGCCCGCCGCCCCGGAACCCACGGGCATCCCCGGCGTCACCGCGGAGATGCTGCCCAAGACCGCCCCCGCCAAGGCTCCGGCCCGCCCCACCAAGCCCATCCAGGGCCCGATGGGCGCCAAGGGCAAGGCGGGCAAGGGCCTGGCCGAGTGCTCCGGCTGCAACCCGGAGAGCAAGGGCGGCTGCTCCGGCTGCTCGCCCAAGAGCTTCACCATCGGCGTGGCCGAGCCCAGGCCCAGGAAGGCCGCCGCCCCGAAGGCCGCGGCGAAGAAGCCCGCCGCCAAGAAGACGTCCAAGAAGAGCGAGGGCTAGCGCGTGGACACTCCCAAGCCCATGTACACCGACGACCAGGTGGAGGAGCAGAAGCGCCAGATGTACGAGCGCATGAGCCCGCGCCGCCGCCGCTTCGTGGACCGCATCGGCTACGAGAACTGGAACCCCTACCAGGAGCCCTTCGACCCCATCGACATCCGCGTGGACGCCATGGGGTTCACCACCCACGATCTTTTGAACCGCTACATGAAGTCGCTGCCCGCCAAGCCGGACCCGGACTACATGCAGACCCTGTCGGAGTTCATGGTGCTGCTCGTCATGAACATCGAGAAGGTCCGGCCCATCCTGGAGTTCAGCGACTGGTACAACGCCCGGCTCAAAGAGCGCGGCATCACCCTGAAGTAGAATCCTCGGAGAGACACCATGTCCCAGCAGTTCGCCAACGTCGACGAGTACATCGCCCACCTCAAGCAGGGGCTGGCCCAGAATCCGGAATGCGGCAACACCCACTACAACCTGGGCGTGGCCTACCTCTCCAAGCGCGAGTTCATTGACGCCGAGCGGAGCTTCCGCGAGGCCGTGGCCAACTCGCCCAAGATGGCCGAGGCCTACGTGCAGCTTGGCGGCATCTGCCTGCAGCGCGGCGACCTGGAAGGCTGCCTGAACTTCAACCGCCAGGCCACCCTGCAGCGCCCGTTCTTCGCCGTGCCCTGGGGCAACATCGGCTTCGTGCTCATGCAGTTGGGCGACTCCGACAAGGCCATCCCGGCCCTGCAGAAGGCCATCAAGTACGATCCCGGCTTCGTGCAGGCCATGGCCACCCTGGGCAGCGCCTTTTTCTCCCGCGGGGAGTTCGAGGACGCCCTGGTGCACCTGAAGAAGGCCGTGGAGCTTCAGCCCCAGTTCGGCCCGGCCTGGAACAACCTGGCCCTTGTGCACGCCGAGCTGGGCCAGTGGGCCGAGGCCGACGCCTGCGTCAAGAAGGCCGCCGAGACCAGCTACGAGGTGCCCCAGGCCCTGCTGGACGACATCGCCAAGAACCTGAAGTAAAACGCGCGGAGGGTCCCGTGGCCCATTTCCGTGACCTCAAGCGCCGCATCCGCGCCGGGCTCTCCGGCCCGGACTGGCGGCGGGAACTCAGCGAGCTGGACCAGGTGCCTACGGCGCACCTGCCCGGCCCGCTGTTTTCGCTTCTGCTGGACCCCGACCCGCTGGTGCGCTGGCGCAGCGTGGAGGCCTTCGGCCGCGCCGTGGCCCGCATGGCCGAGGACAAGGCCGAGGGCGGCCTGGAGAAGGCCCGCGTCATCCTGCGCCAGTGCCTGTGGCGCTTGAACGAGGAATCCGGCGGCCTGGGCTGGGGCGCGCCCGAGGCCCTGGGCGAGAGCCTGGCCCGGCATTCCCGCCTGGCCGGGGAGTTCCACCGCGTGCTGGCCTCCTACGTCCGCGAGGAGACCGTGGGCGAGGGCAACTACCTGGAGCACGTGCCGCTGCGGGGCTCGGTGTTCTGGGCCCTGGGACGGCTGGCCGAGGTCCGGCCCGAACTGCTGCGCGCCGAGCTTCCGGCCCTGCTGGCGGGCCTGGCCGAAGAGGACGCCGCGAACCGGGGCCTGTGCGCCTACGCCCTGGGCCTGGTCTGCGCTGGCGGGGACTTTCCCCAGGTGCGCCAGGCCTTGCGGGTCCTCGTGGACGACCCGGCCTCCTTCGAGCGCTTCAACGGCGAGGAGCTGGCGGGCCTCACCGTGGGACAGGCCGCGCGCGAGGCTTTGGGGCGGCTTGGCGAAAAAGGCTGAGAACCTTGCCCCGTTTCTGTTGACAAGCGCCGGGGGTTTGGGTAAACGGTCCTTCCCTTGAGCAATTTAGGCGCGTAGCTCAGTTGGTTAGAGCACTTGCTCGACACGCAAGGGGTCAGGAGTTCAAGTCTCCTCGTGCCTACCATAGTTACCGGAAAGGGAGGCCAAGCGCCTCCCTTTCCACTTTTTGCCGCCGGAAGCCCAAGGCCGGGGGCTCAAGCAAGGAGAGTTCGCCGTGCAAGTCACCGTGGCCGGTCAGGACGTTTCCGTGGAATCCGGCGCTTCCATCGCCGATGCCTTCAAGCAGGCCCTGTCGGGCAAGCAGTTCAAGAACACCGTGGCCGCCCGCTGCGGCGAGGCCATCCTGGACCTCTCCGCCCCCGTGACCGCCGATTGCTCGACCCTTGAGCCCATCTTCGCCGACAGCGAAGAAGGGCTGGACCTCATCCGCCACTCCACCGCCCACCTCATGGCCGAGGCGGTCAAGAAGCTGTTCCCCACCGCCAAGGTCACCATCGGCCCCGCCGTGGAGCACGGCTTCTACTACGATTTCGACTACGAGCGCCCCTTCACCCCCGAGGACCTGGAGGCCATCGAGGCCGAAATGATCCGCAGCGTGGGGGCGGACAAGCCCTTCTCGCGCGCCATGATGACCGCCGAGGCGGCCAAGGAGAAGTTCGCGGCCGAGGGCGAGCCCTACAAGGTGGAGCTCATCAGCGACCTTGAGGCCAAGATGGGCGTCACCGAGGTCAGCGTGTACACCCACGGCGAGTTCTCCGACCTCTGCCGCGGCCCCCACGTGCCCCGCACCGGCCTGCTGAAAGCCTTCAAGCTCATGAGCGTGGCCGGGGCCTACTGGCGCGGCGACGAGAACCGCCAGCAGCTCCAGCGCATCTACGGCACCGCCTGGGCCAACCCCAAGGACCTCAAGGCCTACCTGGACCGCATCGAGGAAGCCAAGAAGCGCGACCACCGCAAGCTGGGCACCCAGCTGGACCTGTTCAGCTTCCACGACGAGGTGGGCGGCGGCATGGTGCTGTGGCACCCCAAGGGGGCGCTGGTGCGCGCCATCCTGGAGGACTTCGAGCGCAAGGAGCATCTCAAGCGCGGCTACCAGTTCGTGCAGGGCCCGCTCATCCTGAGGCGAGAGCTGTGGGAGAAGAGCGGCCACTACGACAACTACCGCGAGAACATGTACTTCACCGAGATCGACGAGCAGGCCTACGGCATCAAGCCCATGAACTGCCTGTCGCACATGATCATCTACAAGAGCCGCCTGCGCAGCTACCGCGACCTGCCGCAGCGCTACTTCGAGCACGGCATCGTGCACCGCCACGAGAAAAGCGGCGTGCTGCACGGCCTCTTGCGCGTGCGCTCCTTCACCCAGGACGACGCCCACATCCTGTGCCGCCCGGACCAGCTGCGCGAGGAGATCATCGGCGTGGTGAAGTTCGTGCGCGACGTCATGGACATCTTCGGCTTCGAGTTCGAGGCCGCGGTGAGCACCAGGCCGGAGAAGAGCATCGGCAGCGACGAGGACTGGGAACGCGCCACCGTGGCCCTGAAGGACGCCCTGGAGCACATGGGCATGCCGTATGCCATCAACGAGGGCGACGGCGCGTTCTACGGCCCCAAGATCGACATCCGCATCAAGGACGCCCTGGAGCGCCGCTGGCAGTGCGCCACCGTGCAGTGCGACTTCACCCTGCCCGACCGCTTCGACCTGTCCTACATCGGCGAGGACGGCAACAAGCACCGGCCGGTGATGCTGCACCGCGTCATCCTGGGCTCCATGGAGCGGTTCATGGGCGTCTTGATCGAGCATTTCGCCGGGGCCTTCCCGGTGTGGCTGGCTCCGGAGCAGGTGCGCATCCTCACCGTCACCGACGCCCAGGCCGCACATGCGGAAAAAGTCTTGCGGTTTTTGCGGGAACAGGGCATACGCGCCGAAGCGGATTTGCGGAATGAGAAGCTTGGGTACAAGGTGCGCGAGGCGCAACTCGAGCGAATTCCTTACATGTTCGTGGTTGGCGACAAGGAAGTGGAAGCCGACGGCGTGAGCGTGCGTGTGCGCGCGGGCGCCGATGTCGGGTTTGTGCCGCTTGCCGAGGCCGCGCGGATCGTCCGTGAAGCGGCCCAGGAACCTTTCAAGCGCGGAGGGATGAGCTATAGCTTTTCCTAGGAGGCAGGACCAGCGTCCCCAGGACGACGGCGTCCGCCGAAACGAGCGGATTCGGATACCCCAGGTGCGTGTTGTCGATGATGAAGGCACGCAGCTCGGGATCATGGCGACTTCAGAAGCCTTGGCGTTGGCCCAGAGCAAGGGGTATGACCTTGTGGAGGTGTCGCCCAACGCCGACCCGCCCGTCTGCCGCATCATGGACTACGGCAAGTTCAAGTACGAGCAGCAGAAGCGCCAGCAAGAGGCCAAGAAGAAACAGACCGTGATCCAGGTCAAGGAAGTCAAGTTCCGGCCCAAGACCGACGAACACGACTACCAGACCAAGCTGAAGCACATCCGCCGCTTCCTTGAGGACGGCGACCGCTGCAAAGTGGCCGTTTTCTTCCGCGGACGCGAGATCGTGCACAAGGATCGCGGCCAGGCCATGCTGGACAGGGTCGTCGTCGACACCCAGGACATCGCCAAGCTGGAGCAGGCTGCTCTGGCCGAAGGGCGCACCCTGGTGATGATGCTGACCCCCGTGAAGAAGTAGCGGAAGCAGTAACACCAGACACAATCGCGGCGGTTTTTCCGGCGCGTGTGACGTTTGAGGAGGAATCCCATGCCCAAGATGAAGACCAACCGGAGTGCGGCCAAGCGCTTCACCAGCAACGGCAATGGCAAGTTCAAGCGCCGCCGCCAGAACCTGCGCCACATCCTGACCAAGAAGAGCGCCAAGCGTAAGCGCCGCCTGGGTCAGGGCGCCATGGTCGACGACGCCAACCTGGGCGCTGTGAAGCGTCTGCTGCCCTACGGCTAACCACAAACCCGTTCACGCCAACGAGCGTGCCGTCCGGGCAAAATGTCCGGCGGCTGAAACGATTCGGAGGAAGTTTACATGAGAGTTAAGCGTGGAGTTGCCGCTCACCGTCGGCACAAGAAGTTCCTGAAGATGGCCAAGGGCTACCTTGGTGCCGGCAGCCGCCTGTACCGCACCGCGCGCGAGCGCGTGGAGCGCGCCCTGTGCTTCGCCTTCCGCGATCGCAAGCAGAAGAAGCGCGACTTCCGCCGCCTGTGGATCCTGCGCATCAACGCCGGTTCCCGCGCCAACGGCATGAGCTACTCCAAGTTCATGGGCGGCCTGAACAAGGCCGGCATCGTCCTCAACCGCAAGGTTCTGGCTGATCTGGCGGTGCGCGAGCCCGCCGTGTTCGCCCAGATCGTTCAGGCGGCCAAGGGTTAGGGAACACACGTGAGCAATATCCAGTCCTTCATCGAAGGACTCGACGGCCTGACCCAGGAGTGCCAAGCGCGCCTGGGTCAGGCTTGCAGTTTCCAGGACCTGGAATCCCTGCGCGTCGAGTTCCTGGGCCGCAAAGGCAAGCTCGCCGAGGCCATGTCCGCCCTGGCCCAGATGGGTCCCGAGGACAAGCCCGCCGCGGGCAGAAAGGCCAACGAGGTCAAGAACGCGCTTTCCTCCATGCTCGAAGGCAGGCAAGCCGAGCTGGAGGCCGCCAGCGCCAAGGACGCCCTGGCCGGGTTCGACCCCAGCCTTCCGGGCCGCCGCCCCGCCCAGGGCAGCCTGCACCCCGTCACCCTGGCCATGCAGGAGATCGTCGAGGTGCTCACCGGCCTGGGCTTCGAGGTCGTGGCCGGGCCCGAGGTGGAGAACGACTGGTACAATTTCGAGGCCCTGAACATGCCGCCGGACCACCCCGCC
Organism: Pseudomonadota bacterium; assembly: GCA_023438245.1. Lineage (GTDB taxonomy): Bacteria > Desulfobacterota > Desulfovibrionia > Desulfovibrionales > Desulfovibrionaceae > Humidesulfovibrio. The sequence continues at coordinate 14,938 of JAEXRD010000091.1, read as the reverse complement.
CGCGACATGCAGGACACCCTCTATGTTTCCGAGAACATCCTGCTGCGCACGCACACCTCGCCCCTGCAGGTGCGCACCATGATGAGCCGCAAGCCCCCCGTGGCCGTCATCGCCCCGGGCAAGGTCTACCGCCGCGACTCCGACATCACCCACACGCCCATGTTCCACCAGATCGAGGGCCTGCTGGTGGACAAGAACGTGAGCATGGCCGACCTGCGCGGCACCCTCACCGCCTTCGTGCGCCAGCTCTTCAGCGCCGATACGAAGGTCCGCTTCCGCCCCAGCTTCTTCCCCTTCACCGAGCCCAGCGCCGAGGTCGACATCTCCTGCATGCTCTGCGGCGGCGCGGGCCACATCAAGGGCGAGCCCTGCCGCGTGTGCAAGAAGACCGGCTGGGTGGAGATCCTGGGCTGCGGCATGGTGGACCCCAACGTGTTCCGGGCCGTGGGCTACGATCCCGAGGCCGTCACCGGCTTCGCCTTCGGCCTGGGCGTGGAGCGCGTGGCCATGCTCAAGTACGGCATCGGCGATTTGCGCATGTTCTTCGAAAACGACGTGCGCTTCCTCGAACAGTTCGCCTAGAGCTTCCATCGCGCACCCGCCCGCTCCATCGTGACGCGGACGGGGCGCGCGTGAACCATTTCTCATCCGCGAGGCGGTTATGCTTGTAAGCTTGCAGTGGCTCCGCGAATTCACGCCCTACCAGGGCACAGTGCAGGACTTGGCCGACCGGCTCACCATGCAGGGCCTGGAGGTCGAAGCCATCCTCGACCCCTTCGAGGGCATCGCCGACATCGTCGTCGGCCATGTCGTCCAGTGCGCCCCCCACCCGGAAAGCGACCACCTCTCCGTCACCAGCGTGGACGTGGGCGGGCCGGAGCTGCTCCAGATCGTCTGCGGCGCGCCCAACGTCGCCCAGGGCCAGAAGGTGCCCGTGGCGCTGGTGGGCACCACCATGCCCGGCGGCCTGGCCATCAAGAAGGCCAAGCTGCGCGGCGTGGAATCGCGCGGCATGATCTGCTCCGAGCGCGAGCTGGGCCTGTCCGAGGACCACGCGGGCATCATGGTGCTGAACCCCGATTTCAAGCCCGGGGCGAAGATCACCGAGGTGCTGAACCTGGAGCGCGAGGTCATCGAGGTCTCCATCACGCCCAACCGCGCCGACTGCCTGTCCGTGCTGGGCATCGCCCGGGAAACCGCGCTGGGCTTCGGCCTGCCGCTGACCCTGCCGAAGCTGAATCTCGTGGAGGACGCCGCCGCGGGCGACGCCGAGAAGCTGGTGCGCATCGACATCGCCGACGGCGAGCTCTGCCCGGTGTACCGCGCCCGCGTGCTCTCCGGCGCCAAGATCGGCAAAAGCCCGGACTGGATGCGCTACCGCCTCACGGCCATCGGCCAGCGGCCCATCAGCAACGTGGTGGACGTGACCAACTACGTGCTCTTCGAACTGGGCCAGCCCCTGCACGCCTTCGACCGCAATCTTCTGAAGGGCGACGTCATCCGCATCGCCCCTGCCAGTGACGGACAGGCCATCACCACGCTGGACGGCCAGGAGCGCAAGCTGCTCGCCTCCGACCTGCTCATCTGGGACGCGGAGCGCCCGGTTGCGCTGGCGGGCGTCATGGGCGGGGCCAATTCCAGCGTCACCGACGCCACCACCGAGGTGCTGCTGGAATGCGCCATCTTCCGCCCCGGCACCATCCGCAAGACCGCCCGCCGCCTGGCCCTGCCCAGCGAGGCGTCCTACCGTTTCGAGCGCGGCGTGGACCAGGTGGCCTCGCTGTTCGCCATGGAGCGCGCCGCGCAGCTCATGGCCGAGGTGTCCGGCGCCAAGGTGCTCAAGGGCATCGCCGTGGGCGAGCCCAAGCCCTGGGCCACGCGCACCCACAGCTTCCGCCTGGACCGCTGCAACGCCCTGCTCGGCCTGGAGCTTTCTGCTGAGTTCTGCAAGACCACGCTCACCGGCCTGGGCTGCGAGGTCAACGACGCCGACGCTTCCAAGTGGAGCGTGACCTCGCCCTCGCACCGGCTGGACCTGGAGCGCGAGGTGGACCTGTTCGAGGAGTGCGGCCGCGTGCATGGCCTGGACCGCATCCCCGCCGTGCTGCCCAAGGTGGCGAAATCGCTCGAAAGCGTGCAGATGCGCGACACCGAGTTCGGGTTCATCCAGAACCTCAAGGCCTGGGGCGTGGCCAGCGGCCTGCGCGAGGCCGTGAACTACAGCTTCGTGGGCACGGACGACCTGGACCGCCTGAACCTGCCCGCCGAGGGCCGTATCGCCATCGCCAACCCGCTGAGCGAAGACCAGAACGTGCTGCGCACCCAGATCGCGCCGGGCCTGCTGAACAACGTGCGCCACAACCTGGCCCAGGGCAACGCGAGCCTGCGCCTGTTCGAGGTGGCCAAGGCCTTTGTTTCCGACCCCGCCAGCGACACCACCGCCCGCGAGAACTCGCGCCTGGGCATCCTGGTGCACGGCGCGCGCCACGCGCAGGACTGGCCCTGGGAGGCTGGCGAGGGCGACTACCTGGACGTGAAGGGCCTGGTGGAGAACCTGCTGACCCACTATCGCCTCGGCACCGCCCAGTATGTCCTCGAAGAAGGCCACCCCTACCTGGAGCCCTGCGTGCGCGTGCAGCGCGGGGATGCCCTGCTCGGCCGCATCGGCCGGGTGCAGCCCAAGATCGCCGATGCCTACCACGCCCGCAAGGACGTGTGGCTGGCGGACCTGGACGCCGATCTGCTTCGCAGCCTCAGTGCTGCGACAAAACCCAGCTTCCGCAAGCTGCCGGTGTTCCCGCCCGTGCGGCGCGACGTCACGGTCATCTGCCCGGCCACGCTGAAGGGGGAGCAGATCGAAGCGGCCATCCGCGAGATCAAGCCCAAGCTGCTGGAAAGCCTGGCGCTGGTGGCGGTGTACACGCCCGAGGGCAGCGACGAGCGCAACCTGACCTTCCGCCTGACCTACCGCCACGCCGAGCGCACTCTGGTGGACAAGGAAGTGGACAAGGAGCACGGCAAGGTGCTCTCCGGCCTGCCGCAGAAGCTGCCTGTGCGGATTTAAGAATCAGGGAGAGATGACAAAATGAAGCGGGGGAGTCCGAAAGGGCTCCTCCGCTTTTTTGTTGCGCCCCGAATCGCAAAACTGATATTATCGCCTTAAGGCTAATTTTTCATGAAGAAACTTGTTCATATGGAGGCTACATGGAATTCATCAACGTATACTATGACTTTATCTATAGAACTGAAGAAAATCTAAGAACGATTCAAGGTCTCGCTAAATCAGACAATTCAAAAGCCTTTGAGGTCACCCAACTAATAAATTCGTTACTTGGGTTAATTGTTCTTCCAAAAGAAAAGGAGTTGATCCGCGGCAGTGACACCCTGCAAAGACTAGAAAAGGACGGGTGGATTCTCCCAAGAAGGACTGGTGGTAATGCGAAGGTGTCAACATTGTTACAACTTGTGCGCCAAATGCGACATGGAATTGCCCATTGGAATATTCAATTCCATTCGAAAAATAAGGCTATCGTCGAAATTCAAATCGAAAACCGTTGGAAGAAGATGCGCAAGGGGAAGCAGGAGGAAGTATTCGAGTGGGGTGGTGCATTTACAGTCGATGCACTACATAATTTTGTTATAAGATTAGCCGATCTTTCCAAAAACAGAGCGGCTAATCTAAAATAAACACTCTCGCCTACTCGCCCTTCAGCTCCCGCGTCATCAGATCGCGCACGGCCTGGGCCGGGTCTTTGTCTTCATACAAAATCCTGTAGACCTGCTCGGTGAGCGGCAGCTCCACCCCGTGCTGGCGGGCCAGCATATACACGGACTCGGTGGTGCGCACGCCCTCGGCCACGGTCTTGGTCTCGGCCAGGATGTCCTTGAGCTTGCGGCCCTGGCCCAGCTTCATGCCCACCTGGCGGTTGCGGCTGAGGTCTCCCGTGCAGGTCAGCACCAGGTCGCCCATGCCGGAGAGGCCCATGAAGGTCTTGGGCTTGGCGCCCATGACCTTGCCCAGGCGGCTCATTTCGGCTAGCCCGCGCGTGATGAGCGCGGCCCGCGCATCGTGGCCGAAGCCCAGGCCGTCGGCCATGCCCGCGGCGATGGCCCTGACGTTCTTGAGCGCGCCGCCCAGCTCCACGCCCCGGTAGTCCTCGTTGGTGTACACGCGGAAGGTCTCGGTGGAAAACAGCTCCTGGAGCTGCTTGCCCAGCTTCTTGTCCTCGCAGCCCAGGCTCACGGTGGTGGGCAAATCACGCATCACCTCGTCGGCGAAGCTGGGGCCGGAGAGCACGGCGTAGCGCGGCTTCAGCGCCTCCAGCGCCTCCATCACCACGGTGCTCATGGGGGCCAGCGTGCCGTTCTCGATGCCCTTGCTGGCGCAGACCACGATGGGCTTCTTGGGCAGGATGTCGCGGAAGCTCTCCAGGGTGGAGCGCAGGAACTGGCTGGGCACCACCAGCAGGAACACCTGCGCCCCGGCCAGGGCGCGCGCCGGGTTGGCGTGCAGGGCCAGGTCCTTGCACAGGTCGTACTTGGGCAAAAACCAGGTGTTGCGCCCGGTCTCCTTCATTTCGGCCAGCAGCTCCGGCTCGCGGACCCAGAGGGTGGTGGAAACGCCCTTGCGGGCCAGCAGGTCGGCCAGGGTGGTACCCCAGGCCCCCGCGCCGAGAACGGCGACTTTCATGCGTGAATGCTCCTTGGAAATCGTTGCCCGGCCCTGCCCCGAAGTTCAGGGGCGGCGCCGGGTGTGGCCCTTCATACCCGCAGCCCGTGGTGGAGGCAAGCCCCGCGCTTGCGGTCGGGATTATCGGTCGGAAGTGGCGGGCGGGAGTGGTGGCCGGGAGTGGCGGACGGGATCGTCCGTCCTGAAGCCCATCGGTTGCCAGCGGGCGCGGCCTCGGGTATGTAGGCGCGTCCCGATGACACCACAAAAGCCAAGCGAGAGCCGCACATGAGCCACAAGAAGCCCGCGCCCACCTTCACGGACACCGAAAAGCGCATCCTGGCGCTGGCCGGAACCGACCTGCCCGACAGCCCCACCCCGTTCGCGGACATCGCGGCCCAGGCGGGCTGCACCGAGGCCGAGGTGCTGGAGCTGCTCTCCCGGCTGAAGGGCGATGGCGTCATCCGCCGCTTCGGGGCCACCCTGCGCCACCAGAAGGCGGGCTACGGCCACAACGCCATGGTCAGCTGGCGCGTAGACGACCCGGACGAGGCCCAGCGCGTGGGCAAGATCATGGCCGACCGCCCGGAGATCAGCCACTGCTACATCCGCCGCACCTACCCGCAGTGGAAGTACAATCTGTACACCATGATACACGGCAAGGCCCCGGGCGACTGCATGGAGGTGGTCAAGGCCATCTCGGCGGCCACGGGCGTTACCGACTTCCAGATTCTTCAGAGCGTGCGCGAGCTGAAGAAGACCTCCATGCGCTATTTTTAGCCCCGCACCAACATCAAAATCCACTCCTTAATTAATCACCGAGGGAGCCGAATATGTCCTGCAAATCCGAAGCCCTGTTCCAGCGTGCGTCCAACATCCTGCCCGGCGGCGTCAACAGCCCCGTGCGCGCCTGCAAGAGCGTGGGCTGCGAGCCGGTGTTCATCGACCGCGCCGCGGGCAGCCGCATGTGGACCGTGGACGGCCAGGAACTCATCGACTATGTCATGAGCTGGGGCCCCATGCTGCTGGGCCACGCGGACAAGGCCGTGCGCGACGCCGCCCTGGCCGCCATGGACAAGGGCGCCAGCTTCGGCGCACCCTGCCCGGCGGAGGTGGAGCTGGGCGAGCTGATCCGCTCCATCATGCCCGGCATGGAGATGGTGCGCATGGTGAGCAGCGGAACCGAGGCCACCATGAGCGCGGTGCGCCTGGCGCGCGGCTACACCGGCCGGGCCAAGGTGCTCAAGTTCGACGGCTGCTACCACGGCCACAGCGACGGCTTCCTGGTGGCGGCGGGCAGCGGCGTGGCCACCCTGTGCATCCCCGGCACCCCGGGCGTTCCGGACGCCATCGCGAATCTGACCCTGCTGGCCCCCTACAACGACCTGAAGGCCGTGGAGGCCCAGTTCGCGGCCCACGGCAGCGACATCGCCTGCGTCATCATCGAGCCCGTGGCGGGCAACGTGGGCCTCATCGAGCCTAAGCCCGGCTTCCTGGAGGGCCTGCGCGAGATCTGCACCAAGAACGGCGCGCTGCTCATCTTCGACGAGGTCATCACCGGCTTCCGCGTGGCCCTGGGCGGCGCGCAGGAGCGCTACGGCGTGCGCCCGGACCTGACCACCCTGGGCAAGATCATCGGCGGCGGCTTCCCCGTGGGCTGCTACGGCGGCCGGCGCGACATCATGCAGAAGATCGCGCCCTGCGGGCCGGTGTACCAGGCCGGAACCCTCTCCGGAAACCCGGTGGCCATGGCCGCGGGCATCGCCACCCTGCGCGGACTGATGCAGAGCGACTACGCCGCCCTGGAGGCCCGCACCAAGAAATTCGCCAATGAGCTGGCGGACATCCTGCGCGCCAAGGGCCAGGCCATCACGCTGAACCACGTGGCCAGCATGTTCACCCTGTTCTTCACCGCCACCCCGGTGACGGACTATGAGACCGCCAAGACCGGCAACAGCGCCACCTACGGCGAGTTCTACCGCCAGATGCGCGCCGCGGGCGTGAACCTCGCGCCCTCGGGCTTCGAGTGCGCGTTCACTTCCTTCGCGCACACCGACGCGGACCTGGAGGCCACGCTGGAGGCCGCCCGCAACGTCAACCTCTAGGAGGCCCCCCGTGGAGTGGCGCAGGGAAGACGGCTACACCCTGTCCGACGACCCGGCCCTGGCCGACCTGGACACGGTGCACGGCTGGCTCAGCCGGGAGTCGTACTGGGCGCGGGGCATCCCGCGCGATGTGGTGGCGCGCTCCCTGGCGAACTCCCTGTGCTTCACGCTGCTGGCCCCGCAGGACCAGGGCGGCGGGCAGGCCGGATTCTGCCGGGCCATCACCGACCGCGCCACCTTCGCCTACCTGGCGGACGTGTTCGTGCTGGACGCGCACCGGGGCCGGGGGCTGGGCAAGTGGATGGTTCAGCGCGTGCTGGAGCACCCGGCCCTGCAGGGGCTGCGGCGCTGGCTGCTGGCCACCTCCACGGCCCACGGGCTGTACAGCCGCTACGGTTTCGAGCCGGTGAGCAACCCGGCGGTGTTCATGGAGATTCTGCGGCCGTACGAGCCCTGACCGCACCAAGCCGTGGTGCGGCCGGCACGGGCCCGCGCCACAGGGAGCACCGGATGCCCTACGAAAGAGCGCACGCCCCCATCTACGGCTACATGAAAGGCTTCCGGCACACCATTCCGCTGCATCTGGCGCACTACGCGCGCACCTTCTCCATCTTCAAGGTTCTGAACAGGCTCACCCTGGGCCGGGTGCTCAACGTGGGCGGGGCCGACGGCTACCACTCGCACCTGATGGAGAAGCTGCTGCGGGCCGACGTGACCACCCTGGACCTGGACGGGCACGCCCTTTCCGTGGCCCGCAGGCGCTACGGCCTCAAGACCTGCTGCGGCTCGGCCCTGGACATCCCCTTCGCGGACGGCAGCTTCGACACCGTGGTCTGCATCGAGACCATCGAGCACATCGAGGGCTCGCAGCGCGTGGTGGACGAACTGCTGCGCGTGGCGCGCCACAACCTGCTCATCTCCACCGAGAGCTTCTTCGGCAGCGAGCGGCAGAAAAGCTCCTTCCTGCTGTACATCCGCCAGACCCACCCCCAGTTCTTCCGCGCCAAGGACCCCGTGCAGCGCGGCGACGTGAGCTACTTCACCCTGGCGGACTTCCAGCGCCTGCTGGGCGGGCGGCCCTTCAGCACCACGGCGCAGTTCGCCAGCAAGCACATGGAGGTGCTGGGCGACATCGCGGCCATCCGCAGGCACGTGCGGGCCATGACCGAGAACCTTGCGCCCAACAAGAAGACCAAGCTGATCCTGCTCTGCCCGCTTGCGCCCAGCGCGCCCAACCCGGCCCCGCTGTCCGAGGAGGAACTGCTGGCGGGCATCGTGCAGGAAGGGCCGCTCTTCCCCATCGAGCTGGACGAGGAGATGCGCCGCGAGGACGAGGAGAACCGCGAGCGCATCGCCCGCTGGCACGCCGAGAAGGCCTTCGCCGTGGTGCGGCCCGCAGGCTCGGCCCCGGCGCTGGCCATCGAGGAGGAAGGGGCCAGCGGCATGACCCTGAGCTGGCTGACCGCCGAGAACCTGGAGCGCTCGCCCATGTTCTGCACCCGCCGCGTGGAGCTTGCGCCCGGCGGCCACACGCCGCTGCGCGCCGCGCCCTGGGAGCACCAGCTGCATGTCCTCTCGGGCCGGGCGCGGCTTGTGGAAACGGGCCGCACCACGGACCTGGGCCCCGGCGACACGGCGCACATCGAGCCGAACCTGGCCTTCCAGGTTCGCAACGAGGGCGCGGAGCCGCTGGCCTACCTGGACATCGTGCCCAGCATCAGCACGCTCTACGGGCGCTAGGCGAAAGCCGCCCCCTACCTGCCGCGCGCGGCGCGGATGGCCCGGAGCGTGTCCAGGAAGGCGGGCCGGGCCGGAGCCAGTTCAACGGCGCGGACGGCCAGGGCCTCGGCCTCGTCCGTGTTCTTCCCGCGTTCGTGCAGCAGCCAGGCCAGGTTGTTCAGCGCCTCCGGGTTGTCCGGCAGGGCCTTCAGCGCCGTGCGGTACTCGCCTTCGGCGTCGTCGGGCCTGCCCTGGCCGTACAGCAGGTTGCCCAGGTACAGCCGGGCCAGGGGCTCGTGCCGGGCGGCCAGGCGGTACTCGCCCTCGGCCCGCGCGGCCTCGCCCTTGGCCTCGTAGGCCATGCCCAGCTTCATGTGCTCCCGGGCCGAGAGCGGGTCGTCGTGGATGACGATCTGCGGCAGGGCGCAGCCCCAAAGCAGAAGGGGCAGCAGAGGCAGCAGGACGGCGCGGGCGAGCGCCAGACGCGGCAGCGCGCGGCTCACGGGGCCTCCCTGCGGCTCACGGCCAGGGCCCAGTTGTCCGCGCCCTGCCAGGCCCGGAGGAAGTCCCCCCAGGGCACGGCCTGCTCGCGGCGGCGGCCGGAATTCACCAGCACGCCCTCGGGCGAGTAGCCCACCACCACCATGTAGTGCATGACGCGCACCCCCGCGAAGCCTTCGTCCACCATGACCAGCAGCGGGCTGCCGGAGTCGATGGCGGAGACGATGTCGCCGGGCGCGCCCCGGAAGAAACGCGTGGAAAAGCCCCGCGTGCGCGGGTACAGGGCCAGGTCCAGGCTCACCGTGCCGCGCAGCTCCTTGCGGTAGATGCTCCGGGCGATGTCCTCCGGGCTGGCGGGATCGCCCAGGCGGTTGAGCACCATGGCCAGCGCGGCGGGCCCGCACTGGTGGTCCTCCTGGGGGTGGAAGGGCATGTCCGGCACCATGGCCCTGCCCCCCGGCGGGCTGAAGCCGGAGGGCAGGCTTGCTGCGCAGCCGGAGAGCGCCAGGGCGCACGCCAGGGCAAGCAGCATGGCCCGTACGGTGTGGACCCGCCCGGTGGAGCTCATGGCCTTAGCGGATGGTGACGGTCTTGTCGCTCAGCTTGAGGATCAACACCACCAGCAGCACGATGACCAGCAGGGTCACGAGGATGCCCAGGCCGTCGCCGCCGGCCTCAAGGGCGTTGAGCTGCGAGGCCAGCCGGCTCAGCTCCTCGTCCGAGACCAGGGAGAGCTTGGCGGAGATTTCCTCGTCGGTGTAGCCCAGGGCGGAAAGCCGGGCCTTCACGGCCTTGTTCTCCAGCACCTTCTGCACCACGGTCAGGTCCTGGGCGCGGGCCTCGGAGAGCAGGGACAGGGCCGTGGGCACCATGCTGGCCTCGGCCCTGGGCACAAAGGACAGGGTGGTCATGAACATGATGAGGATGAGCGCGGTGTTGCGCAGCATTTGCGCGCCGGGAAGCGTCGTCATGGTTCCCTCCTATGGTGGCCTGTGGTGGCCTGTGGTGGCCTGTGATGGCGTGGGGGCGGTACGGTTCCGCGTGGTCGGAAGGCGGCCCGCGGAACGCCACTGTTCGGCCATCTTTAGCGCAGGGGAGCCCGGAAGGCAAGATTTTCGCCAAGCAAAAGCAATGAGTTCGCGACAACGAATCACGATTAGCTATACCGGGACACTGCGAACCTCCGGGCCGCGCACGGGCCAGGCCAGAAACTCCGCGCCCTGCTTGAACCCCACGCCCACCGCGCCCTTGCGGGCATAGAGCACGAAGGCCCAGGCCGGGTCGAAGCCGCTGGTGGTGGCGGACCACAGGCCCTCGGCGCGGAGGGGGGGCGCCTCTCCCGGCGAACCGGCCAACAGCCGGGCAAGCTCCTCCGGCCAGGCGGGGTCGGCGCGCCCGGCGTCCACCAGCCCTTCCAACTCGTCGATGCTTGGCAGCCGCCAGCCCGGCCCGTGCGCGGAGGCCAGCTCCAGGGCCCGGTCCCAGGTCAGCGGCTCACCAATCAGCCGTTCTGGGGTCAGCTGTTCCGGAGCCAGCCAGAGCAGGCCCGTGAGCAGGTCGCGGATGCCCGGCCCCTCGCGCCGGAAGCGCGGCTCCGGCCAGGGCGCGCCCAGGCGCAATTCCCCGTCCTGGCCCGTTCCCGCGCAATCGACCGCGCGGCCCAGCGCGTCGAAGCAGCCCCGCTGGCCGGTGCGCGCCAAGTTGGCGGCCTGCCCGGGCATGGGCCCGCGCACGGGCCAAAGCAGCCGGAACTCGTCCTTGCGGCTGTAGAACATGCGCCCGCCTTCCAGGTGCACGTTCCAGGCGTAGGCCTCCTGCCCGGCCTTGCTGGTGGAGGTCCACACCCAGCCCGGAAACACGTCGCGGAAGGGGTGGCCGGGGGGCAGCGCGGGCTGCCGCCGGGCGTGGTCGATGAGCGAGCGCAGCTCGCGGCGGTTGGGCATGCGCCAGTCCGCGTGGCCGAGCAGGCCCGCGCGGTTCCAGGCGGCCACGGCCTCCAGGGCCTCGGCCCAGGGCAGCGGATAGCCCAGGGGATTGGCCGAGCGCGTCCAGACCAGGCCCGTGGCCCGGTCCAGCACGAGACCGCCCTCCCCCGCGGACGGGGGTTCGGGCAGGATGCGGAAGCGCGGGGCGGCTTCGTCGAAAGCGGAGGGCGACATGCTCCAGGCTTACGCCCGGCGAGCCGCCTTGCGCAAGCCCCCGCTGACGTCGGCTAGCCCCGGTCGCTAGCCCTGGGCCGCTTCCTGGCGCACGGCCTCGGCGAACTGCTCCACCTCGGCCTTGGTGGTGGCGAAGGAGGTCATCCAGCGCACCACGTGCTCCCGGGGGTCCCAGGTGTAGAAGGCGAAGCGGGCCTGCAGGCGCAGGGTGGCGGCAGGCGCGAGCCTGGCGAACACGGCGTTGGTCTGAACCGGCTGGGTGATCTCCACCCCGGGCGCGCCCGCGAGCCGGTCGGCCAGCAGCCGGGCCATGGCGTTGGCGCGGCGGGCGTTCTCCAGCCACAGGCCGCCTTCCAGGAGCGCCAGGAACTGCGCGGAGATGAAGCGCATCTTGGAGCAGAGCTGCATGTTCTGCTTGCGGATGTACTGGAAGTCGCGCGCCAGCTCGGCGCGGAAGAACACCACGGCCTCGCCGAACATCATGCCATTCTTGGTGCCGCCGAAGCTCACGGCGTCCACGCCGACCTTCACGGTCAGTTCCGCGGCGGTGCACTCCAGTGCGGCGCAGGCGTTGGCGATGCGCGCGCCGTCCATGTGCAGCCACATGTGGTGGGCGTGGGCGAAGTCCGCCAGGGCGCGGATCTCCAGCGGGGTGTACAGCGTGCCCAGCTCCGTGGCCTGGGAGATGGAGATGGCCTTGGGCTGGTTGTGGTGCTCGTTGCCCAGGTGCGCCAGGAAGGGGCGCAGCAGCTCGGGCGTGAGCTTGCCGCCGGGCGCGGGCACGGTCATCAGCTTGCAGCCGATGCGGGCCTCGGGCGCGCCGCACTCGTCCACGTTGATGTGCGCGCTCTCGGCGCAGAGCACGGCCTGATGGGGCCGCACCATGGCCTGGAGCGCCAGCACGTTGGCCGCGGTGCCCAGGAACACGAAGAAGGCCTCGGCCCGGTTGCCCAGGAGCTTCTTGAAGCGCTGGCGGGCGGCTGCGGTGATTTCGTCGTCGCCGTAGGCCTTGGCCGGGCCGTCGTTGGCCGCGGAGAGGGCCTGGAGCACATCGGGATGGACGCCCGCGTAGTTGTCGCTGGCGAAGCAGGGTGCGTGTGTCATGTGCGTGCCACCTTAGAGGGAGAGAGCCCGCTTGATGCGCGCCAGGCTTTCGTCCCTGCCCAGCACGCTCATGGTCTCGAACAGGCCGGGGCTGGCCGTCTTGCCGGTGAGGGCAACGCGCAGGGGCTGGGCCACGGCCTTGAACTTCAGGCCGCGCTCGTCCAGGAAGGCCTGGGTGGCCGCTTCCAGCGCCTTGTGGTCGGAATAGTCGGGAGCCACCTCATAGATGGGCAGCAGCGCGGAGAGCAGCTCACGCGATTCGGGCTTCAGCTGGTCGGCCACGGCCTTCTCGTCGTAGCTCAGCGCGCCGGAATCCACCAGGAAGAAGCGGGCCATGTCGGCCATCTCCACCAGGGTCTTGGCGCGCGGCTGCAACAGCGGCACGATGGCCTCCAGGTAGGCGGCGTCCAGCTTCAGGCCCTCTGCTTCACCCCCGGCGAGGATGAACTCGGGCAGCAGGGCGGCCAGCCGGGCGGGGGCGGATTCCTTGATGTAGTGGGCGTTGAGCCATTCGAGCTTCTTCACGTCGAACACCGAGGGCGAGTTGCCCAGGTTGCCCGCCGGGAAGTGCTGCACCAGCTCCTCGCGGCTGAAGATCTCCTGGTCGCCGTGGCTCCAGCCCAGGCGCGCCAGGTAGTTCACCAGGGCCTCCGGCAGGTAGCCCATCTTCTGGTACTCCATGACCGAGAGCGCGCCGTGGCGCTTGGAAAGCTTGGCCTTGTCCGGCCCCAGGATCATGGGCACGTGGCCGAACCGGGGGATGTCCCAGCCGAAGGCCTGGTACAGCAGGATCTGGCGCGGGGTGTTGGCCACGTGGTCGTCGCCGCGCAGCACGTGGGTCACGCCCATCTCGTGGTCGTCCACCACGACGGCCAGGTTGTAGGTGGGCGAGCCGTCGCTGCGGCGCAGGATCATGTCGTCCATTTCCGCGTTCTGCACCGCGGTGGGGCCCTTCACCATGTCCTCGAAGGCGGTGACGCCGTCGGACGGGGTCTTGAAGCGGACGACACAGCCGGGTCCGTTCGAAAGGTTCGCCTCGCGGCAGCGGCCGTCGTACTTGGGCTTGCGGCCCTCGGCCCGGGCCTTCTCGCGCATGGCCTCCACCTCGTCGGGCGTGCAGCTGCACCAGTAGGCGTGGCCGGTCTCCAGCAGCTTGTCGATGTAGCTGTTGTAGATGTCGAAACGAGTGCTCTGGAACACGGCGGTCCCTTCGGCGGCCAGGTCCAGCCAGGCCATGGCCTGGATGATGGCGTCGGTGGCTTCCTGGGTGCTGCGCTCGCGGTCGGTGTCCTCCACGCGCAGCAGGAACCTGCCGCCCTTGCTCTTGGCCAAAAGCCAGCTGAACAGGGCGGTGCGCGCCCCTCCGATATGCAGATACCCCGTGGGCGACGGGGCGAAACGGGTGACGACGCTCATAGATGCTACTCCGTGACGTTCTCGACGGCTTTGACGCCAGGCACTTCCTGGCGGACGATGCGTTCCACGCTGCCCTTGAGGGTCATCTGCGACATGGGGCAGCTTTTGCAGCGCCCCGTCAGCCGCACGGTGACGATGCCGCGCGCGCTCACGTCCACCAGCTCCACGTCTCCGCCATCGGCCTGGAGCATGGGCCGGACCTTGGCCAGTGCGGCTTCCACCTTCTCGCGCATGGATTTCCTCCCAAATTGGCTGGGCGCAGAAGTACGGCCTTTGACCTGGGCTGTCAACGCGTGCACAATCATGCCCGTGTTGACATAAATCCCAACCCTCCCGTACCCTGACCACGAATCCAGAAACAACCGGGAGGGACAAATGCGTAAACTGCTGATGACACTTGCGATGCTTCTGATCGCCATCCAGGCCATGGCAAGCGAGGGAGGCAAGGCCAAGGTGACCGAGAGCTACGGCGCGGGCAAGAACGCCTTCAGCCTGGCCACGGGCAGCCCCGGCGAGCTGGGCCTGCTGAAGGAACTGGGCGAGGCCTTCGCCAAGAAGGCCGACGCCCGGCTGGACTGGGTCAAGGCCGGCAGCGGCGAATCGCTGGCCTACCTCAAGTCCGGGCAGGTGGACATGATCATGGTGCACGCCCCGGCGGCGGAAAAGAAGGCCGTGGCCGAGGGTTGGGCCGCGGGCCGCGTGCTCATCGGGTCCAACGAGTTCTTCATCGTGGGCCCCGCCGCCGACCCCGCGCACATCGCCCACGCCAAGACCGCCACCGAGGCCTACCAGAAGATCGCCACGGCAGGGGCCAAGTTCTACTCGCGCGGGGACGATTCCGGCACGCACAAGAAGGAGCTGTCCATCTGGAAGATGGCGGGCCTGACGCCCTCCGGCGACTGGTACATCGTGACCAAGGCCTTCATGACCGCCACCCTGAAGCGCGCCAACGACGAGGGCGGCTACTTCATGACCGACTCCAGCACCTGGGCCGCCGAGAAGAAGGCCATGCCCAAGCTCAAGATCCTGTTCAAGGGCGACAAGTACCTGGTGAACACCTACCACGCCCTGGCCGCCCCCGGCGCCAAGACCGCCCAGGCGTTCATCGAGTTCGTGGCCGGGCCGCAGGGCCAGCAGATCATCCGCGACTACGGCAAGAAGAGCATCGGCGAGGCCCTCTACGACGACGCGGCCTACGCCAAGCAGTACGACGACTAGGGGGAGACGAGCGGGGGGGGGGGGGGGGGGGGGGGGGGGGGGGGGGG